>NZ_JBHTUD010000018.1:0-94876 GCF_042794235.1 Nocardia sp. NPDC056541
CAGCATCGATTCGATCCACCGGCGTCTCCAACCCCGCGATCCACACCGCACCACCTCGGACGAATCCACGCTACGCCGATGAGCCGGGCTCTCGAAGGGTTTCGGGAGCCCGGCCGGCACCCTTACCCCGTGAGCAGCTCGCGACCAGGAATCGCCTCGAGCAATGCCCGTGTGTACTCCTCGCGCGCAGATGCGAACACCTCGTCCGTTGTGGCCGCCTCCACCACCTTCCCCTCGCGCATGACCAACACGTTGTCCGCGATCTGCCGAACAACCGCCAGGTCGTGAGTGATGAACAAATACGTCAGCCCCAGTTCGGCCTGGAGGTCGTTGAGCAAGGTGAGGATCTGAGCCTGGACCAGGACGTCCAGCGCCGAGACCGCCTCGTCGCAGACCACCATCTCGGGCGAGAGGGCCAGCGCGCGGGCGATCGCCACCCGCTGACGTTGCCCGCCCGACAACTCGTTGGGATAGCGCCGCAGCACCGACGCAGGCAGCGACACCTTGTCGAGCAGGTCACGCACCACCGCTTCGCGCTCGGCGGGAG
This sequence comes from Nocardia sp. NPDC056541, assembly GCF_042794235.1. Classification (NCBI taxonomy): domain Bacteria; kingdom Bacillati; phylum Actinomycetota; class Actinomycetes; order Mycobacteriales; family Nocardiaceae; genus Nocardia; species Nocardia sp. NPDC056541. The sequence continues at coordinate 548 of NZ_JBHTUD010000018.1, forward strand.
TACCGATCTTGTGCACCCGCAGCGGTTCCTCGATCGTGCGGAAGATCGAGTACATCGGATCGAGCGAGCCGTAGGGATTCTGGAAGATCGGCTGCACCCGCCGCCGGAAGGCGAACGCGCCCTTGCTGTCGAGCTTCGCGACGTCCTTGCCGTCGAACTCCACGGTGCCCGACGTCGGTTCGAGCAGGCCGAGCACCATCTGCGCGATGGTCGACTTGCCGGATCCCGACTCACCGACGATCGCGGTGGTGGTGCCGCGACAGACCGTGAAACTCACCTCGTCGACGGCCACCAAGTCCGTGGACAGCCACGGCCGCTTGCCCCGAATCTTGAACGCCTTGGACAGGTTTCGCACATCGAGCACGGTGTCGGGCACTGCGTCGGATGCCTTCTCGGCGACAGCCACTTCGACAGCCTGCGCGCGCACTTCGGCCCGCTGCCGCGACGACGACATCCGCGATGCCGCCAGCGACGGCGCCGAGTTCACCAGCTTCTTGGTGTACGCATGCTGCGGATCGCGCAGAATCTGCAGTGCGGGGCCGGATTCCACCACCTTGCCGCGATACATCACCACCAGGTGCTCGGCCCGTTCCGCGGCGAGGCCGAGGTCGTGGGTGATCAGCAGCACCGCGGTCCCCAGCTCGGTGGTGAGCTGTTCGAGATGGCCGAGGATCTGGCGTTGCACCGTGACGTCGAGCGCCGAGGTCGGCTCGTCGGCGATCAGCAGTTTCGGCCTGCACGACAGGCCGATCGCGATGAGCGCGCGCTGGCGCATACCACCGGAGAACTCGTGCGGGTACTGGTTCACGCGGCGTTCGGCATCGGACATACCCGCCTCGGCCAGCAGTTCCACCGCGCGTTCGCGGGCCGCGGCGCCGGTGGCGATACCGTTGGCCACCAGGGTTTCCCGGATCTGGAAGCCGATCTTCCACACCGGGTTCAGGTTCGACATCGGGTCCTGTGGAACCAGGCCGATGCCGTTGCCGCGGATGGCGACGATCTCCTTCTCCGACGCTTTCGTCAGGTCCTTGCCGTCGAACAGGATCGAACCGCCGGTGACCCTGCCGGTGCCGGGCAGCAGGTTGATGATGGCGTGCGCGGTGGTGGACTTGCCCGAGCCGGATTCGCCGACGATGGCGACGGTTTGCCCGGGGTAGACGGTGAGGCTCACGCCGCGGACGGCGGGGATCTCCTTGCCGTCGGAGGTGAAACCGACGTCCAGGTCCCGGATTTCGAGCAGGGGCTCGGGCGCGGATTTGTCGAGGCTCATCGGGTGCGCTCCTTCGGATCGAGCGCGTCGCGCACCGCGTCGCCGAGCATGATGAAGCTCAGCACGGTGATGGCCAGCGCGGTCGCCGGATAGAACAGGATCGGCGAGGTACGGATCTCGGTCTTGGCGCGGTCGATATCGGCGCCCCAGGACACGATGCTCGGCGGCAGACCGACGCCGAGATAGGACAGCGTCGCCTCGGTGACGATGAAGACGCCGAGCCAGATGGTGGCGACCACGATCAGCGGACTCGCCGAGTTGGGCAGCACGTGTTTCATCAGCGTGCCCAGACGCGACACGCCCAGCGCCTTCGCGGCGGTGACATATTCGCTGTTCTTGGCCTCGATCACCGCGCCACGCGTGATGCGCGCGGCCTGCGGCCAGGTGAAGGCCACCAGGATCGCGACGACCGTCATGATCCCCGCGGGCCGCAGCAGCTGCAGCAGCACGATCGCGGCCAGCACCATCGGAATGGCGTAGAAGATCTCGGCGATGCGCGAGACGATCGTGTCGAGCAGCCCACCGTAGAAACCGGAAATCGCGCCGAGGATGCCACCTACCAGCAGGAACAGCATCGCCGATGCGATGCCGACGCTCACCGACGCACGCGCGCCGTAGACGGTGCGGGCGTAGACATCACAACCCTGCTTGTCGAAGCCGAACGGATGACCCTCGCGCGGGCCGTCCATGCCGAACTCCCCCAGGCACAACCGCGGGTCCTGGCTGGTGAACAGCGACGGCCACACCACCACGAGCATGACGAACACGATCAACACCACCGAGACCAGGAACACGGGGTTTCGGCGCAGTCGCCGCCACGCGTCGCCCCAGATGCTGGTCGGGGTGCCCTGGTCCAGGACACGGTCGGTGGCGAGCACCTCCACCTCGTCGGCGGGGGCCACGAAATGCTGTTGCTTGTCATGCATAGCGGATCCTCGGGTCCAGTGCGGCGTAGAGCAGGTCGATCACGAGGTTGACGATCAGGAACACCACCACCAGCACCGTCACGAACGACACCACCGTAGGTGGCTCGCCGCGGATGATCGCCTGGTACATGGTGCCGCCGACGCCGGGAATGTTGAAGATGCCCTCGGTGACGATCGCACCCGCCATCAACGCGCCGAAATCGGCACCGAGAAAGGTGACGACCGGGATCATCGAATTCCGCAGAATGTGCACGCTCACCACGCGTCGGCGCCCGAGCCCTTTGGCCGTCGCCGTGCGAACGAAGTCGGCGGATTTGTTCTCCGCCACCGAGTTTCGGGTCAGCCGCAGTACATAGGCGAACGACAGCGAGCCGAGCACGAACGCGGGAACGATCAACTCGCTCAGGCTCGCTTTACCCGTGACAGTAACCGGGGCGATCCCCCATTTCACACCCAGAAAGAATTGCGCGAGATAACCGACGACAAACACCGGCAGCGCGATGATCACCAGGCTCGCGATGAGCATGGTCGAATCGAAGAGCTTGCCCTTTCGCAACCCGGCGATCATGCCGAACAAAATGCCGAAAAGACCTTCGATGAACACGGCGAGAAACGCCAGCCTGATGGTGATCGGGAAGGCGCGTTCGAGTTCTTCGCGGACCGGTCTGCCCGAGAACGAGGTGCCGAAATCTAAAGTCAGAATTCCCTTCAAATAATGCAGGTACTGCACGATGAAAGGCTGATCGAGGTGATACCGGGCGCGCAGTACCGCCTCGGCGGCCGGCGTCAGCTGTTTCTCGCCGGCCAGCGCCTTGATCGGGTCACCCGGAATCAGAAAGACCATTGCATAGATGAGCAGCGTCGCGCCCAGGAATACCGGGATCATCTGGAGCAGACGCCGAACTACGTACCAAGCCATCGTTTCCTCCGAAAACGACCGGGGCCGAGCCACTTCGCAGTGGCCCGGCCCAGCTGTCGAGTTCTATTTCTCGATGTTCTCGAAGTCGAACAGGCCGTTCCAGGTGAGCTCGGCCTTGGTGACCTTGTCCGAGCGGCCCGCGTTGGCGACGTAGTCGAACACTGGGATGTCCGCCATCTCCTTGATCATGATCGCCTGCGCTTGCGCGATCAGCTTGTAGGAATCCGCCTGTGTCGGGGCGGCGAGGGCGGCGTTGAACAGCCGGTCCACCTCGGGATTGTTGTAGTTGACGTTGTTGGTCTCGGAGAAGCTGTAGTACTGCGAACTGAGGAACTGCATCATCGTGGGGTAGTCGCCCTGCCAGCCATAGCGGAACGCGGTACCGATCGTCTTGGCGTTCACCGCGTCGCGAATGTTCTTGAACGTCGGCATCGGGTTGGCGACCGCGTCGATACCGAGGGTGTTCTTCACGCTGTTGGCGACAGCTTCGATCCAGGCCTGGTGGCCGCCGTCGCTGTTGTAGGTGATCTGGTACTGACCCGACCACGGCGACATCGCGTCGGCCTGCGCCCACAGTTTCTTGGCCTGGTCGGGGTTGTAATCGAACACTTCCGCACCCGGCAGGTTCGCGTCGTAGCCGGGCAGGGTCGCGGCGGTGAAGTCGCGCGACGGCGTGCGCGTGCCGTTGAAGATCTTGTCGATGATCTGCGGGCGGTTGATCGCCATCGAGATGGCCTTGCGACGCAGAATGCCTTCCTCGCCACCGAAATGCGGCACGGTGGTCTGGATGCCGATGTGCTGGTTCTGCGCGGTCGGCTTGGTGATGGCACGGTCGCCGAGATCGCTCTCGTACGTGGTGATCGCGCTGTCGGGAATGGTGTCGAGTGTGTCGAGATTTCCGGCCTGCAGATCCGCGTACGCGGTGTCGTAGGACTGGTACATCACGAATCGCAGGCCCTTGTTCATGGCCGGGCGGCCACCGGGATAGTCCGGGTTGGGCGTGAGATCGATCTTCACGTTGTGTTCCCACGAACCGAACGCGTAGGGACCGTTGCCGATCGGCTTCTCACCGAACGCCTTCATATCCTTGAAAGCGGCATCGGGCAGCGGATAGAACGGCGCGTAGCCGAGCGCGCTCTCGAAGTCGATCGAGGGCGACTTCAACTCGACGGTGAAGGTTCGGTCGTCGACAACCTTCAAGCCCGACATCGTCTTGACGGTGGGATTCTCGGCACTCACCTCGTCGAACCCGGCAATCGGGCTGTACACGTAGCTCTGCAGCTGCGCGTTGTCGGCGAGTGCGCCGTAGTTCCACGCGTCGACGAACGATTTCGCGGTGACCGTGGTGCCGTCGGTGAACTTCCAATTCGGCTTGATAGTGATCTTGTACGACTTCCGATCAGCCGTCTCGATCTTCTCGGCCACCTCGTCGTGGGCCTCACCGCTGGCGTCGTAGTACTTCAGCCCGGCGAACAAACGGTCGACGACGCGGCCGCCCATGTTCTCGTTGGTATTGCTGGGCACCAACGGATTCTGCGGCTCGCCCGCATTGGTGGTGACGATGCTCGAATCAGCACTGTCGTCGGACGAGCACGCGGTGAGACCGAGGCTTGTGGCCGCCAGTCCCGCCGCGACCAGCGCGGTCGCTCTGATGAATCTCAACGCTCTCTCCCGGTTCAATTCCGTGGCTAACGGTCGGAGGTTAGCGGCTCCGGCTGGATTTTTCAGCGATCCGAGCCATTTTCAGTTCACATGTATCAGTACGGTTACTCGCTGGAAACGCAGGAAAAATTGCCGAGCCCCTCGCTCTCGGCAGAAAAATATGAACAAATATCGGGAACGCTCAGCTGAACCGTTGAGTAAAAACGATAGCTCGCGACCGTCCGGTCTGTCCGGCGAAGTCATCGGATGAACTAGCCCTATTGACCGCCGCGAAACATCGTCACGACAACGGGACACGCCGTCGCGGGTCAGTTGGCTACTGTCTAGACAGCCGGGCCGCACCCCGGCGACCGACCCGACCGCACCAGGCATGTGAGGCTGAACCGACGTGACCGAAACTGCTGCAGGACACCAGGACTCGTTTCCGCCCAGTGCGGAATTCGCCGCCGCCGCCAATGCGGACGCCACGCTCTACGACCGTGGCGAGACCGACCGCGACGGCTTCTGGGCCGAACAAGCCAACCGGCTGCACTGGCACAAACCCTTCACCGAAGTACTCGACTGGACCGACGCGCCGGTCGCGCGCTGGTTCGGCGACGGCGAGCTCAACGTCGCCTACAACTGCGTCGACCGCCACGTCATCGACGGACACGGCGATCAGGTCGCTATCCACTGGGAAGGCGAACCCGGCGACTCGCGCGACATCACCTACCGCGAACTGCTGGAGGAGGTCTCGCGAGCGGCGAACTATCTGACCGAGCTCGGACTGGAGGCAGGCGATCGCGTCGCGATCTACATGCCGATGGTGCCCGAGGCGATCGTGTCGATGCTGGCGTGCGCGCGGCTGGGACTCACGCACTCGGTGGTGTTCGCGGGCTTCTCGCCGAGCGCGCTGCGCCAGCGGGTCGACGACGCCGAGGCCCGACTGATCATCACCACCGACGGACAGTGGCGGCGCGGCAAGCCCGCACCGCTCAAGGAGGCCGTCGACGAGGCGCTGGCCGCCAAGGGCGACGTGCCGTCGTCGGTGGAGCACGTGCTCGTGGTGCGCCGGGTCGGCACGGAGGTGCCGTGGACCGACGGTCGCGATCTGTGGTGGCACGAAACCGTCGCCGCCGCTTCACCTTCCCACGATGCGCAGCCCTTCCCCGCCGAACACCCGCTGTTCATCCTCTACACCTCCGGCACCACCGGAAAACCCAAGGGCATCCTGCACACCACCGGCGGATACCTCACCCAAACCGCCTACACCCACCACAACGTCTTCGACCACAAAGCCGGAGACGACGTCTACTGGTGCACCGCCGACATCGGCTGGGTCACCGGACACAGCTACATCGTCTACGGCCCCCTCGCCAACCGCGCCACCCAGGTCGTCTACGAAGGCACCCCCAACTCCCCCGACGAACACCGCCACTTCCAGATCATCGAGAAGTACGGCGTCACCATCTACTACACCGCACCCACCCTGATCCGCACCTTCATGAAATGGGGTCGGGAGATCCCCGACGCCCACGACCTGAGCACCCTGCGACTGCTCGGCTCCGTCGGCGAACCCATCAACCCCGAAGCCTGGCGCTGGTACCGGGAAGTCTTCGGCGCGAACAAGACTCCCATCGTCGACACCTGGTGGCAGACCGAGACCGGCGCCATCATGATCGCGCCACTGCCCGGCGTCACCGCGGCCAAACCGGGCGCCGCGATGGGCCCGCTGCCCGGCATCTCCGCGACGGTCGTCGACGAAGAGGGCAAACCGGTGCAACTCGGCGAAACCGAGGCCAACGGGTACCTCGTGCTGGACAAGCCGTGGCCGTCGATGCTGCGCGGCATCTGGGGCGATATGGATCGCTACCGCGCCACCTACTGGGAGCGCTACGCCGAGCAGGGATGGTACTTCGCGGGCGACGGGGCCAAGCTCGACGCCGACGGCGACCTGTGGGTGCTCGGCCGGGTCGACGACGTCATGAACGTCTCCGGACACCGCATCTCCACCGCCGAGGTCGAGTCCGCGCTGGTGGGGCATCCAGCCGTCGCCGAAGCGGCGGTGGTCGGCGCCACCGACGCGACCACCGGGCAGGGGATCGTCGCGTTCACGATCCTCACCGGCGAGGCCGCGGCATCGGCCGGGCCCGAACTGGTCGCCGAGCTGAAGGCGCAGGTGTCCAAGGAGATCAGCCCGATCGCGCGGCCACGCGAAATCCACATCGTGCCGGAACTGCCCAAGACCCGCAGCGGCAAGATCATGCGCAGGCTGCTGCGCGATGTCGCCGAAGGGCGCGAGCTCGGCGACACCTCCACGCTGGTCGATCCGGGCGTTTTCGAGGCCATTCGCACCGGGAGCAACTGACGCGCACCGGCCGGTGACCTCAGATGTCACCGGCCGGGTCCGTTAGGATCGAGTAAAGGTGTGCCGGGAAGTCTGGTCGGCATGCGGTCGTGAATCCGAGTCGATGAGCGCCCGCAGTTCCGTCGACCTCTGCCGGAAGGCTTGCCCTTGATCACGCGCGTCCGCTCCGAGCTCACCCGCTATCTCCGCACCGAAACCGTCGGCGGTGCGCTGCTGCTCGTGGCCGCCGCGGTAGCCCTGATCTGGGTGAACTCGCCGTGGGGCGCGAGCTACCAGACGATGATCGACACCCACCTCGACATTCCCGCACTGCACCTCGACCTCACCCTGGCCGACTGGTCCAAGGACGGTCTGCTCGCGATCTTCTTCTTCGTGGCCGGGCTCGAGCTCAAACGCGAGTTCGCCGTCGGCGAGCTACGCGACCCGAAGCGGGCCGCGCTGCCGGTCGTCGCCGCGGTAGGCGGTGTGATCACCCCGGCCGTGATCGCGCTGGTGGTGGGCCACGGCGTACCCGGCATGGACAAGGGCTGGGCCATTCCCGTCGCCACCGATATCGCCTTCGCGCTCGCGATCCTGGCGATGACCGGTTCGCGGATCCCCACCAGTGCGCGGGTGTTCCTGCTGAGCCTGGCCGTGGTCGACGATCTGCTCGCCATCGTTCTCATCGCGGTGCTGTTCACCGCCTCGCTGTCGCTGCTGTGGCTGGCCGCCGCCTTCGCCTGCTGCGGAGTGTGGGCACTGGCCCAGAAGCTGCGCCTGCACACGCCGCTGTTCTATATTCCGGTCGCGCTCGTGTGCTGGTACGCGCTGCACGAGGCGGGCATCCATCCGACGCTGGCCGGCGTCGCACTCGGGTTGCTCACCAGGGTCCGCAAGGATCCCGGCGAGAAGATCGCGCCCGCGACGCACCTCGAGCATGTGGTGCAACCGATCTCGGCCGGCTTCTGCGTACCGGTGTTCGCGCTGTTCGCCTCCGGTGTGCCGCTCGACGGCGCGGTGTTCGGATCACTGTTCACCGACCGGCTCGCGCTGGCGATCATCCTCGGGCTCTTGCTCGGCAAAACCATCGGAATCTTCGGTGTGAGCTGGGTCGTTATCAAACTCGGCTGGGCGAAACGCCCAGCCGGACTGGAGTATCGCGACATGTTCGCCCTGTCGGTACTCGGCGCGATCGGGTTCACCGTTAGCCTTCTCGTGGCGGAACTCGCGCTCGCCGACGTCGGCGACGATGCCATCGATCTTGCCAAGGCCGCCGTTCTGGTGACCTCGATGGCAGCATCGCTGATCGGATCGGCGCTACTGTTGCGCCGAGGACGTGTGCACCAGGCGCGCCGCGATGCAGACCAGTTACCACAGGGAGAAGGGTCGACGAAGTGAGTTACACCCAAGGCGGAAATGACGGTCGGACGGTCACTTCGATCCCGTTGACCGACGCCAATCCGCCCGGATCGGCGAGCATCGGCAGCCTCGTGCGCGATGCCACCGAGCAGATGTCGACACTGGTGCGCGCCGAGGTGGCGCTGGCCAAGGCCGAGGTCACCGGTGAGATCAAGAAGGGCCTCACCGGCAGCGTCTTCTTCATCCTCGCGCTGACAGTGCTGCTGTTCAGCTCGTTCTTTTTCTTCTTCTTCCTCGCCGAGCTGCTCGACATGTGGCTGTGGCGCTGGGCCGCGTTCCTGATCGTGTTCCTGCTGATGGTGCTCACCACTGTCCTGCTGGCCTTGCTCGGCTGGCTCAAGGTACGGAAGGTGCGCGCGCCGGAGAAGACGATCGGTTCGCTCAAGCAGGCCGCCGAGGTGCTGCCCGCCGCGTTCACCCACCGCGACGCGGCCGACGCGCACGCGGCCATCGGATCCAGTGGTGCGGGCGCCACGTCGCTGGAGAAGTCGAGCAACCGATGACGCGCCGGGCGGGCCCGGTCGCAACAGCCGGACCCGCCCACTAGGCTCGATCGGCGTGTCGTCCAATTCATTCCCGGATCCCTCCAGCGTCCGTTTCGACGGACCGTGGACCCACCGGGACGTGCACGCCAACGGAATCCGCTTCCACGTCGTCGAAGCAGTTGTCGCCGAACCCGACGGTGCGGACCGCCCCGAGGCGCCCCTGGTGCTGCTGCTGCACGGTTTCGCCGATTTCTGGTGGTCGTGGCGGCATCAGCTGACCGCGCTGGCCGGCCACGGGTATCGCACTGTCGCCGTCGACCTGCGCGGCTACGGCGATACCGACAAACCACCGCGTGGCTACGACGGCTGGACCCTCGCAGGCGACATCGCTGGCCTGGTCCGGGCGCTCGGGCACACCGAGGCCACGCTCGTCGGCCACGCCGAAGGCGGACTGGTCTGCTGGGCCACCGCGGTGCTGCATCCGCGACTGGTCCGCTCGATCGCGCTGGTCAGCTCGCCGCATCCCGCCGCGCTCAAGAGCGCCGTGCTGCGCGATCCGGCCCAACGGGCGACCTGGCTGCCCGATTTCCTGCGGTATCAGCTGCCGCGCTATCCCGAAAACCTGCTCACCCGACGTGGTGGCGCCGAGGTGGAGCGCCTGCTGCACGATCGGGTCGGTGAATCCTGGTCGCGCAGTGCGGAATTCGTCGAGACCGCGTCGCGGATGCGGCATGCCATCCGGATACCGGGGGCCGCGCACAGTGCGCTGGAGTATCAGCGCTGGGCGTTTCGCAGTCAGTGGCGACCGGACGGTAAGCGGTTCATGGCCACGATGCGCACCCCGATCGACATCCCGGTGCTGATGCTGCGCGGCGAGCACGACTCGTATCTGCTCGACGCCACGTTCCGTCGCGGGGAGTCGTTATCACCCCATCGGACGCTGGTCTCGATTCCGCGTGCGGGGCACTACGCCCATCAGGAGAACCCCAGCAGGGTCAACGAGGCGCTGACCGCGCACTGGCGCGAGCAGAACGGTGTGAACGGGTCGCCGCCGCACGACGACTTGGTTTCGCCGTAGTTTCGGAGCGTCGGCGCGCTCGAGATGGGTCTGTGATCAGCTCAGTACGCAGGCGCCCGTGTTGACGGGGGTGCTGCTCGGGGCGGCTGCGGCCAGTTCGGACGCGACCTCGTGCAAGGTGAGGACGTAGCCGGTGTCGTCGTCGGTGACCGCCGCGCCGAAGACCACGCCGAGGAGCTGGCCCTCGGCGTCGACCAGCGGGCCGCCGGAGTTGCCCGCGCGGACCTGACCGCGCACCGTGTAGACCTCACGCTCGACGGTGCCGTCGCGGTGGATGGTCGGGCCGGTGAGGTCGAGGGTCTCGCGGACACGGGCCGCGCTGGCGGTGTACGGGCCGCCACCGGGGTAACCGAGCACGATCGCGCTCTCGCCCGAACTCGCGGGCTCAGGGGCCTGGGGCAGCACGGGGGCGGTCAGACCGGGGACGGCGAGGACCGCGATGTCCTTGGACGGGTCGAACAGGACCACGGTGGCGTCGAGCGCACCGCGCGCGGTGTCGACCGACACGGTGTTGGTGCCCGCCACGACGTGCGCGTTGGTCATCACGCGTTCCGGCGCGACGATGAAGCCGGAACCTTCGAGCGCCCGCTGGCAACTGGGTGCGGTGCCGCGGATGCGCAGCACGCTCTGCTGCAGCGACGCCGCAACCGGGCTGGCCAGCACCGAGGGATCCGGCGGTTCGACGGCGGCGATCGGCGCTCGGCCGAACGGGCCGATCACATCGGGCAAGCCCGACGTGTCGAGCAGCTTGGAGAATTCGTTGGGAACCTTGCGCAACCAGTCCGGCGCGACCGAATTGACGTCGGCGAGCACCTTCGACCCGTTGATCGCGGCGGCGACAGCGGGCTGGGACGCGGTGGCCAGCGGCAACGCGAGCAGCCAGGCCGCGACCAGCACGGTCACCGCCTGCAACACCGCACCGACAACACTGTCCACGCTGCGGGCGACCGGTTGGCGGATGCTGGTGCGCGCGGCCCGGCCGAGCACCATGCCCGCCACCTCACCGACGATCACCAGCAGCACGATCAGCAGGATGCCGCCGAGTACCCGGCTGCGACCCTCACTGAGGTGCTTGAGGATGTGCGGTGCGATCAGAATGCCCGCGACCGCGCCCAGCGCGACGCCGAAGAACGCCAGCGCCGACGCCACCGCGCCCTGCCGCCAGCCGGTGGACGCCGCGACCAGCGCGATCAGTACCACCGCGATGTCGAGCCATACCGAGGCGGTCACAGGGTCATTCCGACCGCAGCCAGCGAGCTCTCCAGGTCACGCACGTCGCCCCGATCCCAGTTTCGTTCCCAGCCAGCGGATTTGATGATGCCGGCGAGAATACCGCCGGTGAGTCCCCACACCAGCATGCCGTCGACCTGGAACGCGGGGCTCTGGTAGCCGAGACTGCCACGCACCATGAATCTGTGTGCCGGATCGAGCAATTCGGTGAGCGGCACACGCACGACACGCTCGGTTTCGCCCTGATCGACGACGCGGACCGCGCTGGGTGCTCGCCAGTAGCCGAGCACCGGGGTCACGTCGAATTTCGACGGCGGAACGAACAGTTTCGGCAGCAGCGCGAACGGCTGCACACCGGCCGGGTCGAGTCCGGTCTCCTCCGCGGCTTCGCGCAGGGCGGTGCCGACCGGGCCGTCGTCGCCGGGATCCTCGGCGCCGCCGGGGAACGCGATCTGGCCGCGGTGCTGGCGCATGGTCGAGGCACGCTGAGTGAGCAGGACGTCGGCGTCGGCGGGCAGGCCCCCTGGCACCGACTCATCGGCGTCGGGCGAGCCGCCGAACAGCACGAGAACAGCGGCCTGGCGTGGCCTGCCGGTGATCGACATGGCCCGGCGCAGGGCGCGGGAAGTAGCGAGCGTGTCGTCGGCGTCGGGGCCGCCGGATCTGATCGCGGTGCGCAACCACGAGGGAACGCCGGAATCGTCGAGCCTCGCTACATCGTTCACGCCATCGCCTTCGATCCACACGCCACTGTTACGTCCTCTGTCATACCGTGACCCCGAGCTTCGCGGATACCGTATCCGCGATGTCGGCCACGTCGGCAAACGTACGCACCTCCACGCTCGCGATGGTGCCGTCGGCCCGCACGAGCACCGAGACGGGCAGCACCGCGGGCGCACCGACCGCACTGCGCACGGCGGCCTGCGGATCCTCGACGCCGGGCAGGGTGATGCCGAGTCCGGTCAGCCGAGACAGTGCCTTCGCCTCGTCGGGATCGCTGTGCACGGTCATGACCGTGAGTGCCGAGCCCGCCCGCTGCGCGAACTCCTGTAGATGCGGCAACTCGGTGGCGCAGGGTCCACACCAGTAGGCCCACAGGTTGAGCAGCGCGGGCTTTCCGGCGAGCGCCGCGGCGAGATCGACGGGCGTGCCGTCCGCCAGACAGCTCACCTGGAGACCGGCCAGCGGCCCCGACGCGGACGCGGACGCGGGCGACGGGCAGGGTTGGGACCCCGCCGCCGCTCGTTCCTCGGCCGACACGCCCGATGTCTGTTGCGATGTCTGCGCAACGACGCCGGTGGTCTGCGAACCCTCACGCGGCCACAGCGCCACCGTGGCGGCGACCACCAGGATCACCGCGGCGAGCACCCAGCGCACAGCGGGCCGCCGTAGCAGCGAGGCTTCGCTCACAGGCCGACCATGTTCAGCAGGTGATCGCGCTCCGGGCCCTTCACCAACTCCGCGGCCACCGCCGGGTCGGTGGGGCCGAGCCCGAACGACGGGCAGTCGCCGGCGAGCATGCACGCGCCGCAGGCCGGCTTGCGCGCATGGCACACCCGACGCCCCTCGAAGATCACCCGGTGCGAGAGCATGGTCCAGTCCTTGCGCTCGAACAGCGCGCCGACCGCGTGCTCGACCTTGACCGGATCCTCCTCGTCGGTCCACTTCCAGCGACGCACCAACCGGCCGAAATGGGTGTCGACGGTGATACCGGGCACATCGAACGCGTTGCCGAGGATGACGTTGGCCGTCTTGCGCCCGATCCCGGGCAATTTCACCAATTCGTCCAGAGTGTGAGGCAATTCACCGTCGTATTTTTCGACCAGCGCCTGGCCGAGGCCGATCAGCGAACTGGTCTTGTTCCGGTAGAAGCCGGTGGGCCTGATGTATTCCTCCAGCTCCACCCGGTTGGCCTGCGCGTAGTCGTAGGCACTGCGGTACTTCGCGAACAGGGCGGGAGTGGTGAGGTTCACCCGGACGTCGGTGCACTGGGCGGACAGGATCGTCGCGACAGCCAGTTCCAGCGGAGTGGTGAAGTCGAGCTCGCAGTGCGCGTCGGGGAACGCCGCGGCGAGCGTGCGGTTCATCCGGCGGGCGCGCCGGACCAGTCCGATCCGCGTTTCCGCAGCTATCGCACGGTTCTTGCGTTTGCGAGCGGCCGAGATGCCGGTGGGTACGGCGGCCGAATCCGCTGCCGGATCGGCATCGCCGGCGGCGGCGGGGGCAGGGGAAACGGGCACCGCTTCACCATACGGAACCACTACGACAACATTGCCCGGCCAGTTTGCCCGCTGTGTTCCATCTGAGACCTGGACCGTGTTTACTGCCAGTCATGCAAGGACTCGCTGTGGTGCTCTTCCCAGTGCTGTTGATGCTGTTCGCGCTGGGGATGGAGCGGGTCGAGAATCGGCTCCGAAAGCTTCTCGAACCCGACGAAGAGGTTCAGCAGTACCTGGACAACGCCAGCAACGCCGAAGTGAAAGAGCTGACGAAGCTCGGCCTGCCCGCCGCCGTGGCGCGCGTGCGCAAGCGCCGTTCCCGTACCTCCGAATTGGATGTCGCACGGGCGAGCTAAACGATCGATTCTCAACGCGCAATCCACTCTTTACGTGGTGTCTGTCACTGCGGTGCCGGAATGCCGCGTAGACTGCGCGGTTGGTCGATTCGCTCGACCAGGTTCGCAAGCCATATCCCATAAGGAGCACATTCGTGGACGAGGCCCTCGCCAGAGCAGGCATCTTCCAAGGCGTCGAGCCCACCGCGGTGGCCGCGCTCGCCAAGCAGCTGCAGCCCGTAGATTTTCCGCGCGGCCACGTCATCTTCAACGAGGGCGAACCCGGCGATCGGCTGTACATCATCACGACGGGCAAGGTGAAGATCGGCCGGCGGTCCCCGGACGGCAGGGAGAACCTGCTGACCATCATGGGTCCGTCCGACATGTTCGGTGAACTGTCGATCTTCGACCCGGGCCCGCGTACCTCGACCGCAACCACGGTCACCGAGGTCCGCGCCGTGACGATGGACCGCGACGCACTCAAGTCGTGGATCGATCAGCGCCCTGAGATCGCTGAGCAGCTGCTGCGCGTGCTGGCACGACGCCTTCGCCGCACCAACAACAACCTCGCCGACCTGATCTTCACCGACGTGCCAGGTCGCGTCGCCAAGGCGCTGCTGCAACTCGCACAGCGCTTCGGCACCCAGGAAGCGGGCGCGCTGCGCGTGACCCACGACCTGACCCAGGAAGAGATCGCCCAGCTGGTCGGTGCTTCCCGGGAAACCGTCAACAAGGCGCTCGCCGACTTCGCTCATCGCGGATGGTTGCGCCTCGAGGGCAAGAGCGTGCTGATCTCGGATTCCGAGCGTCTGGCACGTCGCGCTCGCTGACGTTCGAACACCTGCCGTCCCGGTATGACGGGACCGTTGATGCGTGTGGGCTCACGAGGAGAGGGCCTCGTCCACACCACCGCGGTTTCGTTGTGCCGGGACATCGGCCGTTGTCCGCCGGACATCACTCGATCGCCGACACGGCAAGCGCGTCGGCGATCGACCGGTCTTCAGTTCTGTTCGGCCCGCAGGTATTCCAGCTGTGCCTGCACGGAACTGCGCGCGGCGGGCCACAGCCGTTTGTCCACGTCGGCGTACACCTTGCGGACCACCGCGAGAGCGCCCGCGCCGGGACCCAGTTCGACCAGCGCGGCCCGCACCTGGTCGAGCCGCTCACGCCGGTGGTCGAGGTAGTACTGCGCCACCGGCGCAGCATCGGGGTGGTCGGGCCCGTGCGCGGGCAGCAATGCCTTACCCGCGCCCAGCTCACGCAGCTTTTCCAGCGACGCGAGGAAGTTCGCCAGCGCGCCCGGCGCGGATTCGAGCACCGTGGTGCCGCGGCCGAGGACCGTGTCACCGGTGAGCACCGCGTCGTCGAGCAGCAGGCTCACCGAATCGGTGGTGTGTCCCGGCGTACCGAGCACCGTGATCCGCAGGCCGGCGGCCTCGATCACCTCGCCGTCCACCAGCGGCACGACCGCGCCACGCAGATACGCCGGGTCCACCGATCGCACCGGCGTCCCGGTGGCTTTCACCAGGTGATCGATGCCGCCGGTGTGATCGTGGTGGTGATGGGTGATCAGCGTCAACGCGATCCGGCCGCCGGTGGCCTCGACGATGTCGGCGGTGTGTTTCTTGTCCTTCGGTCCCGGATCGACGACCACGTAGGAATCGCTGTCCGGGCCACGCAGCAGCCAGGTGTTGGTGCCGTCGAGCGTCATTTGATTGGGGTTGTCGGCCAGTAGTACCGATGCCGTCGCAGTGACCGGCCTGACCTGGCTGTACGCGGGATGTTCCAGTGCCATGACGGCTGCCTATCCGACCTCGACGATCAATTCCACCTCGACGGGCGTGTTCTTGGGCAGTTCCGAGACGCCGACGGCCGAGCGCGCGTGCACGCCCGCCTCGCCGAACACCTCACCGAGGAACTCCGACGCACCGTTGATCACGATCGGCTGATCGCTGAATCCGGGCGCCGAGGCGACGAATCCGACGACCTTCACGATCCGCACCACCTGGTCGAGCCCGACCAGGTCGTGCACGGCCGCGAGCGCGTTCAACGCGCACAGCCGGGCGGCCTCCTTGGCCTGCTCCACATCCACCTCCGCCCCGACCTTGCCGACCGCCGACAATTCACCGTCGACGAAGGGCAGCTGGCCGGAGGTGTACACCAGCGAACCGGTGCGCACGGCGGGAATGTAGGCCGCGACAGGAGCGGCGACCGGCGGCAGCGTGACACCGAGCCGGTCGAGCGCGTCCTTCCACGCGGTGGCCACGGCTACTTCTGCCGCTTCAGGTAGGCGACGTGCTGTTCGCCGGTCGGTCCGGGCAGCACCGAGACCAGCTCCCAGCCGTCGGACCCCCACTGGTCGAGGATCTGCTTGGTCGCGTGCGTCAACAGCGGCACGGTCGCGTACTCCCACAGGGTGACTTCACTCATGGTGTGAGTTTAGGGCTCACCCCGAACGCCTGGGCGAAACGGGTTATAGGCTCGGCGGCGTGGGAGCACCAACAGCAGAGCCGGTTTCGTCGGTTCCCGAACCGTCGACCGGATGGCCACAGCGCGCGGCCAAGGCCCGCTTGCACTACGTGACCGGCAAGGGAGGCACCGGCAAGTCGACCGTTTCGGCCGCACTCGCACTCGCGCTCGCCGCAGGGGGACGCAAAGTGCTGCTGGTCGAGGTCGAGAGTCGCCAGTCCATCGCGCAGTTGTTCGATCGGCCACCGTTGCCGCCCACCGAGACCCATATCGCCAGCGCCGACGGCGGTGGCGAGGTGACGGCACTGGCTCTGGACATCGAGTACGCGTTCCTCGAGTACCTCGACATGTTCTACAACCTCGGCTTCGCGGGGCGGGCGATGCGCCGGATGGGCGCCATCGAGTTCGTCACCACGATCGCGCCCGGTCTGCGCGACGTGATCCTCACCGGCAAGATCAAAGAGTGTGTGGTCAGGGTCGGCAAGGACGGCAAACCCGCCTATGACGACATCGTCGTCGACGCGCCGCCGACCGGCCGGATCGCCGGCTTCCTCGATGTCACCACGGCCATGGCCGAGATCGCCAAGGGCGGTCCGATCGCCTCGCAGGCCGAGGGCGTGTCCAACCTGCTGCATTCCGATCAGACGATGATCCACCTGGTGACGCTGCTCGAGGCGCTGCCGGTGCAGGAGACCGCCGACGCGATCGCCGAGCTCACCGCCGACGATCTGCGGATCGGCACGGTGATCGTCAACCGGGCGGCCACCGCCGAACTCACCCCGGCTCAGCGCGACACGGCCGTGGCGGGCGAACTCGACACCGCCGCGGTCGCCGCCGACCTGGCGAAGGCAGGCATCACCCTGTCCGAATCGGACTTCGACGGCCTGATCGCCGAAACGGTCGACCATGCGATCGTGCTGACCGCGCAGAACGCGAGTGCCGCCGAACTGGCGCAGATCGACGTCCCCCAGCTGTCCCTGCCCGCCCTCGGCGACGGCATCGACCTGGGTGGCCTGTACGAACTGGCCGAACAGCTATCCGCGCAGGGAGTCCGATGAGCGAGCACGTTTCCACCCCGCCCGCGCTGGATGTCTCGCAGATCATCGCCGACCCGAGTGCCCGCGTGATCGTGTGCTGCGGGTCCGGCGGCGTCGGCAAGACCACCACCGCGGCCTCGATCGCGCTGCGAGCGGCCGAATCGGGTCGCAAGGTGGTGGTGCTGACCATCGATCCGGCGCGCAGGCTGGCGCAGTCGCTGGGCGTGGCCGAACTGGACAACACCCCGCAGCGCGTGGAGCTGGGTCCCGAGGTGCCCGGTGAACTGCACGCGATGATGCTGAACATGCGCCGCACCTTCGACGACATGGTGCTCGAGCACACCAGCGCGGACAAGGCCGAGCAGATCTTCGCCAACCCGATCTATCAGACGGTGGCGTCGTCGTTCGGCGGCACGCAGGAGTACATGGCGATGGAGAAGCTCGGCCAGCTGGCCGCGCGCAAGGAGTGGGACCTGATCGTGGTCGACACTCCCCCGTCTCGCAACGCGCTCGATTTCCTCGACGCGCCCAAGCGGCTCGGCACCTTCCTCAACGGCAAGATGATCCGGTTGATCATGGCGCCGGGACGCGGTGTCGGCCGGATCGTCACGGGGGCGATGAGCCTGGCGATGCGCGGGGTGTCGACGATTGTCGGCGGGCAGATGCTCAAGGATGCCTCGACGTTCCTGCAATCGCTGGAATCGCTGTTCGGTGGGTTCCAGGACCGGGCCGAGCGCACCTTCGCGATGCTGTCCAAGCCCGGTACCCACTTCCTGGTGGTCGCCGCGCCCGAGCCGGACGCGTTGCGCGAGGCGTCGTTCTTCGTCGACCGGCTGTCGACCGAGAAGATGCCGCTGGCCGGTCTGGTGCTGAACCGGACCCATCCCGCGTTGTCGGAGCTGTCGGGCGACCACGCGCTGACTGCCGCCGACCAGCTGGCTGATTCGAACCCGCTGACCGCGTCGGTGCTGCGCATCCACGCCGATCGGGTGTCGACGGCGGCGCGGGAGCGGCGGCTGCTGCACCGCTTCACCGGTGCGCACCCGCGGGTGAAGATCGTCTCGGTGACCGCGCTGCCCTTCGAGGTCTCGGATCTCGAAGCACTGCGCGCCGTCGGCGATCAGCTGACCGGTACCCCGGCTTCGGCCTGATCGATTCAGACAAATCCGCTATAGCTCACAATCCGGTAACACTCACCAACGGCGCCGATTCCGCAAACCACGCGGTCTCGGCGCCGTTTGTGATAACGGTCCGGTCTCGTCTGCTAGATAGCTACCTGGTGCTGACGCTGGGCGTTGAAGAATTCAGCCCACGACGTCACGTCGGGATGCTGTTTGAGCAGCGCACGCCGCTGCCGCTCGGTCATCCCGCCCCACACACCGAACTCGACGCGATTGTCGAGAGCGTCGGCACCACACTGCATCAGCACTGGGCAGTGACGGCAGATCGTTGCCGCCTTGCGCTGCGCCGCACCGCGAACGAACAGCTGATCAGGGTCCACTTCCTTGCATCGCGCCTGGGCAACCCAAGCGATCCTTGCCTCGGCCTGCTCTACATCCAGTCGAGCGATGGGGGTTGTGATGTGCATTTGATGTGCCCCTTTGCAGTCCGAACACCGTTGTGCGGCGCTCCAGAATCGCGAGCGCGGATCACAGCAACCCAACTACCGCTGCGTCCCGCACCACATTCCACTTTGAGTGTTAGCTCTATCACACTGGGTTCTCAATCTAGGTAAAGGTATGGCGGTTACGCAAGACCGCCCCCCGATTTTTTGGTACGGGCGTCCATTCAAATCGGGCCAGAACCGCGCAGTAGTGCTGATCACCGGCGTGGCCGGTCGCGACACGCCGATGTGATCATTTTGTTGACACGCCCGAGCAACCCCCCTGGCACCGCCCGGACATTCCCCGTCGAGCAGCACAGCCGTGAACCTCACCACCCCACCCTCTAGTCTGGGATCGTGCCGATCACTCAAACGCTCGCGAGGCTGGCCGGCAGCTGCGCGCTGGCCGCCGTGCTTGTCGCTGGGCTGTTGTTCCCCTTGGCCGGTGGATTCGGATTCATCTCCAACCGCGCCGCCGACGCCGTCGACAATGTCTCCGCCGAACTGGTGGAGGGCACGGTCCCCGCCGTGTCGACGATGGTCGACGCGAACGGGTCGCCGCTGGCGTGGCTCTACGAGCAACGCCGCTTCGAAGTACCGAGCGACAAGATCTCCAACAACATGAAGCTGGCGATCGTGTCCATCGAGGACAAGCGCTTCTCCGACCACAAGGGCGTGGACTGGCAGGGCACGCTGCGCGCGTTCCTCACCAACACCTCCTCCGGTGCCGTGCAGCAGGGCGCGTCGACCCTGGACCAGCAGTACGTGAAGAACTTCAACCTGCTCGTGGTCGCCAAGACCGACGCCGAACGCCGCGCCGCGATCGAGACGACACCGGCGCGCAAGCTGCGCGAGATCCGGATGGCGCTCACGCTGGACCGCGAACTGTCCAAGGACGAGATCCTCACCCGCTACCTGAACCTGGTGCCCTTCGGCAACGGTTCCTACGGCATCCAGGACGCCGCGCAGACCTACTTCGGTATCGACGCGTCCCAGCTCAGCATCACCCAGTCGGCGATGCTGGCGGGCATGGTGCAGTCCAGCTCCAAGCTGAACCCCTACACCAACGTGGCCGGCGTCACCGACCGCCGCAACACCGTGCTCGACACGCTGATCCAGAACATCCCGCACCGCGCCGAGGAGTTCCGCAAGGCCAAGGCCGAACCGCTCGGCGTGCTGCCCGAACCCAAGGGCCTGCCGCGCGGGTGCATCTCCGCCAACGACAAGGGCTTCTTCTGCGACTACGCGCTGCAGTACCTGGCCGAGGCCGGGATCAGTCGCGAGCAGATCGACAAGGGCGGCTACCTGATCAAGACCACACTCGATCCGGTGCTGCAGGAATCGGTGAAGCGTTCGGTGAACGAGCAGGCCAACCCCGACCTCGACAACATCGCCGAGGTGATGTCGGTGGTCGCGCCCGGTCAGGATTCGCACCCCGTCCTCGCGATGGCGTCGAGCCGCACGTACGGCCTCAACCGCGACGCCAACGAGACGCTGCTGGGCCAGCCGTACTCGATGGCCGGTGACGGCGCGGGCTCGATCTTCAAGCTCTTCACCACCGCCGCCGCGATGGAGAAGGGCCTCGGCATCGCCGCCCAGGTGGACGTCCCCGGCACCTACGCCGCCAGGGGCATGGGCTACTCGAACTCGCCGGGCTGCCCGGCCGACTCGTGGTGTGTCAAGAACGCGGGCAACTACCCGGGGTCGATGTCGGTGACCGACGCGCTGGCGACCTCGCCCAACACCACCTTCGTGAAGATGATCCAGGACGTGGGCGTCTCGGCCGCGGTGGACATGGCCGTGCGCCTGGGCATGCGGTCCTACACCAACCCCGGCACCTCCGGGCACGGCAACTCGAGCCTGGCCGACCACATCAAGAACAACAACATGGGCTCGTTCACCCTCGGCCCGTTCGCGATCAACCCGCTCGAACTGACGAACGTGGCCGCCACGCTCGGCTCGGGCGGCAAGTGGTGCCCGCCCTCGCCGATCAAGGAGGTCGTCGACCGCAGCGGCAAGACCGTTCCGCTCACCCAGCAAGCCTGTGAGCAGGTGGTCGACCCGGGTCTGGCCAACACCCTCGCCAACGCGATGAGCAAGGACGACGTCAGCGGTACCGCCGCGGGCGCCGCGCGCGCGGCCGGGTGGTCGGCACCGATGTCGGGTAAGACGGGCACCACCGAGAGCCACCGCTCCTCGGCGTTCCTCGGCTTCACCAACGCGCTGGCTTCGTCGGTCTACGTCTACGGCGACAGCCCGACCCCCGGCGAGATCTGCTCGTTCCCGCTGCGCAACTGCGGCGCCAGCGATGCCTCCGGCCTGTTCGGTGGTAACGAACCGGCCCGCACCTGGTTCAACGCCATCAAGCCGTTGATGGACCGGTTCCCGCCGCCGGGCCTGCCGCCGGTGGACGACAAGTACGTCCGCGGCGCGAACAACTCCCAGGTCCCCGATGTGGCGGGCAAGTCGCAGGGCGAGGCCACCTCGATCCTGTCCGGCGCCGGCTTCCAGGTCTCCGCGGTGACGGGCGCCGGTTCGCAGGCCAAGGGCACGGTGATGGGCAGTTCGCCGAACGGCTCGGCCATTCCGGGCTCGGTGGTCACGATCTACATCAGTGACGGCACCGTCCGGGTGCCCGCGCCGACGACTCCCCCGCCCGCCGCGCCGGCACCGGTGATTCCGGGGCTGCCGCAGATTCCGCGCCTGCCACCGATCCCCATCCCGGTGCCGCGCTAGTCACACGACAAAGGCCGCCGTCCGATTCGGACGGCGGCCTTTGCTCGTTTCTACAGCCGGGCCTTGACCGCGGCGGAGAGCCGCGAACCGTCGGCCTTGCCGTCGGCCAGCGCGGTGGCCGCCTTCATGACCTGACCCATCTGCTTCATTCCCGGACGCTCACCGAGCTGCTCGGCCACCTCCGCGATCGCGGTGTCGGCGACCTGCGCGACCTCGGCGTCGTTGAGCTGGGTCGGCAGGTACTCCTCGATGATCTCTTCTTCGGCCCGCTCGTTCGCGGCCAGTTCACCGCGACCGTTCTGCTCGTAGATCACGGCCGCCTCGTTGCGCTTCTTCGCTTCCTTCTGCAAGAGCGACACGACATCGGCATCGGAGAGTTCGTGCGCCTCCGTACCGGAGACCTCGGAAGTCTGGATAGCGGCGAGCAGCATCCGCAGGGTCGCGAGACGCAGTTTGTCCTTGGCTTTCATCGCGGTGGTCATATCCGCGCGCAGCTTGGCTTTCAGTTCCGACATGCGGTTTACCGTAGTCGTTCGCTCAGTGGAGTCCCATCACATTTTCGTCGCAGCGAAAATTCCAGACCGTTTGTGCGGAAACACACGCGCCGATCCGGGAGGGGGTCGCCTATGCTGGGCAAATGCCCGTTATCTCGACGTCCGCTGTCCGCCGAACCGCGTTGGGAGCCGCCGGGGCCGCCGTCGCAGGCATCGGCTACGCCACGCTGATCGAACGGAACGCGTTCGTCCTGCGCGAAGCCACGATGCCGGTGCTCGCGCCCGGTTCGCCGACGTTGCGCATTCTGCACGTCAGTGACCTGCACATGATGCCGGGCCAGCAGCTCAAACAGCAGTGGCTGCGCGAACTCGACCGCCTCGAACCCGACCTGGTCGTGAATACCGGCGACAATCTTTCCCATCCCAAGGCCGTGCCCGCGGTGGTGCAATCCCTCGGTGCGCTACTGGCCCGACCCGGCTTGTTCGTGTTCGGTTCGAATGACTATTTCGCGCCGGTGCCGAAGAATCCGCTGAAGTATTTCAAGAAAGATCACCGTCGCGTCTACGGCGATCCGCTGCCGTGGAAGGACCTGCGCGCGGCATTCACCGAGCGCGGCTGGCTCGACCTGACCCACACCCGGCGCGACCTCGAAGTGGCGGGCATCCGCATCGCCAGTGCCGGCGTCGACGACCCGCACCTGCAGCGCGACCGCTACGACACCGTCGCGGGCGCACCGAACCAGCTGGCCCAGCTCAGCATCGGTGTCACGCATTCGCCCGAGCCGCGCGTGCTCGACCGCTTCGCCGAAGACGGCTACGACCTGGTGCTGGCCGGTCACACCCACGGTGGGCAGCTGGTCGTCCCCGGTTACGGCGCACTGGTCACCAACTGCGGTATCGACAAGTCCCGGGTGAAGGGTGCCTCGCAGTGGGGCGAGCACACCCAGCTGCACGTCTCGGCCGGCATCGGCACCTCACCGTGGGCGCCCTACCGCTTCTGCTGCCGCCCCGAGGCCACGCTGCTCACCTTGGTCGGCGCCCAGCCCAAGCGGCCGTCCGCCGACACCGGCTTCGGCATTTCGACCTCGGAGGCCGTCGCCCGCTAGGGTCTGGCTCCGAACGACATTGTCATTGAGGTGTCATCAGGAGACGACCGTGAGCAGTGGATCCGACGACAGGCGCGACGACCCGACCGTATTCGGCGGGCCCGGCGCACCGAACCAGCCCGACCAGCAGTGGCAGCGGCCCGGTTCGCCGGATCCGGCTGCGGAACAGCCGAATCCGGGCGCACCAGATCCCACCGCGGTGTGGACGCCGGGCAGCACCGGCCTCCCTCCAACCCTGCGCTGGGACGGCTCCGGGCCACCACCCGGGCTTCCCGAACCCACGCAGTGGGCGCCGGCGGGTCCGCAGGATTGGCAGGATTCCGGTAATCCCGCTGCGGGACAGCAGGTTCCGCAGCCGGGACAGGCCGACCCCACCCAACTGCGCCAGCCGGCACCCTGGCCCGGGGCGAATCCGCCTGTGGGCCAGCCGGGTTCGAATCAGCCTTGGCAGCCCGGCATGAATACACCCGCCGGACAACCTGGCCAGCAGTGGCACCCCGAGCCCCCGCAGCCGGGCGGACCGGTAGCTCCCGGCGCCAATTTTCCTGGCGGACACCCTGGTTCGAATCAGCAGTGGCAACCGGGCATGAATCCGCCTGCCGGACAACAGCCTCCGGGTCAGTGGGGCGCGCCGGTACCTCCCGGTCAGCAGTGGGGCGGTCCCTCGGCCGGTGCGCAGCACCAGTGGGGCGCCCCGGCGAATCCGCCCGGTCAGCAGCAGTGGGGCACGCCGGCCGGGCAGGCAGACCCGACCAGAGTCGGCGCACCGGGCTGGCAGCAGCAGGCACCGCAGCAATACGGCGAAATCCCCCCGCTGGATCACCAGGGCATCCAGCCTTACGGCCAGCCGCTCCCGCCCAACCAGAAATCCGGGAACAAGGCGGCGATCTGGGCAGCGGCAGGTGTGGCGGCGCTACTTCTGGTCGGCGGCACGATCACCGCAGTCGCGCTCACCCGCGGCGACGACGCACCGACGACCACCGCGGGCGGCGCTCCTTCGATGGTCAGCGCCCTGTCCACCACCCCGGCACCGGCCTCGTCGAGCAAGCCCAAACCCAGCACCACCACCCCCTCCCCCTCGGGCGCCGCATCGAATCGCAAACCCCTGATCGAGGGCTACCAGGTAGTCGCCTCCCCGGACCGTGGCGCCGCCTACGACGTCCCGGCAGGCTGGAAGGTCGCCACCGAAACCACCATCGGCGGCGTCGGTGAACCCCCGGGCGACTCGGTGATCGGCAAGGGCTACGCCTCCGACGGCCGCGACTACTGCCCGAACTCCACCCGCACCATGTCGCTGCTCACCGGCTCCAAGAACGCCGACAACGCCGCGGCGGGCGCCGAACTCGGCACCAAGGCCGCCCCCCTCGCCTACCAGGGCTCGAAAGGCACCCCCGGCCCCGCCCAGCCACTGAAGTCGATCGACGGCAAAACCGAGGGCATGTTCACCGAGACCACCGGCACCGTCCCCGCCCCCAAACCCGGCTGCGCCGGCACCTACTCCGTCTACACCTACGCCTTCAAGGGCGCCAAGGACGGCAGCTTCGTCATGGTCATGATCGCCGACACCGGCGTTCCCGGCGCCATCGACGCCGCCGAGGCCAAGCGCATCTTCAGCTCCATCAGATCCCTCGACTAACCCCCATCTGACCAGCCAATTTAACGTTTCACGACCCCACGTTGTAAGCTACTTCAGGTTCGCCTCACGGGGTGTGGCGCAGCTTGGTAGCGCGCTTCGTTCGGGACGAAGAGGTCGCAGGTTCAAATCCTGTCACCCCGACGTGTTGGTTGAGACACAGAAGAGCCCCTGATCAGTTCACTGGTCAGGGGCTCTTCGCTTGTCTGTGGGGGTTTGCGGTCGAGGGGGTTCGGCCAGCAGATGGTGAGGGCCGTGAGGGAGATCAGGCCGAGGATGAGGGCCAGGATGGTGGGGCACATGGGGGTCGCCCTTCCGGGGTGAGCGGAGTGGGAGCGCGGCGGTGGGCTCGTGGTCGAGTGTGGGCGCCTCCATGGCGAACGGGGTTGCCTGCGTGTTCGGGGTTGGTTGAGAAGTTCTCCCCACGCGAGGTTGCCCGTGGTGAGGGTGTCGGTGTGAGCAAGGGATAACCTGCCGCTTACTTTCTGTCACTTGATAGAAATTCGCGGTCGATAGCGTATACACCCATGTCGACAAGGGTGGATGCACCGGCCGAGGGCTCGGGAAGGCCGTTGCGCGACGTCGTGTACTCGACGTTGCGGGGGGAGTTGATGAACGGGGACATCCGGTTCGGGGAGCGGCTCACCGAACCCAAACTGTCGACCAGGTTCGGAATCTCCCGCACGCCGGTTCGGGAAGCACTCACCATGCTCTGCTCGGACGGGCTGTTGCAGCGCGAGGAGTTCGGGTTCAGTCCGGTGCGGCCGAGTGTGGCGCGGATTCGCGATCTCTACGAGCTGCGGCTGACCCTGGAACTGGGTGGCATGACGCGGGTACGAGCGGATCCGCGGATCACCCACGACACCGCGCTGCTCCACGCCGAGCGGCAGAAGTGGCTGGCGCTACAGGCCGACCCGCCCGCCCAGGAGCCGGGTTTCGTCGTCGTCGACGAGGAATTCCATGTCGCCCTGCTGACCGCGGCGGGCAATGCCGAGATGGTGCGCGCCCTGGTGGCGGTGAACTCCCGGATCCGGCATGTCCGCATGTACGACTTCATGATCAACAACCGCATCGAGACCACGATCAGCGAGCACCTCGGCATTCTCGACGCCGTCCTCGCCGGTGATCTCACACTGGCCCAGCAGCTCTTGCACACCCACATCGGCGATTCGCTGGATGTGGTGCTCGAGCGGATCTCGCGTGCTGTCGCCGCCATGTCGCTGAGTGAATAGAGGAGCGTTTATGTCTGCCACCCCGACCGCACGGGTCGCCGCCGCCTACGCACGAATCGCCGAGGTGGATCGGCCCGAGGTCTGGATCACGCTGCGCTCCCAGGAGGTGCTGACGACCGAAGCCGTCGACCTGGAACGCCGTGTCGCCGCGGGCGAGCAGTTGCCGCTGGCGGGCCTGCTCCTCGCGGTGAAAGACAACGTCGACGTGGCCGGCTTGCCCACCACCGCCGCCTGTCCTGAATTCGCTTACGAGGCAACGGAAACTGCGTCGTCGGTGCAGCGGCTGGTCGCGGCGGGCGCACTGGTGCTCGGCAAGACCAACCTCGACCAGTTCGCCACCGGGCTCGTCGGCACGCGCAGCCCCTACGGCGCCGTCCGCAACGCCCTTCATCCCGAATTGATCTCCGGCGGTTCGAGTTCCGGTTCCGCGGCGGCGGTCGCGCTCGGCATCGCCGACCTCGCCATCGGCACCGACACGGCAGGTTCGGGACGCGTACCCGCCGCACTGCACGGTATCGTCGGCATCAAGGCCACGCTCGGCGTGATCCCCACCCACGGCGTCGTCCCCGCCTGCGCCGACTATGATGCGGTCACCATTTTCGCCGCCGACCTGGACCTGGCGGTCACCGCCGTGAAGACGATGGCGGGCAAGGACTCTCGCGACCCACGCAGCCGCGAATGGCCCGCCGACGTCCGCCTCGCGGCATCCGCCGAGCCCGAGATCGCCATCCCCCGGCCCGAAGACCTCGAACCGCTGAGCCCGGCCTACCGAACGGCGTTCACGGAAACTGTCGCGGCCCTGCGTGCTCACGGCCTGCGCCTCACCGAAATCGATATCTCGCCACTTCTCGACGCGGCCCGCCTGCTCTACGACGGCGCGATAGTCGCCGAGCGGTACGCGGCGGTCGGCGAGTTCGTCGACAAGGGCGCACCGGGTCTCGACCGCACTGTCGCCGGAATAATCAGTGCCGCACGAGCACTCGACGCGCACACGTTCGCGCAGGACCTGGACGCCCTGGCCCGAGCCCGCACCACCGCGACAACGCTGCTCACCGGCTTCGACGGCCTCCTACTGCCCACCACCACCGAACACCCGTCGATCGCCGAAGTGGAAGCCGACCCGCTCGCGATCAACCGCCGGCTGGGCACCTACACGAATTTCTGCAACCTCCTCGATCTCGCCGCCGTCGCGATCCCCGGCAAGCCCACCACCGATAACCTGCCGTTCGGCGTCACGATCGCAGTCCCCGCGTTCGCCGACCAATCGGCGGTCGACCTCGCCGCGCGCATCCTCGGCACCCCGGCGCCGCTGCTCGTGGAAACCGGTGTGCCCCTTGCCGTGTTCGGCGCCCACCTGCGCGGCCAACCGCTGCACTGGCAACTCGAACAACTCGGCGCCCGCTTCGCCGGCGAGATCGCCACCTCCGACGCCTATCGCCTGACCGCCCTCGACACCACCCCGGCCAAACCCGGACTGGTCCGCCACGGTGAGGGACACGGCGCACCGATCCTCGGCGAACTGTTCCTCGTCTCCCCCGCGGGCCTCGGCCGATTCCTCGCCGAACTACCGCCGCCGATGGCCCTGACCAGTATCGATCTCTCCGACGGACGCGCGGTGGTCGGCTTCGCGTGCAGCTACGACGCCGCCGTCGCCGCCACCGATATCACGCGGTACGGGAGCTGGGTGGCGTATCTACGGGATCGGTGACGTCGATGCCGAGCTCGGCGAGCAGGCCCGTCACGCGATGGCCGATGTCGTCGCGGATGGGCCGCACCTGCTCGGTCTCGAGGCCGGCCGGATCATCGATGATCCACTCCACGTAGCGCACCCCGGGCACCAGCGGACAGGTATCGCCGCAGCCCATCGTGACGATCACATCGGCGGCACGGATGATCTCATCGGTCCACGGTTTCGGGTACTCGCGCGAGATGTCGATGTCGACCTCCGCCATCACCGCCACCGCGGCCGGATTGAGCTGCCCACTCGGCACCGACCCGCCCGACCAGGCCACCGCTCGGCCCAGCGCCAGCTCTTCGAAGAATCCGAGCGCCATCTGCGACCGGCCCGCGTTGTGGGTACACAGGAACAGCACCGTCGGACGCGGCCGGGCCACCTTGCCCTCGATCTTGGCCAGCGCCTGCAACCGTTGGCGCCCGAACCGCTCGGCCAGCAGCGGTAAGTACAGGGTCACCGTCGCCCGAGCAGCGAAATTCTCGTAGGAGGAATGCAGGAAACGATGGATCGTCTCCAGCTCGAACATCGTCGCGAATTCTTCGCGCAGCCGCGCCTCGGCACGGTCGAGCGCGTCGGAGTGCTCCGCTATTTCGACCACCCCCCAACACTTACCCGAATCCGGGCCATACGCAAACGCCCGGGCCGATCACCCCTCGATCGACCGGCCCGGCACGCGTACTCACCGACATAACGTGGAACATCTTCGGCCCAGCCCGTCGGTGTGGTTACCGTCGGCAGTGCGTCTTCAGCGTCTGGAAGAGCCACCTTCTGGTCTGCACCGCCGGGTCCGACCGATCACCCCTCGAGACCGATCGGACCCGGTTGTTCCGGTGTCTGAAGCAACAATGCGGTGTCGGTCTCTAGAGCTTCTTAAGAACAACTTGTCGGCGAAGTCGGGTTTTCGGCGATGATAGAAGTACCGACGCAAGGAGATCGACCATGGAAACCGCGATCGTCTGGTTGCTGGCAAGCCTTCTGTACTGGTTCAGCAACTTCTGATCCCCTGACACCGTCCACGAGAGAGCCCGGAATCAGGCCCTTCGCCCACCCATGAGACGAGGCAGGTACGCGTATCGCCGTACCTGCCTCGTGCCGTTGTGTGGATCACATCGAGCCGCCGGAATAGTTCACCGGCAGCAGCGGTTGGACTCACTGTCGACGTCCGAACAGCCCCGGGCCTCACCCCATTTGTCGCTACGAGCGACCACCCGCCGAGAGGCGCTTGTGGGGCGTCGGCACCCTGACGGGCCGTCCTCGAGGCGGCCCATCGACTCGAACGCCGCCAGGTCACCCTCATCGACCTGGCGGCGTTTGCCGTATCCGGGTCGCGGGCCACGCGCGCGTGCTCGAGGATGGGTGCATGACTTCGGATGGGCAGTTGCGGCGGGGACTGGGGCTGGGGGATTCAGTAGTGGTGGGGCTGGGGGCGATGGTGGGGGCCGGGGTGTTCGCGGCGTTGAGCCCTGCGGCGGGGGTGAGTGGGTCCTGGTTGCTGGTGGCCTTGGGGGTGGCCGCGGTTATCGCCTATTGCAATGCGATGTCGTCGGCGCGATTGGCTGCGTTGTATCCGGTGTCCGGGGGGACGTATGTGTACGGGCGGGAACGGCTGGGGGCGTTCTGGGGGTATCTGGCGGGGTGGGGGTTCGTGGTCGGCAAGACGGCGTCGTGCGCGGCGATGGCGTTGACGGTGGGGAGTTACGCGTGGCCTGAGCAGGCGCACGCGGTGGCGGTGGGGGCCGTGGTGGTGGTGACGGGGATCAACTATGTGGGGGTGCAGAAGTCCGCGCTGGCTTCGCGGGTGATCGTGGGCGTGGTGCTGGCGGTGCTGGCGGCGGTTGTCGTGATGGGAGTCGGTGGGAGTCATTCGGGGGCATCGGTTCTCGACCAGGAGATCGGGCCGTACGGGGTGTTGCAGGCGGCGGGGTTGTTGTTCTTCGCGTTCGCCGGGTACGCGCGGATCGCCACGCTCGGCGAGGAGGTGCGTGCGCCGGAGCGGACCATTCCGCGGGCGATCATGCTGGCGCTGGCAGTGGCATTGGCGGTGTACGCGCTGGTGGCGGTGGCCGCGTTGCTGACGTTGGGGTCGGGTGGGCTGGCGGCCGCGCGTGATCCACTCGCGCAGGTGGTCGAGGCGGCGGGGGCGGGATGGCTGGCGCCGGTGGTTCGGGTGGGTGCGGTGCTGGCGGCGGCGGGTTCGCTGATGGCGTTGGTCCTGGGGGTCTCGCGGACCGCGCTGGCGATGGCGCGCGACGGGCATCTGCCGCGGGCGCTGGCGATGATCCATCCGAAATACGCGGTGCCGCATCGGGCCGAGCTCGCGGTGGGTATGGTGGTCGCGGTGCTCGCGGCGACGGTGGATCTGCGTGCGGCGATCGGGTTCTCCTCGTTCGCCGTGCTCGCCTATTACCTTGTTGCCAACCTGTCCGCGGCCACACTGACCGCCGCCGAGGGCAGGCCGCAGCGCTGGGTTCCGGTGCTCGGAGCGGCGGGTTGCGTGGTGGTCGGGTTCGCGTTGCCGATCGAGTCGGTGCTGGCCGGGCTCACGGTCCTCGCGGCCGGCGCGGGGGTCTACGGGATTCGCAGTGTTGCGGGGAAGTGAACATGCCTGTGATTAGGGGATTCAGCGGCCACGCTATACGGGTTACGGTGCGCGGCACGGGCTACTCTCGCCCGCATGCGGCACATCACGGGCGTTTTCGCGGGAACGATCGCTGCGGTGCTGGCCTCGGCGTGCCTATTCGCCGTTCCGGCGCACGCCGCGCCGAGTACGACCTGCGAGGTGACCTCAGGTCGCGACCTGGAGCGCGCCGAGCCCGAACAGGTGGGGCTGGATTCGGCGAAAATCGAAGCGGCACTGCAGTTCGCGGCCACCCGCAACCGGCTCAATGTCCAGATCTTCCGGCACAACTGTCTCGTCGGTGAGGGCCTGCGCAACGACGAGACCGGCAATACGCCGTGGAACGTCTGGAGCGTCACCAAGTCGGTGGTGTCGATGCTGGCCGGAATCGCTTCCGACGAAGGCAGAATCGATATCGCCGCCCCCATCGACCGCTACCTGCCGCCCGGACTCGGCGACGCGGCGCACCGGTCGATCACTGTCGAGAACCTGCTCACCGAGACCTCCGGCATGCAGGTGGGAGTGCTGTCCGAGGGCATCACCGCGGTGATCCCCATCGACCCGCACTCGGCGGTGCAGGCGCTGTCGGTGCAGCTGACCAATCCGCCCGGCACCACGTTCAGCTACAGCCAGCGCAATGTCGATCTGCTGTCCTACGTGATCGAGCTGGCCGTCGGCGAACCGCTACAGCAGTTCGCGCAGCGGGAATTGTTCGACCCGCTCGGCATCCCGCGCAGCGACTATTACTGGGCAAGTGACCGATCCGGTCATACCTACGGCTACGCCCATCTCCTGCTGCCGCCCAACGACCTGGCCAAGATCGGCCTGCTCGTCTCGAACGACGGCCGCTGGGGCGCCGACCGGGTGATCTCCTCGGACTATCTGCGCAAAGCCCGCACACCGTCGGCGGCGAACAGCTGCTACGGCTACCTGTTCTGGCTGGGCGCCGATTGCAGCGAATCCCCCGACTTCCTGCCCCCCGACACGTTTTTCATGTCCGGACTCGGCCTGCAGAACGTCTTCTTCCTGCCGAGCCTGGACATGACGGTGATGTGGACAGGCCCGTTCGGCAACCAGACCGCCTACGGCCCGAGCGGCATCCTCGCCCACGCCGAAGAACTGCCCCACGAGTTCTTCCGCCGTCTGTTCGCCGCCGTCACCGATGCCGCGGTGCCGATCGCCGAACCGTATGTGGAGCCCCCGCTGGAATTCGACGCGGGCAAACTCATCGACGCCAACATCCTGCTGGCCGTATTCGGCATCGGCCCCGGCGCCTACCCCGGCTGCACCGTCTTCGATTGCCTCAACCAGCCCCTGGCCGCACCCTTCGCCAGCATCCCACCGGGCTGCGCCATCCTGGCCTGCGTAGGCCACGACCCACGCACCCCGGGAATCCGCTAGCCGTTCACAGCCGCGGCGAGTCGGCCCGAGTCCAGGTAGTCGCGAAACAGCACTACTTCCCCCTCCCGAACCCGGATCACCGTGATGGCGGAGCGCACTCGGATCCGCTCCGCCCCGGGCTTGGTCACCTCGACCTCGGTCTCGACCACCACGGTCTCCGGATCGTCGGTGGCGTAGATACGGGGATGAACCGCGTGGATCCGGACCGATGACGTGGCGGCCCAAGCCTCGTCCAGGGCGGCGCGGATCGCCGCCCTGCCCTCGATCCGAGCTGGTGCGCCCGGCGGCGTGAACGGCAGCTCGAAAACGCCGTCGGCGGCGAACGACTCGGTGAACGCGGCCGCGTCGCGGGCGGGGAGAACGGCCATGAGCCGTTCGGCGACCTGGACCGGAGTGGGGATCATCGGCAGCCTTTCGATGAAACGGAACGATGGACCCGCTTATCATCCGGAACGCTCGCCCCGCTTGTCAACGACCGCCGATACAATCACGGCCGTGACCGACGAACCACGCCCGCTGCGCGCCGATGCCCGCCGCAACCGCGAACGGGTGCTGGCCGCGGCCCAGGAAGCCTTTGCCGCCGAAGGGATTTCGGTTCCCCTCGACGACATCGCCCGGCGCGCGGGCGTCGGCGCGGGCACCGTCTACCGGCATTTTCCGACCAAGGAAGCGCTGTTCACCGCCGCGATCATCGACCGAGTCGAACGTGCCGCCGCCTACGCGCGCGAACTCGGTACCGCCGACGACGCGGGCAGCGCCTTCTTCGAATTCCTGGCCTTCCTCGGAAGCGAGAACGGCGTGAAACGCGAGCTGGCCGACGCGGTCGGCTCGGAGCGGCTGGCCGCGCTAGGACCTACCGCCGACCTGAGTACGGCGATCGGGATCCTGCTGGTGCGGGCGCAAAAGGCGGGCGCGATCCGACCGGACCTGGAGGTCGACGACCTGATGCTCATCCTGAAAGCGGGGTTCGCCGCCACCCGCGACGCCGACGATCGCCGGCGCCGTCTCACCTTCTCGGTCATTCTCGACGGGTTGCGCCGGGTCGAGCCCTGACAACGACAAAGGCCGGGCACACCCGAAGGTGGCCCGGCCGTCGACGGGTGATCAGCGGTTCTCGAGCAGAACTTCCGCGATTTGAATCGTGTTCAGCGCGGCGCCCTTTCGCAGGTTGTCGCCCGAGATGAAGAGCGCGAGACCGCGACCGCTCGGCACGCCCGGATCGTGGCGGATGCGGCCGACGAGGGAGTCGTCCTGGCCTGCGGCGGCCAGCGGGGTCGGCACGTCGACCAGACGTACGCCCGACGCCTTGGCCAGCAGGTCCTTGGCCTGCTGCACCGAAATCGGTTCGGCGAATTCGGCATTGATCGACAGCGAGTGCCCGGTGAAGACCGGGACCCGCACGCAGGTGCCGCTCACCAGCAGGTCGGGCAGGCCCAGGATCTTGCGGCTCTCGTTGCGCAGCTTCTGGTCTTCGTCGGTCTCGAAGGAACCGTCGTCGACCAGCGCACCGGCCAGCGGGATCACGTTGAAGGCGATCGGCGCGACGTAGTTGTTCGGCGCGGGGAACTCGGCGTCCGAACCGTCGTGCACCAGCTTCTCCGCGTCGGCGGACACCGCGCGGATCTGCGAGGCGAGTTCCTCGACACCGGACAGACCGGAGCCGGATACAGCCTGGTAGGACGACACGATCAGGCGCTGCAAACCGGCCACGTCGTGCAGCGGCTTGAGCACCGGCATCGCGGCCATGGTGGTGCAGTTCGGGTTCGCGATGATGCCCTTGGGCAGGTTGCGGGTGGCCTCGGGGTTGACCTCCGACACCACCAGCGGCACATCGGGGTCCTTGCGCCATGCCGAGGAATTGTCGATCACGGTGACGCCCGCCGCGGCGAAGCGCGGGGCCTGCACACGCGACATGGTGGCACCGGCCGAGAACAGCGCGATGTCGAGGCCCGACGGATCGGCCGTCTCGGTGTCCTCGACGACGATCTCGCCACCGCGCCAGGGCAGCGTCTTGCCCGCCGAACGCGAGGAGGCGAAGAACCGCACCTCGTCGGCCGGGAAGTTGCGCTCTTCGAGCAGCTTGCGCATGACGGCGCCGACCTGACCGGTCGCGCCGACAACACCTACACGTACACCCATTGCTTAACGCCCCGTTCCGCCGTGGACGACAGCGGCTTCATCGCCGCCGAGATCGAATGCCTTGTGCAACACCTGCACCGCTTCATCCAGTTCCGTATCACGCACGAGCACCGAGATCCGGATCTCCGAGGTGGAGATCAGGTCGATGTTGACGCCCGCGTTGGCCAGCGCCTCACAGAAGGTGGCGGTGACACCCGGGTGCGACTTCATCCCCGCGCCGACCAGGGAGACCTTGCCGATGTGATCGTCGGAGAGGATCTCGGCGAAGCCGATCTCGTCCTGACGCTCGGTGAGCTTCTGCACCGCGCGGACCAGGTCGGTCTTGGGGCAGGTGAAGGTGATGTCGGTCTTGCCCGTGTCGACCTTGGAGATGTTCTGCAGCACCATGTCGATGTTGATCTCGGCGTCGGCCACCGCGCGGAACACCTTGGCCGCGTAGCCCGGCTCGTCGGGCAGGGCGACGACGGTCACCTTGGCCTCGCTGCGGTCGTGTGCGACGCCGGTCAGGATTGCCTGCTCCACGGGAATGTCCTCCATCGATCCGAAAACAGTGGTGCCGATCTTGTCGGTGTAGGACGACCGAACATGAACGGGAACGTTGTAGCGGCGCGCGTACTCCACGCAGCGCAGCATGAGCACCTTCGACCCGCAGGCCGCCATCTCGAGCATCTCCTCGTAGGAGATCTTGTCGAGCTTCTGGGCGTCGGGGACGATGCGCGGGTCGGCGGAGAAAATGCCGTCGACGTCGGTGTAGATCTCGCAGACATCGGCTTTCAGCGCCGCGGCCAGCGCGACGGCGGTGGTGTCGGAGCCGCCACGGCCCAGCGTGGTGACGTCCTTGCTGTCCTGGCTCACGCCCTGGAAGCCGGCCACCAGCACGATCTGCCCCTCGGCCAGCGCCTCCTGCAGGCGGCCCGGGGTCACGTCGATGATCTTGGCGTTGCCGTGCGCGCCGGTGGTGATCACGCCGGCCTGCGAGCCGGTGAACGAGCGAGCTTCGGCGCCGAGCGTGTGAATAGCCATGGCCACCAAGGCATTCGAGATGCGCTCGCCCGAGGTGAGCAGCATGTCCATCTCGCGAGCAGGCGGCGCCGGGGCCACCTGCTCCGCGAGATCGAGCAACTCATCGGTCGTGTCGCCCATCGCCGAGCACACGACAACTACATCGTGCCCCTGCTTCTTGGTCTCCACGATCCGTTCAGCGACGCGCCGGATCCGCTCGGCGGTAGCCACCGAGGATCCTCCGTACTTCTGAACTACGAGAGCCACAGCAGGTCCTTCACGATCGAGTGTCAGGTTGGTATCAGCGACCAAGAGTACCGGGCGCGGGCCACCGGTTTTGCTGCTACCTGCCCTGCCTGTGGAAAACGACACAGGCTTGTCACCTGTGGATAACCACGGAATTCACGCGCGATCGAACCAGGTGACCTGCGTGCCGTTGTCGAATTCCTTGCGCTGTACCGGAACGAACTGTGTCGGTTTGAAGACGCCGGTGAAGACCGGGACACCCTCGCCCGCGACGATCGGATAGCTCTTGATGATCATCGCGTCGATCTCGTCGAGCAGCTGCCCGGCCAGCTTCCCGCCGCCACACAGCCAGATGTCGCCGCCCTCGCGCTGCTTGAGCTCGCGCACCAGCTCGAGGGGATCACCGGAGACGATCTCGACTCCGGGATGGTCGGCCTGGTCGAGTGTGGACGAGACGACGTACTGCTTCAGGTGCGAGAACGGGCTCTCGACGTGCTCATCCGGCAGCACGTAGGTGCCGCGCCCCATCAGCACGGTGTCCCAGTTCTTGGCAGGCAGGTCGGGGTCCATGCCGAAGTGCGCGCGCAGGTGGGTCGGGATGGCGTCGGGAAACTCCGTCATCATCCACTCCACATAGTTCTGCGGTGTCGGATAGAAGTCGACCTCGCCGCCGGAGCCCGCGATGTAGCCGTCCAGGGAGACGCCGATGTAGTAGACAAGCTTTCGCATGGTTACCGCCTCAGATGTAGTACTCTGTTTGAAGTGGTTTCAACGTAGTACTACGGATGGAGTGGTGTCAAGTGCGAACTAATCCCGAACGTCGGCAAGCCCTGCTCGACGCGGCCATCGAGGTCCTCGCCGACGAGGGCGCCCGCGGCCTCACCTTCCGCGCGGTGGACAAACAGGCGGCCGTCCCCGCGGGCACCGCGTCGAACTACTTCGCCAATCGCGACGAACTGCTCACCCAGGCCGGTGTCCGCTTCTACGAGGTGGTGCAGCCGAGCGAGGAGACGATGGCCCTGGTCAGCGACGGCCCGAAGGACATCGACAACATCACCACGCTGATGAAAGAGGTGGTCGGGCGCATCGAATCGCATCGCAAGGCCTATCTCGCGCTGCTCGAACTACGACTCGAGGCAACCCGGCGGCCCGAACTGCGCACGGTGCTCACCGAACGCGTCCGGGCCGACATCGATTTCAACGTCCGCAACCATCTGGCGTCCGGTCTACCCGGTGACGCGGAGTCGGTACTACTGCTCTATCTGGCGCTCAATTGGCTCATCGTCGAACACCTCACACTGCCCGGAATCTTCACCGAGGAGCAGAGCATGGCACTGATCGAAACGGCCGTCGAGCGTGTGATAAGCAGCTGACCCGGTCATTTGTCCAGACCATAGACGTGTTGACGATCACTGGTACCACTGTGCACAATCGGGCGCGAAAGCTGCGGGGGTTCGGAGGATAGACACAGATGCGCTCGAAGATCGACATCCGATTCACCGTTGACGCCGAGATCGACCAAGTGATGGACGCACTACTGGCCGTTGACCTGATGTCGGAGTGGTCGACCTCGCTCAGTGATGTCCGGGTCGGGCCGCGCGATGCCGACGGCAGGCCGCGCCGAGTTTTCGCCACCGCCCACTTCATGGGTAACTCCGACGCCCAGGTGCTCGAATACTCCTGGGAGCAGTACCGGTCCGAGTGGCGGGTGGTCGACAGCAGCCGCGGTTCCAAGGGCGGCGGCTGGATCGAACTGGTCGACACCCCGGAGGGCACCGAGGTCGACTACCACGTAGAACTCTCCCTTCCGCTGCCCATTCCGGGCATCCTGTTCAACCGAAGCCTGCGCAAACTGCACGACGAGACGGTCGCGAACTTCATCGACTTCGCCGAGCGGTACCCAGAGGTCGGTGGCTTCGCGGCCGGCTAGTTCGCGCCGTCGCCGAACCCCCGCGTCGTCGATCTTCAGTCCGCGAATCGCAACCCGGGGTGCGAATATTGACCCCATGATCGGAAATCGACGGGTCCGGTTCCAGCCCGTCACCGAAGAGAACTCGGTGACCCAGCTCGAGCTGTTCTTCGACCTGGTGATCGTCTTCGCGTTCACCATGGTCACCGCACTGGCCGCCGACGACACCACCGCGGCGAACATGCTGCGTGCGACGCTGGTCCTGGCCCTGATGTGGTGGCTGTGGATCGCGTATTCGTGGCTGGGCAATGTGGTGCGTGCCGACGAGGGCATCACGCGGGTCGCGATGTTCGTCGCGATGGGCGGTGCGTTCCTGGCCGCGCTCACCATTCCCGAGGCCTTCAGCGATCTGGCCGGTGGCTGGTTCGGTCCGCTGGTGTTCGCGGTGGCCTATCTGGTCGTGCGACTGGTGCACGTGGTGGTGTTCTGGACGATCAGCGCCGGGGATGCTCAGCTGCGCAGGCAGTTGCTGCGCTGGGCGGTCGGCTCGGTCACCGTCGGAACGACACTGCTGGTCGTCGCCGCGATGACGACCGGTCTCACCCAGATCCTGCTGTGGCTCGCCGCGATCGTCGGGGACATGGTCTGGACCTGGGCGGCGGGCACCGACTGGCGCCTCAACTCGGCCAAGCACTACTCCGAACGCTACGGGCTCATCATCATCGTGGCGCTGGGCGAATCCATCGTCTCGATCGGCATCGGAGTGGCCGGACTGCCCATTTCGTGGCCGATCACGCTCGGTTCGATGCTCGGCTTGGCCATATCCGGCCTGCTGTGGTGGCTGTACTTCGATGTCGCCGCGATCTCGATCGAGCACGCGTTCGCCCATGCCAAGGACGCGCGACAGATCAAGATCGCCCAGACCACCTACATGTACGGGCATTTCCCGATGATCGTCGGCATCATCGGGCTCTCGCTCGGCTTGAAGAAGGTGCTGTACTACGTCGGCGATTCCTCGCATCACACGCTCACCGATCCGCTGTACGGCATCCCGCTCGGCGCGCTCTACGGTGGCCCCGCGCTGTTCCTGCTCGGCATCACGTTCGCGAAATACTATGCGACCAAGTCATTGTCGACCGAACGCCTGGTGGTAGCCGCGTTGCTGTTCGCGCTCATCCCGTTCGCCGCGCACCTGCCCGCGCTCGCCTCGCTCACCGTGCTGTGCGCGCTGCTGTCCGTGCTGGTGATCTTCGAGACCCTGCGCTTCGCCCAGCCGCGCGACCAGATCAGGCACGCTTGACCTGACCGAGGTGGTGGCGCACGCCGTGCTCGGCGGGCGTCGCCCCTCGGTGTGAGGGCGGGACCCGCACCCCGGCACGCACCGCGTCGTTGATCTGGTCGAGGTTCTCCCGCAGCATGTCCGCGACCAGTTCGTCGGTGCGCGGGTCGTCGAGCAGCTGGCGCAGCATCCGGTAGACCGTGTCGGCGACGAGCCGGATGATGTCGTCGTGGAACGGGACGTAGCGCAGTTTGCCGGTCTGCGGATCGTTCTTGATCAGGTCCATGATCAGCTGGTCGACCTCGGCGTGGTTCTCCTCCAGCGCGGCGGCGATGTTCTGGGTGTAGTGGCCCGCGCGCAGGACCTTGGAGACCTCGTCGAGGATCGCGATCGTCATCGGACGCTTGATCACGTCGACGATCGTGCCGACGAACCGGTTGACGATCGTCGCGGTGACCCGCTCCCCCAGCGCCCGGTCGGCTACCCGGCCCAGCCGGATCAAGATCACCACGATGCGCAGCAGCCGGAAACTGCGGAACAGCGGGCTGGTCACCGGGATCATGCCGAGCACTTCGTACCAGTAGATGAACGGGAACGACCACGGCCACCCCGCCCGCCGCCAGCGCCAGATGAACTCGACGAGGAAGATCGCGCAGATCGACGTGTCGACGATGACGATCGCGTGGTACGTCGGGCCGCTGACCTCGAAGAAGGTGATCCACACGACCAGCACCACCGAGATGATCGCGAGGATCAGCATGAGGATGTCGGTACGCAGAGTCGGCGTTTTCGAGCGCACGTCCGGCAGGGCCTCGACCCGTTCGATCCCCGGTGAAGCCACTGTTGCTCCTGAATATCTGGCGGTCGGCGCCGCGTAGGTCGGCCTTGACATCGCTGCCCACGCTAATTGGTCGACCGACGCCGCGAGGGGAGTTGCCGACGCCGGTCGGTGGCGTGTTCAGCCGCGCAGGACGGCCTCGATGTTGCGTTCCGCCAGTGCGGTGATGGTCAGGGACGGGTTGACCGTCGCGGTGCTGCCGGGAATCGCGGCACCGTCCATCACATAGAGGCCGGGGTGTCCGTGGACGCGGCCGAAGGCGTCGGTGGCTTTGCCGAGGACCGCGCCGCCGAGCGGGTGCGCGGTGAACTGGGCGTTGGCGTCGTAGCCCAGCGCGCCGTATTCGGCGACCGCGCCCGCGCGCTCGGCGATCCGGTGGTCGACCACGCGAGCCGCCGCGGCGACCGCGTGCTGCGTGGCCGTCGACCAGTTCAGGCCGACGCCGCCCGACGCCGTGTGATAGCCGAAACGGGCACGGGTCGGGTCGAGGACCATGCCGAGCGAGGCCAGCGCGCCGGTCTCGAACGGGATACCGGGGATGTACCAGTTCTCCAGGGTGAGGGGCACGTTGGATTCGTCGTGGATCCGGCTGGCGCTCGGCACACCTTGGCCCTGGCCCGCGATAGCGCTCGCGCCGCGGGCCAGCACCACGTCACCGTTGGTGCCGAAGCCGTCGCCGATGTGCTCGTTGAGGTTGGGCAGCGTGCCGGTGGCCTGGGCGCGGACCAGCAGCTCCGAAGTACCGATGGAGCCCGCGCCGAGGAACAGCTTGTCGCACGTCAGGTTGCGGGTGCTCAGCACCTGACCGGTCGGAGCCAGCTTCGATACGGCCACCACGAACCGGCCGCTCGCCTCCTGGGCGATGGCGTCGACGCGGTGGCCGGGGAACACCTGGGACTTGCCGGTCTCGCGGGCGTAGCGCAGGTAGTTCTGGTTGAGGTCGAACTTGGCGCCGTTGGAGTTGCCGAGGTTCGAGCGGGCCGTGGTGGCGGAGGCACGGGAGGTGCCCGCGAGCTCGCTGCGCAGCACGTCCCAGGTGAAGATCGAGTCGTTGGGCAGCGGCTGGTATCCGGCCGCGCGCACCTGGTCGTCCCAGGCGCGCGAGTGCGCGAACGGCGAGGAGTTGTAGATGTCGGCCGGCATCGTGTCGAGCCGCAGCATCTGGCGCACCCGCGGGTAGTAGACGCTTTCCAGCTCGCCGTAATCGACGACGCCACCGAAGACCTGGTCGAACAGTGTGCGTTGCGGAGCCACCATCGCTCCGCTGAAGATCACCGAACCGCCGCCGACCGCGGCGGCGCGCCACACGTCGAGCCCGGAATATTCGGTCACATCCAGCACCCCGCCGAACGCGCTGAAACTCATCGGCACCTTGGTGACGCCGGTGAAGCTGGTGCGATGCCAGAACCCGCGGCCGTCGGGCAGATCGTCGCCGGTGAAGATCTCACGCCACGGGTCGTTGGGCCAGTGTGAACCGCGCTCGAGCACGGTGTTGGCGATCCCGGCCTCGGCCAGGCGCAGCGCCGTCACGGCGGCGCCGAAGCCGGATCCGATGACGATGGCCTGCGTGTGGGCGGGTGCGTCCGGAATCGGCGCGAAGATCTCCGGCACCCAGGACTGGAACATCGCCTCGCGCGGATCCGCCGAAGCGGGCACGCTCGCCAGCGTCGTTCCCACAGCACCGGCAACAGCCGCCAGTCCCGCCGCCTTGAAAAAGGCACGTCTGTGCACCAGGCCACCTCCCTCATCACGCATGGCCGACGCGAAGAATACCTTGCAAACCGGACAATCGCCCGGTCGTACGGGTATTTGTCACATGTCATGGCGACGCGTGGTGCGGGGTGGGACCTCAGCTGGTGAGCAGGCGGATCACCGCGATCGTGCCTACAACCACGATCACCCCTCTGAGCGCATTCGGCGGTAACTTCCGCCCGACCTTCGCGCCGAGCTGCCCGCCGATGATCGAGCCGACCGCGATCAACGCGACCACCTGCCAGTCCACCTCCGCGATCGCGATGAAGATCACCGCCGACACCCCGTTGACGATCAGCGCGAGCACGTTCTTCACGCCGTTGAGCCGCTGGATGTCCTCGTGCACGAACACCCCGAGCAGACCGATCAGCAGCACACCCTGGGCGGCCCCGAAGTAGCCGCCGTAGATGCCGGTGGCGAAGACCGCGACCAGCAGAATCGGGCCGCCGTGTTCCGGCGCCGCCGACGCACCGTTCGCCCTGCGCTGCTTCACCCACGCGGCCAGTCGCGGCTGCACGACGACCAGGATCAGCGCCACGATGATGAGGACAGGGACGATCGCCTTGAACGCCTCCGCGGGCATCGTCAGCAGCAGGATCGCGCCGGTGATGCCGCCCAGCAGCGACGCGGTGCCCAGCTGCAGCAGTCGGGACCGCTGCCCCTCCAGTTCCCGCCGATAGCCGATCACCCCGCTCACCGAGCCGGGGACTAGACCGATCGTGTTCGACACATTCGCTGTCACCGGCGGCAACCCGAACGCGAGCAGCGTGGGAAAGGTGATCAGCGTGCCCGATCCGACGATCGTATTGATGCCACCCGCCGCGATGCCCGCGGCGAAGATGGCCACCTGTTGTAACCAAGTCATGCGAATTCCTTTGGTACGTCTCGTCGGACGCGAAGGTCCGTACAAGCGTGCGTTATGGGGGAAACCGTACTGGTCAACCGGTGAGCGAAAGCCAGCGGACTCGGTTCACCTAATTGGCCCGGGTCGCTTACGAGCAAGGGTGGGCACGCGGTAAGCTCGGAGGATCATGCTGCAGCGGGCTCTTCTTCTCGGCCGCCGCGACGGGTCCTGATACGGACCGGCTCCCGTCGCGGGGTTCCAACGCGCCGGTCGACCCGCTCCCATTCACGGGAATCCATCACACCCACGGAGAAACTTGCATGTCCTCGGCTGACGCATTCGTATCCGCTTCGCGCACCATTTCGGCCCCCGGCAAACCCGCACCGGCCGACCAGCCCGCCTGGAACACCCAGAAGAACTCCTCGATGCCGTCGTTCCGGTATCGCCCCTTCGCCGAAGAGGTCGAGCCGATCACGGTGCCCGACCGCACCTGGCCGGACAAGATCATCGATCGCGCCCCCGCGTGGTGCGCCGTCGACCTGCGCGACGGCAACCAGGCCCTGATCGACCCGATGAGCCCGGCCCGCAAGCGCCGCATGTTCGACCTGCTGGTGCGGATGGGCTACAAGGAGATCGAGGTCGGTTTCCCGGCCGCGAGCCAGACCGACTTCGATTTCGTCCGCGAGATCATCGAAGACGGCGCGGTCCCCGCCGACGTCACCATCCAGGTCCTCACCCAGTGCCGCCCCGAGCTGATCGAGCGCACCTTCCAGGCCTGCGCGGGCGCACCGAACGTGATCGTGCACTTCTACAACTCCACCTCGATCCT
Source organism: Nocardia sp. NPDC056541 (assembly GCF_042794235.1). Lineage (NCBI taxonomy): Bacteria > Bacillati > Actinomycetota > Actinomycetes > Mycobacteriales > Nocardiaceae > Nocardia > Nocardia sp. NPDC056541. The sequence continues at coordinate 43,318 of NZ_JBHTUD010000018.1, forward strand.
GCAGCGTCGCGTGGTCTTCCGCGCCGAGCGCGACGCGGTGAAGAAGATCGCCACCGATGCCGCGAAGCTGTGCCTGGAGATCGAGAAGCGCTACCCCGACACCGAGTGGCGCTACGAGTACAGCCCGGAGTCCTACACCGGCACCGAGCTCGACTACGCCCGCGAGGTCTGCGACGCGGTCTCCGAGATCATCGCGCCGACCCCGGCCAAGCCGCTGATCATCAACCTGCCCGCGACCGTCGAGATGGCCACGCCGAACGTGTACGCCGACTCGATCGAGTGGATGCACCGCAACCTGGCCCGCCGCGACTCGATCGTGCTGTCGCTGCACCCGCACAACGACCGTGGCACCGCCGTCGCGGCCGCCGAGCTGGGTTACCAGGCCGGCGCCGACCGCATCGAGGGCTGCCTGTTCGGCAACGGTGAGCGCACCGGCAACGTCTGCCTGGTCACCCTGGGCATGAACATGTTCTCGCGCGGCATCGACCCGCAGATCAACTTCTCCGATATCGACGAGGTCCGTCGCACGGTGGAGTACTGCAACCAGCTGGCCGTCGCCGAGCGTCACCCCTACGGCGGCGATCTGGTCTACACCGCCTTCTCCGGCAGCCACCAGGACGCGATCAACAAGGGCCTGGACGCGATGAAGGCCGCCGCCGACGCCCAGGGCGCCGATGTGGCCGACATCGTCTGGGAGGTCCCGTACCTGCCGATCGACCCGAAGGATGTCGGCCGCACCTACGAGGCCGTGATCCGGGTGAACTCGCAGTCGGGCAAGGGCGGCGTGGCCTACATCATGAAGACCGATCACGGTCTGGTGCTGCCGCGTCGCCTGCAGATCGAGTTCTCGCAGGCGATCCAGGCGATCACCGACGGTGAGGGCGGCGAGGTGACGCCCAAGGAGATGTGGGACGTCTTCGCCACCGAGTACCTGAACCCGATCCTGCCGCTCGAGCGGATCAAGCAGAAGGTCACCGCGGCCGAGACCGACGGCGGCGTCGACTCGATCGTGGCCACCGTGAAGGTCGACGGCGTCGAGCAGGAGATCAGCGGTTCCGGCAACGGCCCGCTGGCGGCGTTCGTCGACGCGATCGCGACCGTGGGCTTCGAGGTCCGCGTCCTCGACTACAGCGAGCACGCCATGTCCGCGGGCGACGACGCCCAGGCCGCGGCTTACGTCGAGGTAGCCATCGGCGACAAGGTCGTCTGGGGCGTCGGCATCGCCACCTCGATCACCACCGCCTCGCTGCGAGCCGTCGTCTCGGCCGTGAACCGCGCGGCGCAGTAGCTCGCTCTATGGCGGCCGGGACCTGAGGTCCCGGCCGCTTTTGTGCCTGTGGATAGATTCTCGGGCCTGTGGACAACTTCGGTTCGCCCGGTCGGCCTCGTTCCGGATATACCGGTTGAGCTGGGAGCATTCGAATTCGCTCTGGGGCATGGGAGTTACTGCCCCCGACGCGCGAAAATTGCCTCCGTGTTAGCGTTTTAGGGCATATTCAGCGCCGAGCTTTCCTGCTCGTTCAGCGAGCAAGTGGGGGAACTGTGACCAACAACGACCATAATCCGACCTCGCCGCCGTGGCTGCAGAGTCCGTCGGCTGACGTGTCCGAAGCTGCGTCCGGTCCCTCCGGTGTGCAGACCGCGACCGAGGACGACATCGAGCCCGCCGACACCGCTGCCGAGCCGACCGGTGACGCCGTCGAGCCGTCGACCGGTGACCAGCCCGTCGCCGAGCCCGGCGCGGCCGGCCTCGCCGACCAGACCGTGTACCAGCCCGCCGGTTTCGCGCCGCCGGGCCAGTTCGCGCAGGGCGCGCCGTACTCGGTGCCGGATCCGTACCAGAACAACGGCGGGCAGCCGCCGGTGAACGGCCCCGAGCAGCAGCCGTGGCCGGGTCAGCCGGGCGAGCAGCCGTGGCTTCCTGGTCAGCCGAGCGCCGAACAGCCTTACCCCGGTCCGCACGCGACGGGCGAGCAGCCGCAGCCCGGCGTGCCGCCGCAGTACCCCGGCGCGGAGGGTCAGCCGTACCCCGGTCCCGAACAGCAGCAGCAGTTCCCCGCCCAGGAGCAGGGCCCGCAGTCCGAGCCCATCTACAGCTGGGCGCCTCCGCCGCCGCCGATGTACCAGCAGCCGATGCAGGGTGGGATGCCGCCCGGTCAGCAGCCGGAACAGCCGGGGCAGTTCCCCGGCCAGCATCCCGATCAGGGACAGTTCCCCGGTCAGCACGGGCAGTTCCCCGGCCAGCTCGGCCAGCCTGGTCCCCCGCCGGGTCAGCAGTGGGGCGGCGGCCCGGCTCCCCAGCAGCAGCAGCCGTTCCAGCCGCAGCACATGCAGGCACCGGGCCAGCCCGGCCATTCGGTGAACGACCTGAACCTGCTCAAGCGCGCGCGGAAGTCGCCGCGCAGCGGGTGGCGCAAGGCTGTGCACAAGGTGTCCGGCGGTGTGATCAATCCGGGTGAGTCGGCGGCGGATGTCGTCTACCGCGATCTCGGCGAACGGGTCAACCAGCCCGTGCGCGGCGACTACCGGATCGCGATCCTCTCGCTCAAGGGCGGTGTCGGCAAGACCACCACCACGGTCGGTCTCGGCTCCACCTTCGCGTCCCAGCGTGGTGACCGCGTCATCGCCATCGATGCCAACCCCGACCTGGGCACGCTCGCCCACCGGGTACCGCGCCAGACCCGTTCGACGGTGCGCAATCTGCTCGAAGACCAGCAGATCACCCGCTACTCGGATGTCCGCGCACACACCTCGCAGGCCCCGAGCCGACTGGAAGTGCTTGCCTCCGAACAGGATCCGGCCGTGTCGGAGGCCTTCAGCGAGGCCGACTACCGCAAGGCCATCGGCATCCTGCAGTCGTTCTACAACATCATCCTCACCGACTGCGGCACCGGCCTGATGCACTCGGCGATGTCGGGCGTGCTGGACATGGCGAGCTCGCTGGTGCTGGTCACCTCCCCCGCGATCGACGGTGCGCGCAGCGCGTCGGCGACGCTGGACTGGCTCGATCACCACGGCTACTCCAAGCTGGTCGAACGCACCGTCGTCGTCGTGAACGCTTCTCGCCGTGGCGCTTCCACGGTCGACCTGGATCAGCTGCGCAAGCTGTTCCTCGACCGCACCCGCGCCGTGCAGATCGTCCCGTTCGACGATCACCTGGCCGAGGGCGCCGAGATCGACCTCGAACTGGTCAGCAAGCCGACCAGGCGGGCCCTGCTCGAACTGGCCGCGATGGTCGCCGACGACTTCAGCTACCACGGTCAGCAGCACCAGCAGCAGCAGCCGTATCAGCCGGGCCAGCCCTACCCGGGTCAGCAGTACCAGCCGGGTCAGTTCTGAGGTAGCACCGTCAGCGCGCGATCACCTCGCGCGCCGCGGCCTCGAACGCGTCGAGCACCGTCGCGATGGCGGGGCTGCGGTGCGCCTGCGGGCGGGTGATGATCTCGTAGACCCTGGCCGCGCGGACCCCGGCCAGCGGTAGCACCGACAAGTCGGGGTGGGCTACGGCGTAGCGCGGCATCAGCGCGACGCCGTAGCCGGAGACCACGAGCGTTTCGATCACCCGGAACTCGTTGAGCCGCTGCGCGATCCGTGGCCGTACCCCGGTGACCGTGGCGATGGACTCGAGCACGTCGTCGACCGGGAACCCGCCGCGCACGCTCACCCAGGTCTCCTCGGCGAGTTCTTCCGGGCGCACCGACGAACGCCCGGCCAGCGGATGATCCGGTGCGACAACGACATCGATCGGCTCACGCATCAGCACTCGCGCCGACAATCTCGGCCCGGCCAGCGACGGCGCGCGTTCGTCGCGATGGGTGAGCACGATGTCGTAGTCGGCCAGCAGTTTCGACGCCTCACTCGGCGGGAGGTCCTCGTCGCCCGCGACCAGTTCGACCCCGCTGGTGGCCAGCGTGGCGAGCACGAGCGGCAACAGCAGTGCCGCACCGGACGGGAACGACGCCACCCGCACCTGACCCCGCGGTGAGCCCCGGTAGTGGGCCATCTCGGCGGTGGCCCGGTCCATCGCGGCGAGCACGTCGTCGGCCCGGAGCACCAGCGCCTGCCCCGCGTCGGTGAGCCGCACCCGGCGTCCGTCCGGTTCGAGCAGCGCGACCCCGGCCTCTCTGGCCAGCACCTTCAACTGCTGCGAGACCGCCGACGGGGTCATCGACAGCACCTCGGCGACGGCGGCGACCGTGCCGCGGTCGGCCAGCTCGCGCAGAATGCGCAGTCGCTCAATCGAGAACATGAAGTAAAACTACGTTATCCATCCACATTTATTCGATTGTGCTGATCTTTAGCGGCCCGCACGATAAGGGCGTGACCTCCCGTGATCGCCTGCTCGGACTGACCGTCGTTGTGCTCTGGGGCCTGAACTTCCTGGCCATCCGCATCGGCCTCGACCACTTCCCGCCCTTTTTCTTCGTCGCGCTGCGCTTCGCCGTCATCGCGATCCCCGTGCTGATCTTCATTCCACGTCCGGCCGTGCGCACCCGCTGGCTGCTGCTCTACGGCACCGGCTTCGGCATTCTGCAGTTCGCGTTCCTGTTCACGGCGATGCGCACCGGCATGCCGACCGGCCTCGCCTCACTGGTACTGCAGTCCTCGGCGCCGTTCACGGTGATGCTGGGCGCGGTGCTGTTGCGCGAGCGCTTGCGGCCGGTGCAGGTCGCCGGACTCGCGGTGGCCGTGTTCGGCATGGTCATCATCGGCGCCGACCGCTTGGCCAACGCCACCCTGCTGCCGGTCCTGCTGACGTTGGCGGGCGGCCTGGGCTGGGCGTTCGGCAATATCGGCGCCCGTCAGGCCGGGGCCGACTCCCCCGGCTACAACCCCCTGCACCTGACGCTGTGGATGTCGGTGGTTCCCGTCGTGCCGATGCTGGCGCTGTCGATGGCTGTCGAGGGGCCTGGCACCGGTTTCCGCGCGGTCGGCGCCGCGTTCTCCGCCGACGGACTGCCCGCACTCGGCGCCGTCGCCTACATCGCCGTCCTCGCGACCGTGTGCGGTTCGGGCCTGTGGACCTATCTGATGAGCCGCTATCCGGCGGGCACCGTGGCGCCGTTGTCGCTGCTCGTGCCGGTCGTCGGCATCGCGGCGGCGTGGGTGGTCCTCGACGAACAGCCGTCGGTGGCCGCGCTGATCGGCGGGGCGATCGTGATCGCGGGCGCCTTCGCGGCAACCACCGGCCTGGGCCTCCCGAAGGCGCCATCGCCCGCCCCCACCCCCGAATTGGCCCGAGCCTGAACCCGAATTCAGCCCACGACCGCTCGAGCTCTGGCTAGCATGTGACCGGTCGCCCGATGTGTTTCCGTGCGACCGGTCGGTTTTGAGCTCGCGAACGACGCACAGGTCGATACAGCCAGGTCTTCGCCGCGCTCTAGAGTGGTAGCAAATCCCAGGCAATACTCGAGCAAGGCAGCTGAACAGCGTATGGCGGAACAGCGGTGGCCCGTTTCGCGAAGGAACCTTCTTCGTGGCACGGTCGCAGCGGGGGTGATAGCGGCGGGGGCCGTGGCGGGAGCGCCGGGATTCGCCGCGCCGCCGGGGCGCCGGGTAGCGGTTCTGGGCGGCGGTGTCGCCGGGCTCACGGCCGCGCACGAACTGGCCGAGCGCGGGTTCGAGGTCACCGTGTACGAGGCACGCGCGCTGGGCGGCAAGGCCCGCAGCGTGGGGGTGCCGGGTACCGGCCGCGACGGCAGACCCGATCTGCCCGGCGAGCACGGGTTCCGTTTCTTCCCCGGCTTCTATCAGAACCTGCCCGACACGATGCGCCGCATTCCGCATCCGGGCAATCCCGACGGTGTGTGGAACAACCTCATCGCCGTGCCGGAGGCCCGGTTCTCCCGCCGTGACAGCGACGACATCACCCTTGCCCTGCCCGACAGCTTCACCGCCGCGCAGGCGACGCCGGATTCGATCCGCGAAACCCTGGCCGGCACCATCGCCACGACCGCCAAGATGTCGGCGGCGGAAGGCCTGTTCTTCGCCAATCGGCTGATGGTGTTCAACACCAGCTGCGATGCCCGCCGTTTCGGCCAGTGGGAGCACACCTCCTGGTACGACTTCGTGCACGGGCACGAACGGTCGCACGAGTTCCGCGCGGTCGTGTCCCGGTCGCTGACATCGATCATGGTCGCCGCCAAGGAGAACCTGGCCAGCACCCGCACCATCGGCAGCATGGGCGAACAGTTCCTCGGCAACCCGCTCGGCCTCGGCAACGACGGCGGCCTCGACCGCGTGCTCAACAACACGACCAACGCCGCCTGGATCGATCCGTGGGTGCGGCACCTGCGTGAGCTGGGCGTGCGTTTCGAACTCGGCGCACGGGTCAGCGAACTCGAGGTGCGCGACCGGCGGATCCGGGCGGCGCGGATCACCGACGCCACGGGCGCGCGCACCGTCGACGCCGACTATTTCGTGGTGGCGCTGCCGGTGGAACACGCGAGAAAACTGTGGTCGTCGCAGGTACTCGCCGTGGCGCCCGAACTCGCCGCGACGGAGCGGCTCTTCGTCGACTGGATGAACGGAATACAGATCTATTTCCGTGCGCCCCTGCATATTTCGCGCGGACACACGGCCTACGTCGATTCGCCGTGGTCACTCACCTCGATCAGCCAGAATCAGCTGTGGACCGATAAACTGCCGTCCTTCGGCGACGGCACGGTGGCCGATTGCCTTTCGATCGATATCTCCGACTGGAATTCGCCGGGAATGCTGTACGGCAAACCCGCCACCGCGTGCACCCACGAGGAGATCTTCCGCGAAGTCTGGGCACAGTTGAGCAGCCATCTCAACGATCGTGAACAATTGCTCCGGCCCGCCGATGTGCATTCCTGGTTTCTCGATCCGGGAATCACCTGGCAGGGCAGTCACAACGCGAATGCCGACCCGTTGCTCATCAATACCGCCGGCTCGTGGGATGCCCGCCCCGAGGCGCACGGGTCGATCGAGAATCTCTTCCTCGCCGGTGACTACGTGCGCACCGATGTGGACCTGGCGACCATGGAGGGCGCCAACGAGTCGGCCCGTGCGGCGGTGAACGCGCTGCTCGACGTGGCGGGCTCGCCGGCGCCGCGCTGCCGTGGTTTCCGGCTGCGCCGCACCCCCGAACTGGAGCCGCTGCGCATCATCGACGCCGACCGCTACGCCAAGGGCATGCCCAACCTTTTCGACGAACCGACCTGACCCGGACAAGCTCACACCGCTCCCGCACGCGCGCCCGGACGGCGCGCACATAGACTCGCGGCGTGGCAGACATCTCGGTGCGTGGGCGCTTGGCCTTGCGAGCAGCGGCGGCAGCGTCGTGGGCTTCGCAGAAGGCGGGTCGCGGCAAGGGTTCGATGATCGGCGGCCTGATCGCGTTGAAGATCGATCCGTCGATCATGACGCAGCTCGGGCGCGGTCGGCGAACGGTGCTGATCACCGGCACGAACGGTAAGTCGACCACCACCCGGATGACGACCGCCGCGCTCGGCACGCTCGGCGACGTCGCCACCCAGGCCGACGGCGCCAATATGGACGCGGGCATCGTGGCCGCGCTCAGCCTGCACCCGGGTGTGGCGCTGGCCGCGATCGAGGTCGACGAGCTGCACCTGCCGCACGTGAGCGACGCGCTGAATCCGGCCGCCGTGGTACTGCTCAATCTCAGCCGCGACCAGCTCGACCGGGTCGGCGAGATCAACATGATCGAACGCAAGCTGCGTGCCGGGCTCCTGCGTCATCCCGACACGGTCGTCATCGCCAACTGTGACGACGTGCTGGTGGCCTCCATCGCCTACGACCACCCGAATGTGGTGTGGGTGTCGGCGGGCAGCGGCTGGGCCGTCGACGCGACGAGTTGTCCGCGCAGCGGCGAGCCGATCGTCTGGGAGGGCGAGAACTGGCGCTCGACCGGTGCCGATTTCCATCGCCCGCAGCCGGTGTGGTGGCTCGAGGGCGAAGACCTGTGCGGCCCTGACGGTTTCCGCGCTCCGCTGCATCTGGCGCTGCCGGGTCGCGCGAATCGCGGCAATGCCGCGCAGGCGGTGGCCGCGGCGGTCGCGATGGGCGCCGAGCCCGCGAAGGCCACCGATGCCACCGGCACTGTGCGCGAGATCGCGGGCCGCTACCGCACCGTCACCGTCGGCGACCACGACGCGCGGTTGCTGCTGGCCAAGAACCCCGCGGGCTGGCAGGAAGCGCTGTCGATGATCGACCCGGCCTCGGCCGGTCTGGTGATCGCGGTGAACGGTCAGGTGCCCGACGGCGAGGACCTGTCGTGGCTGTGGGACGTGCGGTTCGAGCACTTCGAGGGCGTGCAGGTGGTCGCCTCGGGCGAGCGCGCCACCGATCTCGCCGTGCGCCTCACCTACGCGGGTGTCGAGCACACGCTCATCCCGGATCCTGTGCGCGCCATCGCCTCCTGTCCCCCCGGACATGTCGAGGTGCTGGCCAACTACACCGCGTTCCGCGATCTCAACCGTGACCTGGAGGCCCGCAAGTGAGCGAGTCAACCCTTCGTATCGGCCTCGTGCTGCCCGACGTGATGGGCACCTACGGCGACGGCGGCAATGCCCTGGTCCTGCGCCAGCGCCTGCGGATGCGGGGCTACGACGCCGAGATCATCGACATCACCCTCGCCGATCCCGTCCCGGATTCCTTCGACATCTACACCCTCGGCGGCGCCGAGGACTCCGCGCAGCGCCTGGCCACCCGCCACCTGCAGAAGTACCCCGGCCTCCAGCAGGCCGCCGCCAAGGGCGCACCGGTGCTCGCGATCTGCGCCGCCATCCAGGTGCTCGGCAACTGGTACGAGACCTCGGCGGGCGAAAAGGTCGACGGCGTCAGCCTTTTCGACGTCACCACCTCGCCGCAGAAGGTGCGCGCCATCGGCGAGGTCACCACCACGCCGCTGGTTCCCGGCCTGAAAGCTCCTCTCACCGGCTTCGAGAACCACCGGGGCGGCACGACTCTCGGCTCCGATGCCACCCCGCTGGCCCGCGTGACCCGAGGTGTCGGCAACGGCGTGGGCGACGGCACCGAGGGCGTGGTCCAGGGCTCGGTCTTCGGCACCTACCTGCACGGTCCCGCGCTCGCCCGCAACCCCGAGCTGGCCGACCTCCTCATCGCCAAGGCCCTCGGTATCCCCGCCACCGACCTGGCTCCCCTCGACCTTCCCGAGGTCGATCGCCTCCGCAAGGAACGCCTGCGCGCCTGACCCGACAGCGGATCGACGCCGCCACGCGGACTTCCGCTCATCGCGACTTTTAACCTCCCGTAACCGCTACCTGCGCCGATAGCGTCTCCCTTCGCAGTGCTGGACGAATCCGCCCGGCACCGGAGGTGAGGAGTGCCGAGGTGACCGCAGTGGTGTCGACCGTGGACGCCGACGAAGCGGCCGGTGCGAAACCGAGCACTGCGAAGGCACCTCGGCGGGGTGGTTCGGTGCTGGCCGCGGTGGTGGCGCTCGGCGTCGTGCTGGCCGGCTGGACGGTGGTGACGGCCGCCGGATTGGTCGACCCGCTGTATCTGCCGTCGCCGAAGGCGGTGTGGGATGCCTTCGTGCGCGCCAATTCCACGCATCGGATCGCCGACGGCGTGGATCGGTTCGTGGTCGGCGAGCAGAACTACTACCTGTGGGAACACCTGCTGGCCAGCCTCCAGCGGATCGCGATCGGGGTGGGTGCGGCGATCGTGGCCGGGCCGCTGGTCGGGTTCGTGATGGGGATGGTCGCGCCGGTGCGGTGGGTCACCGAGCCGATCCTGAACTTTCTGCGCGCCCTGCCGCCGCTGGGTTACATCGGTCTGCTCATCGTGTGGTTCGGCATCGGCGACACCGCCAAGATCTGGCTGCTGTTCCTCGCCGCGTTCCCGCCGATCGTCATCGCGACGCTCGACGGCGTACTGGGCGTGAAACAGGACTACCTCAACGCGGCGCGCTCACTGGGTGCCGGTCGCGCACAGGTCATTTCCCTCGTCGTACTCCCCGCGACCCTGCCCAACGTGATCAGCGGTATCCGCATCGCGACGGCTTTCGCCTGGACCACGGTCGTGGCCGCCGAACTCAACAACGGCATCCCCGGCATCGGCGGACTCGCGTATATCGCGGGCACGCAACTGAATACGCCGCTCACCATCGCCTGCATCATCGTGATCGGCGTGGCGGCGATGCTGCTGGACGCGGTGATCGTGTTCATCGGCGCCCGAGCTGTTCCCTGGAAAGGCAAAGTATGAAAACCGCACTGCGCAGGGTCGTCGCGACCTCGGCCGCATTCTCCGCCGTTGTCGCTGTCACCGCGGGCTGCGTGGAATCGGGGCGCGAGGACACCGGCGCGGCCGCGAGCTGCCCGTTCGCCGCCGATCCGAGCGTTACCAGCACCGTTCGCCTCGGCTTCCAAGCCATCCCCAACGGCGATCTGGTGGTGAAGGACCGCAACCTGCTGCAGGCGTGCCTGCCGAACGCGAAGATCACCTGGAGCCAGTTCTCCTCCGGCGCCGATGTGGTGCAGGCCTTCGGCGCGGGCGGACTCGATATCGGCACGCTCGGTTCGAGCCCGGCGACCAAGGCGCTGTCCGCACCGCTGAACCTGCCCGTGCAGGTGGTGTGGATCCACGATGTGATCGGCACCTCGGAATCGCTTGTCGTGCGGGACAAGTCGATCACCAGCTTGGCCGGGTTGGCGGGCAGGAAGGTCGCCACGCCCTTCGGCTCCACCTCCCACTACAGCTTGCTCGCCGCGCTCGACAAGGCCGGACTCACCGGCAAGGTGGAGCTGATCAACCTCGCTCCCGATGCGATTCCCGGTGCGTGGCAAGGCAATCAGATCGATGCCGCCTGGGTCTGGGACCCGACGCTGTCCAAGCTCACCGCGGCGGGCGGCACCGTGCTCACCAGTAGTGCCGAGACCGCGGCGGGCGGTGCGCCGACCTTCGACGTCGCGATCGCCGACAAGAAATTCCTCGCCGACAACGCCGCGTTCGCGAAGACCTGGGCCAAGGTGCAGGACTACGCCGTCGGTCAGCTGAAGAACCAGCAGGCCGAGGCCGCGGTGTCGATCGGCGCGCAGCTCGGTATCGCCCCCGACAAGGTCGTTCCGCAGCTGGCGGGCTACCAGTACCTGCCCGCCGCCGAGCAGGCAGGCGCGAAGTACCTGGGTGGCGGCTTCGGCGCGGACCTCGCCGGTACCGCGCGATTCCTGTTGAGCCAGGGCGGCATCGCCGCGGTCGGCACCGATCAGCAGTACCGCGACGGCATCTCCGCCACTGCCGCGGCGGGCGCGGGCTCGTGACCGCGGGGCCGGTGGCCGCCGATGCCGAGCGGGTGACGTTGACCGGGGTGAGCAAGAGCTACCCCGGTCCCGACGGCGACGTCGTGGTGCTCGCGCCGACCGACCTCACCATCGAACCCGGCGAATTCGTCTGCGTCATCGGCCCTTCCGGCTGCGGCAAGTCCACCCTGCTCAACATCCTCGCCGGATTCCTCCCACCGACCTCGGGTGCGGTGCGGGTCGGCGATCGGGTGGTCGACGGACCCGATCCCGACCGCGGCGTGGTCTTCCAGCAGGCCAACCTCTACCCCTGGCTCTCGGTCCGCGGCAATGTCGAGTTCGGTCCGAAAGTCCGTGGGGTGTCGAAGCAGACGCGGCGGGCCGACGCGCAGCGGCTGCTGGAGCTGGTCGGACTCGACCAGCTCGGCGACCGCAAGCCCTACGAGCTCTCCGGCGGCCAGCAGCAGCGCGCGCAGATCGCCCGCGTGCTGATCAACGATCCCGGCATCGTGCTCATGGACGAGCCCTTCGGCGCCCTCGACGCGTTGACCAGGGAACGACTCCAGCGCGAACTGCTCACCCTGTGGCGCGATCGCCGCAAGACGGTGCTGTTCGTCACCCACGGCATCGAGGAAGCCATCCTCCTCGGGACCCGAATCCTGGTGATGGGCACCGAGCCCGGCCGGATCGTGCACGACGTCACGCCCACCTTCGAGGCGGGCGCCGACTTCGCCACGATCCGTGCCGACCCCGAGTTCAGCGCCCTCCGAGACGAATTGGCTCGCCACATCTACGCGGCCCACGCCTGATCTAGACGGCGACGCTCACCTGCCGACGGGTGATGAGCCAGCCGACGAGCGCGGCGAGCGGGAACATCAGCACGCCGTAGACCGCTGCGGGAACGGCCAGCTCGGTGCTGTCGAGCACGCTGATCGCGATGGTGATGGCGATGGTGCTGTTGTGGATCCCGACCTCGAACGAGCAGGCGATGGCCTGGCGGTCGGCGACGCCGAGCAGGCGCGGCAGGTAGTAGCCGACCGACAGGCTGATCAGGCAGAACACGACGGTGATGGCGCCGACGTCGGCGAGCGAGTCGGTCAGGGTCTCCCGCTCGCTGACGATGGTGCCGACGATCACCAGCAGCAAGGTGATCGCCGACCCGATGCGGACCGGCTTGTCCATCCGGTCCGCGAACTCCGCCGACCAGCGGCGCACCAGCATGCCCAGGCCGACCGGAACCAGCACGATGGCGAACACCTGGATCACCTTGCTCAGCTGCAAACCGACGGAACCGTCCTCGCCGCTCGGCTCGAAGTAGCCGATGGCGAAGTTGGTCACCAGCGGCACGGTGACGACCGCGATGATCGAATTGACCGCGGTCAGCGACACATTCAGCGCCACGTCACCACGGAAGAGGTGGCTGAACAGGTTCGCTGTCGTCCCGCCGGGCGAGGCGGCGAGCAGCATCATGCCGACCGCCAGAATCGGCGTCAGGTCGAACAGCAGCACCAGGCCGAACGCGACCACCGGTAGCACCAGCAATTGGCAGACCAGCGCGATGGCGACGATGCGCGGCGTCTTCGCGATGCGGGCGAAGTCGGCGCCGGTGAGCGAGAGCCCGAGGCCGAACATGATCACCGCCAGCGCCAACGGCAGACCGACTGATACCAGTGGAGAGTTCATAGCCACACACTTCTCGTCGAGCAGTCCGGGTCGAGGTACCGACCGGATTGAGACGCTCCGGTCTCAATCTCGCAGCGTAGCCAGCTGTGACGTTCGTCGCAGCGAAATCGACAAGGTATTACCCCGTCGAGACGACAGCCTCCGGAGCGGCGGCATGACTGCCGGTGCACAGATCGTGGACGAAGCGCATCTTCTCCAGCACCCGCTCCGGCAACACGAAGGGGTACAGGTCGTCGCGGCCCATCGAGCGGTTGACCATGTTCAGCGACCAGGTCAGCGGCAGCCAGAGCTCGATGATCTTGTCGAACCCGGCGCGGCCGATCTGTGGGCGGTCCAGCGTCGCGCCCGCCGGGGCGAGTCCGAAAGCGGCCGCCGTGTCGAGGGTGTCGCGGATGTGCAGGTAGTGGGCGAAGGTCTCGGCCCAGTCCTCGGCGGCGTGCATCGTGGCGTAGGAGGAGACGTGGTCGCGTTTCCAGCCGCTGGGCGCACCCTGGGAATAGTGGCGGTCCAGTGCCGCCTGGTAGTCGGCGAAGGGATCGCCGAACAGGTCGCGAAAGCGTTGCAGGGCAGCGTCGTCGGCGACGAGCACGGAGAAGTAGTAGTGCCCGGTCTCGTGCCGGAAGTGGCCGAGCAACGTGCGGTACGGCTCGGCCATCTCGATGCGCAACTGCTCGCGGTGCGGGTCGTCGGCCTCGGCCAGGTCGAGGGTGACCACGCCGTCCATATGGCCGGTGAGCACGCCGTCGGTCCGGCTGGACAGCAGATCGAAGGCCAGCCCGTGTTCGGGATCCTCGTCGCGGCCGACGATCGGCAGCCCGAGCTCGACCAGCTCGAAGATCAATCGCCGTTTGGCCGTCTCGGCCTCGGCGAACGCGGCGAGGCCGTCGGTATCGGTGTCGTTGGGCCTGGTCCTGGTGAGCTTGCACGACACGCACAGGCCGGGACCGGACGCGTCACCGTCGACCAGCCAATTGCACTGCGCCACATGCAGGTTGTCGCACAGGCGGAAGCGATCGCTGTCGACGACGCCGGCCACGTGGTCGATCGCCTCGTCGCTCGGCGGGTCACCGATCACCACCAGCGCCCGTTCCCCCAGGCTGAAACCCAGTGCGCTGCGGCACGACAGGCAGACAGAGTTCTCGAAAGCCAGCTGCTGGCCACAGTTCGGACAAACGAAATCACGCACGGACTACACCTCCACCGGGGCCACATCGACCGATACCTTGATTGTGGACTGCTTCGCGTCGGTGTAGATGATGCCACGCAGCGGCGGAACGTCCTGGTAATCGCGACCCCACGCCACGGTCACGTACCGCTCGTCGGCGAACTGGTCGTTGGTGGGGTCGAAGGCGATCCAGCGGCCGGTGCGATCGGTGTCGTCGGCGCCGGGCAACCAGACCGCGGCCCACGCGTGCGTGGCGTCGACGCCGACCATGCGTTCCTTACCCGGCGGCGGGTCGGTGGCGAGATAGCCGGAGACGTAGCGTGCGGCCAGGCCCTGCGCGCGCAGGCACGCCGCGCCGATTCGGGCGAAGTCCTGGCACACGCCTTCGCGGGCGGCGAACACGTCGGCCACGCTGGTGCTCACCGTCGTGGACCCGGAACGGTACTGGAAGTCGTGGTGGATGCGCGTGTTCAGCTCGGTCACGGCTTCGAGCAGCGGCCTGCCCGGCGGAAAACTCTCCACGGCGTACGCGAGGACGTCGGGGGTGATCTCGGGCGGGAGCAGATCGAGGGTGAACTCGACGGCCAGCGGGCCGGTGGCAGACGTAGGACGCGCCGACTCCCAAGGCATGTCGGCACCCGGCAGCGCCGCCGGGTCTTCGCCGTCGACATCGATGAGGGACTCGCCGGTGACCTCGAGGTTGCGATGCTCGGAGGTCACGTGGAAATACGTCGTGGTGTTGCCGTAGACGTCGGTGCCCACCGAGCGGTCCGAGGGCACCGGGTCGATGTAGATCTCGTGCTCGAGCAGGCGCTGACCCGGATATTCGCGCGGGGTGAGATACGCGCGACCGTAGGAGCTGGTCACCTCGTCGGAGTAGCTGTAGGTGGTGCGGTGCACCACCATGTATCGCCGGGTCATCCGACCATCCTGGTATTGCCCCAGAGCGGCTGAATACCCAGCGGGACGGTGAGTTTGGTGGCCTCGAACGATTCGGCCAGCTTGCGCAGTCGCAAGTGCACCCCCTCCAGCAGTTCCACCAGTTCGGTGCGCACGCCGTCGTCGTCGGTGTGTTCCAGGTCGGCCGGGTCGACGCGGCGCAGCATGCGCTGGGCGTCGGCGAGCAGGCGCTGCGAACGCGAGGCGCCGGAACCACCGGGCAGCGCCTGGAAGTCGGCCTCGAGACGGTCGAGCTGATAGATCAGCGACCGCGGGTTGCCCGGGTCGAACAGCAGCAGTCCCGCGAGCGCGGCCACATGCGCCGAACCACGATGGCGGCGACGGTAACTCACCGCCGACTCGGTGGCGGTGAGCACGGCCTCCGCGACCACCCCTTGCACTTCGGCCGAACTCCGTCGCCCCAGTGCGGCATTGATCAGCGACGTCACCGCCAGCCCGCGCTCGATCCGTTTACCGATATCCATGACGTACCAGCCGGTGTCGCGCACCAGCGACTCCGCGCCGATCCCCGACAGCGACAGCAGCGCCGCCAGCGCCAGCGAATGCACCGACGACAACGCCGTCTCCTGTTCGGTACTGGCGCTGCGGAATTCGGCCAGTGCGCGGTCGACGGCGCCGATGATCATCCAGGTGTCACCGGACAATTGATCGCGCACCGCTCGCGCGGCGGATCCGTAGTGATCCACCGCGTACGACAGCGACCCGGCCAGCTCACGATCACCGGTCAACGAGGCCAGGTACCCGAACCCCTCAGCCGAAGCTCCGGCCACCGCCCGCCGCGCGGCCACGCCGTCCTGACCACTGGAATCCATGGCTCGGTGGGTGAACTGGCCCTGCGCCTGTCGCGACCGAGCGAGCACCGGCTCGGGCTCGGGGGGCGGCACCGGCTCCGAACCACGTTCGGGCGTGACACCGGTGGTGCGCAGCGCGCGGGCCAGCGCACTGGTGCCCGCCCGCTCCCACGGCGCCTCTGCCTCGGAATCGGGTTCGGGCTCGTCCGCTGTGGGCTGATCCCGACCAGCGGACCGGCTCTGCCCCGCCGACTGTGATGCCTTCGGTTCAGCGGGCGCGTCGTGCTCCACCGCCTCCGTTCCTGCATCTTCGCTGCCCGAGGACCGCGATGACCGCGTCGCCAACGGGTCAGGCGCTTCGGCGCCTACCGAATCACGGTGCCCAGCATCGGGGTTCGTATCTTCGGTTGCGACATCGCCGGATCGCACGGCCACCAGCTGACCGATTCCATTGGGCAGCACCGACTGTGGAGCGACGGTGCCCGTGGTGATCGACAGGGCACGCATGAGGATCGGCAAGGCTTCGGCGCCATCGAGCCACGGTCGGTAGCGATAGTCCTGATAGACGTCATGGGTGGCGGCGAGCAGGCGGACCACCGACTCGGCGCGTTCGCTGTAGCGGCCCATCCAGAACAGGTCGTTGAGCACGCGCGGCGAGCTGATCGCCTCGACGACCGGCACCGCCCTGCGCAACCGCTCCTCGTGCGGCGCTTCGGAACTCGCCGCGGGCACGGCGGCCGGAGCCGCGCGGACCCACACGTCCTTCGCGGCCACTTTGATCACGCTGCGGGTCGGTTCGAGCCGCATGCGCTGCTGACCGAGGCCACCCGACATCGCCGTATAGCTGCCCCGCCTGGCCAGCGAGAACAACCGCATACCCACCGGTGCCGGCGCCAGCCCCGCCGGGCCGTCGACCGCGGGCGCGACCGAGAACTCGGCGGGCTCCTGCCCCACCCACTTCCATCGCTCGACCTGGATCCGGGCGGCGAGATCGGCGCGCTCGGCCGCCGACAGGCTCGGTCCGAAGATCGTCGAGCCGTCGACAGCGGAGCGGATCACCAGGTCACCGACGTGCGACACCAAGTGCGCGCGCTCGGTGTCGTCGCCACCCCAGTAGGTGGGGGTGGCATCGAGCAGCAGATCCTCGCCGAGCACCGAGCGGGCGATGCGCGGCAGGAACGGGCTCAGCGCGGGCGATTCCAGCAACCCGCTACCGAGGGTGTTCACCACCGTCACCGCACCGCGACGCAGCACCTCGACCAACCCGACCACGCCGAGCCGCGAATCGGGGCGCAGATCCAGCGGGTCGGAGAACTCGGCGTCCACCCGCCGCAACACCACGTCGACCCGTTCCAAGCTGCCGAGCGAGCGCATCCACAGCGCACCGTCGCGCACCACCAGATCGGAACTCTCCACCAGCGGGAACCCGAGCATCTGCGCGAGATAAGCCTGGTCGAAGGCGGTTTCGGAATGCGAACCCGGGCTGAGTACGACGACGACCGGCTCTTCCCCATCGGCCAGTTCGGGCGCCGCCTCCTCAAGCATCAACCGCATGGCCCGCGCGAACGGGCTGAGTGGACGCGGTCCCGCGTGCTCGAAAGCCTCGGGAATGGCCGAAGCCACCACACGACGGTCGGCCAGCGCGTACCCGGCGCCCGAGGGTGCCTGCGCCCAGTCGGCGAGAACCCGGAACTGCCCGTCGCTCCACCGGCTGATGTCGCAGGCGTGCAGAAAGAGCTGGTGGGTGCCGGGGATCGTGATGCCGTGCGCGGCCCGCACATACCCGGTATTGCCGAACACCACCTCCGGCGGCAACAGGCCCGAACTCAGCAGCCTGCGCGGGCCGTAGACGTCGGTGAGCACCTCATCGAGAACCAGCGAGCGCTGCACGAGACCGGTTTCGAGGCGGGTCCAGTCCTCGGCGGACACCAGCAGCGGAATCGGGTCCAGCCGCCACGGTTGCGGTATCGCGGTGTCGTCGTCGCCGCCCAGGCCGACCTCGGTGTAGGTGACACCGTCGTCCTCGATCTGCCTGCGCACCCGGTGATCGATCCGGTCGATCCCGCCGATCCCCTGGTCGATGAAGTCGGCCGACAGCTCCGACCACATCGACCGCACCCGCCCACGCCCGTCGACCAACTCGTCGTAATAGCCCCTGGTCGGCCTGCCGCACTCGTCGAAGCGCGCCCCCGCCGAACTGTCAGCCCGATACCGCGCGAACTGCTCGGCAACCTGAGCGCGAACGCCCGATCCCGGCCGATTCCCGCCCCGTTGCGCTTCATCGCGCTGAGCCACCGAGCCTCCTGTGTTTATTTGCGGCTGGCGCCGCGGGGTTTTGCGGCACCGATTGTCCCGATTGTTCCCTCCTCCGGTCAGTCGCTGCGCTCCCTCCCTCCGTCAGTCCAGAATCGGGACGGCCGCAAACCCAAAGCCGGTGACTTCCATCGACTGGTGACCAGATCGGTGTGCTGGTCGCCCCGGCGTTCTGTGGCGCGCCGGGCCTCCCCTTTCCTACTGGCCCCAGACTGTTCGCGCGCGGCGTAGGTCCAGGATGCCTGGTGCTCCCACATCGGTCGACTGTGCCGCGATCTTCGCACGGAGTTCGGCGGGATCGATCGGGTTCACCGTATGACCGGCGGCCTCGAAACGGCGGTTACGGCGCGATTGGGCGGCGACGGCGTTGACGGGTGCGTCGTCGTAGGCGCGGCCGCCGGGGTGCACGACGTGGTAGGTGCAGCCGCCACGGGAGATGCCCGTCGCGACGTCTATCAGGTCGAACACCAGGGGGGCGTCGACGGTGATCGAGGGGTGCAGGGAGTTCGGCGGCTGCCAGGCGCGGTAGCGCACGCCCGCCACCTGCACATCGGATTTGTCGGTGGCCAGCAGCGGAACCGGCATGCCGTTGCAGGTGAGGACGTAGCGGCCGCGGTCGGCGCCGACCAGTCGCACCTGCAACCGTTCCACCGAGGAGTCCACGTAGCGAGCGGTGCCCTGGCCGGTGGTCTGTTCACCGAGGGTGAGCCAGGGTTCGATCGCCCCGCGCAGTTCCAGCTCCGCCTCACCGATCATGGCGGTGCCGATACGGGGGAAGCGGAATTCGGTGAAGGGGTCGAGCCAGGCGGTGTCGAAGTCGACGCCCGCCGCGCGCAGGTCGGCGGCCACTTCGGCGATGTCGTTCATCAGGAAGTGCGGCAGCAGATAGCGGCCGTGCAGGTTGGACCCGTGGCGGATCAGCGGCGCGCGCAGCGGCTTGTCCCAGAACATCGCGACCAGGCCGCGCACCAGCAGCGATTGCACCATCGCCATCTGGAAATGCGGCGGCATCTCGAAGCCGCGCAGTTCGAGCAACCCGAGACGGCCGCGCGCGGAGTCGGGGCTGTACAGCTTGTCGATGCAGAACTCGGCACGGTGGGTGTTGCCGGTGAGATCGGTGAGCAGATGGCGCAGTGCGCGATCGATATGCCAAGGGGCCGACTGGATCTCGGACGGCGTCGGCCCGTGGGCTTGCTCGGCGGTGAGCCTGGCGACCTCGGCGAAGGCGATCTCGAGTTCGTAGAGCGCGCCTTCGCGACCCTCGTCCGCGCGGGGCGCCTGCGAGGTCGGGCCGACGAAACGACCCGCGAACAGGTACGAAAGCGCGGGATGACGCTGCCAGTAGGTGAGCATGGAGACCAGCAGGTCGGGGCGGCGCAGCATCGGCGAACGCGCCGGGGTGACCCCGCCGAGGGTGATGTGGTTGCCGCCGCCGGTGCCGCCGTGCGTGCCGTCCACGTCGAACGACTCGGTGCTCAGCCGGGCGAACCTGGCCTGCTCGTAGAGGGTGTTCAGCACCTCGGCCTGCTCGGCGAACGAGCTGGTGGGCATGATGTTCACCTCGATCACGCCCGGGTCGGGCGTCACCGAAAACGTCTGTAGCCGTGCATCACTCGGCGGGGCGTAGCCCTCCAGCACCACCGGCTGCCCGATCGCCACCGCGGCTGCCTCGACCTTGGCGATCAGATCGAGGAAGTCGTCGAGCTCGGCGACCGGCGGCAGGAACACGTGCAGCCGCCCCTGTCTGACCTCGGCGACCAGCGCGGTCGTCGGGGTGAAATCGGCGGGCTCCACCGCTGCGGGCGGCTCGGCCCGTTCCGCGCGCAGCGGTTTCTGATAGAGCGGGTCGCTGTCGGGCAGGATCGGCGGCGTGTGCCAGGACACCGACCCGATCGGAAGGCGAAGTCCGGCAGGCGAATCACCATCGGCCAACACGATCCGGCCGCGGCCGCCCTCGGCACGCCCGCGACGCAGCTGCCAGTCGGCACTGGCCCAGCCCGCGCCGTCGGCCCGTCGATGAATCGGCAGCACATATGCCGACGGCTGATCGACCGACTCCTCCAGGCTCTCGAGCAATACCCGCCGCACCTCGGGCGAGTCCTCGGCCGGGTCGATGTCGGCGGGCGGCGGATCGCCGTACGGCGCACTCACGGTCGCCGCCAACCGCGCCAGCGGATCCTCGAACGCGGGCCGCACCTGCCCATCGGGCAACCCCAGGGTGCCCGCGATCTCAGCGATCAGCGCCTTGGCCGCGCCGATATCGGCAGCGGGCGCCCGGTCGGGGATCACTCCGGCGGCCGAGTTGATCGGCTGCGAACGGGCGAGCTGGATGGGCGGGTAGGCCGACTGCGGCGCACTCGCCTTGCCCTTCTTCCCACGAAGTTTGCTCTTCCGCAGCACTTTTCGCAGTGGGTCCTCGGCCTTCTCGGCAGCCTTGACCGACTCCTCGGCTGCCTTCTTCGGCTCCTCGGCCCTCTTCGGCTCCTCGGCCCTCTTCGCGGGGCGAACGGAACCGCCGGCTTCAGCGCTGGCCTGCTGACTCTCCGCGGCCCGGCGGTGCTCGGCGGCGACGAACTCGACGGGCTCGTCGATCAGCGCCGGTCCGTCGTCGAACTCCACCACCTCCAGGTCCACGGCCTCGAGAGCAGGTTCCGAGGCTTCCGCGAGATCGGCCTCGTCGACCACGTCGATACCGACCGGCTCGCTGTCGCGCCGGTCATCGTCATCGTCGGCGAGCCCCAGCGCGACGACGGCGGCAGCGAGTTCGTCACCGCCGACCCGACGGCGCGCGTCGAAGACCGCGACCATGTCGACCGGGCCCACGGGGGGTAGCTGCGCATCGAGCACCGACACCGCGTCGACCGGCCCCGGCACGTCATCGGCCGCGTTCACGCCGGACTCGTCCGCCAGGCCCAGCGCGACAACAGCGGTCGCGACCTCGGCACCGGCCGGGGCGTAGCCGTTCGAGTGCCCGCCGGTCTCGGCGACCGGCTTCACCGGCGTGTGCTGCGAAATCGGTGTCCACGGGTCGGTGAGCAGGTCCTGACGCTGCCAGACCGGCTCGCCATCGGGCCGCCACGCGATCGCGATCTCCCAGCGGGGCAACGGTTCTCCGGGATACCACTTGCCCTGGCGATACTGCACGATGCCGGTCGGCGCGTAGATCGCGCGGAGCCTGTCGGCCAGGTCGACGGCGCGCTCACGTTTGTGTCTGCCGTCGGCGTCGGTGGTCCACTGGGCGCTCATCTGGTCGTCGATGGAGACGAAGGTGGGCTCGCCGCCCATGGTCAGGCCCACATCGGCCGCGGCCATCCGCGCGTCGATCGCGGCGCCGGAGGCGACGATGCGGTCCCACTGGGAATCGGTATAGGGCAGCGTGACTCGCGGATCCTCGTGGATACGCCGAACCACATTGCTGAAGTCGAGGGTGGCCTCGGTGATCCCGGTCGCCCCGGTGATCGGGGCGGCGGCGCCGGGATGCGGGGTGGCCGCGAGTGGGATGTGGCCCTCGCCTGCGAACAGTCCGGAGGTGGGATCCATGCCGACCCAGCCCGCGCCGGGCAGATACACCTCGGTCCAGGCGTGCAGGTCGGTGAAGTCGGCGGTCGGGCCCGACGGGCCGTCCAGCGAGGGCACGTCGGAGGTGAGCTGGACCAGGTAGCCGGAGACGAAGCGGGCGGCCAGCCCCAGCTCACGCAGCACGCCGACCAGCAGCCAGGCCGAGTCGCGGCAGGACCCGAGCGCGGTGCGCAAGGTGTGATCGGGTGTCTGCACACCCGCCTCCATGCGCACGGTGTAGTCGACCGAATTGCGCAGCGCGTAGTTGAGTTCCACGAGGTAGTCGATGGCACGGGTCCGGCCCTGCGGCCGGTGTACCCGCGCCCACTCCCGCAACAACTCGCCGGGGCCGCTGCCCGGCTCCGCCTCGTCGACGCGCCGCAGATAGGGCGCGAGATCCTCGGCGAGTGCGGTGTCGTACTCGAACGGGAAGAACTCCGCGTAATCCTCGATGAAGAAGTCGAACGGGTTGACCACCTCGAGGTCGGCGATCAACCCCACGGTGATCGACAACTCCTTGGTCGGATTCGGAAACACCAGGCGCGCAACGAAATTGCCGAACGCGTCCTGCTGCCAGTTGACGAAGTGCTCGGCCGGCGACACCTCGAGCGAATACGCCTCGATCGGCGTCCGCGAGTGCGGCGCGGGGCGCAACCGCACTTCATGCGGATGCACCTCGACGAGACGATCGAAGGAGTATGCCGTGCGGTGCTCGAGTGACACCTTGATGCCCATCCACCAAGTGGACCACACACCCCCGACACCGCGCGGGTCGACGAAACCTGAGTTTCCCGACCGGCCCCCCTTTCGAAACACGCTGGTAATAGCGCGGGGCAGGGACCACATCGATTACCGCCGACTCCGCTCCCCGTAGGCTGGCCGGGTGAGCTACGACCACATCCTCCTGCCGTCCGGCGTCGCCAGCTCTGTCGACGAGATCGACGCGTACCTGGCCGCCCAGGAAGGCGTGACCGAGTCCGCATCGATCGCCGAGATCGCGGCCGAACTGAACGCGCGCAACGCCGAACTGCCGGTGGACGACTCGTTCCTCAGCGTCGAATCCGTCGGCGGTCCCAGCGGCGACACGCTCTACATCCCCTCGCCGTACGACGCCATCGGCTTCGTCCGCAATCTGCTCTTCGACCTGGCCACCCCGCGCGGCTACGCCGTCTACGATCCGCAGCTGACCTGGCTCATCGACCCGGCGGGCCACATCCCGATCAACGTCACGCACGGCGGCGCGGGCGAATTCCCCTATCTCACCGAGGAATTGGCCCACCACTGGGTGGCCGGGCTCGCCGCGCCCAACCCGTATCTCATCGTCGAGCAGGGCGAACAGCGCTACATCCAGACCTATCGCGACCCGAACGGGCCCTACACCCTCGAATATCGCGACGGCGGCCCCGACCGGCATTTCGGCACGACCCTCGACGACCCGGCGCAGGTCGCCCGCATCATCTGGGAGTGGGCCAACGGCAAGCCCGCCACCACCGACGGCGTCGCCTGGACCCGCGTCGAGCTCTGATCCCGGTACGGACGTGACCGGCGGCGACCAGCGCGCCGCGATCCGTCCTACAGCGTCCGCCTGCCGGACAGTGCCCGCCCGAGGGTCAGTTCGTCGGCGAATTCCAGGTCGCCGCCCATCGGCAGCCCGGAGGCCAACCGGGTGACGGTGAGCCCGGGGAAATCGCGCAGCATCCGCACGAGATAGGTGGCCGTCGCCTCGCCCTCGGTATTCGGGTCGGTCGCGATGATCACCTCGCTCACATCGATGCCGTCCTCCTGATTGCCGATGCGGGTGAGCAGTTCCCTGATCCGCAGCTGATCCGGCCCGACGCCGCTGAGCGGATCGAGCGCACCACCGAGCACGTGGTAGCGACCACGGAACTCGCGGGTGCGCTCGATCGCCTGCACATCCTTGGGTTCCTCGACCACACAGATCATCGTGCGGTCGCGGCGTGGGTCGGCACAGATCCGGCACAGCTCACCATCGGCGACGGTGCCGCACGACACACAGAACTGGACGCCGTCGCGCACCTTCTGCAGAGCGGCTTGCAGCCTGTCGATATCCGGCGGCTCCACCTGCAGCAGATGAAAAGCGATGCGCTGTGCGCTCTTCGGACCGACACCGGGCAGTTTGCCCAGCTCGTCGATTAAATCCTGAACCGGCCCCTCATACATCAGAAGTCGGGCAGACCGGGCATCGAGCCGCCGCCGAGACCCTGCGACAGCGGGCCGAGGCGCTCGGCCGCGAGCTGCTGCGCATTGGCCATCGCGTCGTTGATCGCACCGATCACCAGGTCCTGCAGTCCGTCGACATCCTCCGGATCGACCACCTTCGGGTCGATCGTCAACGCGATCACCTCGCCGCTGACCTTGATTTTGGCCTGCACCAGACCGCCGCCGGCCTGACCCGCCACCTCGGTCTCGGCGAGCTCGGCCTGCGCCTGCATCACTGCCTGCTGCATCTGCTGAGCCTGGGCGAGCAGTGCCTGCATATCGAACTGACCATCACCGGGTTGCACAACACTCCTGTGTTTTTTGGCGGCTGGCGCCGCGGGGTTTTCGGCCCTGGGGGCCTCGCACCCGAGGGACGATACTGCGCCTTCGGCGTTTCCGTCTCGCCCCTCGGGTGCGAGGCGGCCGAAAACCGTGGGATACGTCGGGTGCGGGGCATGGCCGCGTGCGGTTGCCAGTTTAGTCGTGGGAAACGGTCACTGAAACGATGGTTCCGCAGACGATTCGCGCATACGATCAGCCTAGGTAGGGCAATGATTCAGCAATCTCTAGGAGATCCGATGAATGTGTCCCGTGCGCGCCTGGCTTCGATGATGGCCTTGGGCGTATCGTTCTCCAGCCTGCTTCTTCTCGCACCCGCCGCCGTATCGGCCGATTCCGGGACCGGGATCAACGACTACGGCAACGGCTGCGTTCTTGATTCCGGCAATCGAGCGGCGACCGTTGATTCGTTGCGTTTCCGGTGCAGTGTCACCCAGCAGGACCAGATCTACCGGGACTCGCAGGCGGGCGCGGTGCCGGTGGGCCTCACCAACGGGTGGGTGACACGCCCGCAGCAGTTCAGAGGGGCCGCCGAGTCGTTGTGGATCGGCAAGGTGTTCCGCACCGGGCCCGACGGCGGCACACTGACCAACCGGGTCACCGGGGCCGGGATCGAGGCGTTTCCCGCCGATGTCTATCGCGCACCGTCGATCCTCGACGGCGCCCCCACCTGGGCGCTGAACTACGCGCCGTCGCCCACCCCGCAGGTCTACGACGAGATCCGCGAGGTCACCCCCGGCGTCTGGTTCGGCTATTCGTGGTGGCGCGAGGGCTCGTGGCCGCTGCTCGCCGCCTTCGTGCTGACGCCCGCCTGATCGGTTCTTGACCCTCCACCCGCTGGAGGGTGTTCCCTGGACTTCATGACAGCAACCGTGGCGATCGGCGAGTTCGCCCGCCTCACCCATCTGAGCGTCAAGACGCTGCGGTACTACCACGAGATCGAGCTACTCGAGCCCGCCGCGGTGGACGCGGGCACCGGCTACCGCCGCTATTCCACCGACCAGGTGGAGCGGGCGCATCTGATCCGCCGCCTGCGCGACCTGGACATGCCGCTGCCGGAGATCCGCACCGTGCTCGCCACCGCGGATCCCGCCGAGCGTGACACCACCCTGCGGGCGCACCTCACCAGGATGGAGGCGGCGCTGCAACGCACCCGTGAGGTGGTGGTCTCGCTGCGCGCCCTGCTCACCACGCCCCCGCTGCCGATCGAGGTCGACTACCGGATCGAGCCCGCGTTCACAGCGCTCACGGTCACCGAACAGGTCGAGCGCACCGACATCGCCGACTGGTGCGGCACGGCGTTCGAGCAGCTGTACATGATCCTGCTGGAGTCCGGTGTCGATCCGGGAGGCGTTGCGGGCGCGACGTATTCGACCGAGTTCTTCACCGAGGCCAACGGCGAGGTCACCGCGTACGTGCCGCTGCCGCCCGGGGCCGAGTTCATCCCCACCCGCGGCCTCGCCATCGTCGACTTTCCCGCCCGCCACTTCGCCGTGGCGGTGCACGACGGCCCGTTCGAAGACTTCGACCGCACCTATGGCGCCCTCGGCAGCCACGTCGCCGAGCACGGCGCCGCACTGCCCGACGAGCCGGTCCGCGAGCGCTACCTCGTGGGACCGGACATCACCGATAACCCGGCCGACTACCGCACCGAAGTGTGCTGGCCGATCACCGAAGGAGAAATCTGATGACCATCGCCCTGGCGAACATCACCATGGACTGCCACAACGCCACGGCCCAGGCCGAGTTCTACGCGCAACTGCTCGACGTACCCGTCGACCCGGAGGCCTCACAGTTCTTCGCCACCGTCGGCAGATCCGCCGGTCTCGCCCCGATCCTGATGTTCATCCAGGTTCCCGACAAGACACCTGGCAAGAACGTGGTCCATCTGGATTTCCACACAGCCGAGTGGGCCGACTACATCGAACGCGCAGTCAGCCTGGGCGGCAAGCACATCGGCGACTTCGACGAGTACGGCCTCCAGTGGACCACCCTCGCCGACCCCGAAGGAAACCTCTTCGACATCGGCAAGGACTGACCCGTGAACTGAGCTCAGGCCAGTTCGCGCGAGAGGTTGCCCAGCACCTCGGCCTGGATCTTCTTCAGGCCGAGCGGGGCGAAGATGCCCTCGAAGATGCCCGAGATGCCGCCCGCACCCTTCCAGGTGGTCTCGACGGTGACCTTCGAGCCGGTGCCGTCGGGGGTGACGGTCCAGGTGTTGACCATGGTGGAGTTGGCGTCGCGCTCGGTGAGAACCGAATCGGCCACCGTCACGGTCGCGCGCACGTTGCGTGAGCGCTTCTCGGTGGCCTGCAGCGTCCACTCCACCACGGTGCCCGCGCCGTTGCCGCCCTCGACAACCTTGTAGTCGCGGTAGTGCGAGGAAAGAATGCGCGGCCGGATCGTCTCGTAGTCGCCGATCGCGGCGAGCGTGCGCTGCGGATCCGCGGCGACGACGATCGAACTGCTGGCGCTGACCTGTCCCACTGTTGACTCCTTGCTGGGGGTGTGGCGATATCTCGACCGGGTTACATCCTGCCCTGTCCCCGACCGCTTCACCCGACCAGGTTCGGGCGGTGCGGGAACATGTGCGTGACATTTTGTCGCGGCGCGCAAGTATCCGGTGGCCCGGCGGACACGGTCGTACTAGCGTCAAAGGGTGGCAGTGAGTCTTTTGGGTAGGGCTGGTCACGAACCGGCCACACGCGAGTCCGGATATGCCGCGCATCGAGCGGGAGTGGAGCGACTGCTGGAAAGCTATCGCGCCATCCCACCCGGCGCCGTCGTCCGGCTGGCGAAGAAGACATCGAACTTGTTCCGGGCCAGGGCGGCACCCACCGCGCCCGGTCTCGACGTGTCCGGCCTCGGGAAGGTGATCGCGGTAGACCCGCAGGCCCGCACGGCCGACGTCGCGGGCATGACCACCTATGAGGACCTGGTGGCGGCCACCCTCCCCTACGGGCTGGCGCCGCTGGTGGTGCCCCAGCTCAAGACCATCACCCTGGGCGGGGCGGTGACCGGTCTCGGCATCGAATCCACCTCGTTCCGCAACGGGCTACCCCACGAATCCGTGCTGGAAATGGACATTTTGACCGGGGCCGGGGAGATCGTCACCGCGACGCCGACCGGCGAGCACGCCGACCTGTTCCACGGCTTCCCCAACTCCTACGGCACTCTCGGATACTCCGTCCGGCTGAAGATCGAACTCGAACCCGTCCTGCCGTTCGTGGAATTACGCCACGTGCGATTCCACGACCTGCGCGAACTGGAAGCCGAACTCGATCGGATCGTCGTCGAACGCCGCTTCCAGGACGAAGCTGTCGACTACATCGACGGCGTGGTGTTCAGCGCGAACGAGAGCTATTTGACCCTGGGTCGCCAGACCGACGAGCCCGGCCCGGTCAGCGACTACACCGGCATGGACATCTTCTACCGCTCCCTACAGCACCCCGACGGCGTGATCCGGGACCGGCTGACCATCCACGATTACCTGTGGCGCTGGGACACCGACTGGTTCTGGTGCTCGCGCGCGTTCGGCGCGCAGAACCCGAAGATCCGCAGGCTCTGGCCGAAGTCGCGCCGCCGCAGCAGTTTCTACTGGAAACTGGTCGCGCTCGATCGCAAGTACCACATCGACGACCGCAGGCAGGCCCGCAAGGGCAACCCGCCGCAAGAACGCGTCGTACAGGACATCGAGGTGCCGGTCCAGCACACCGCCGACTTCGTCGAATGGTTCCTGCGGGAAATACCCATCGAGCCGATCTGGTTGTGCCCATTGCGCTTGCGTGCGCTCGACGACGCGCCGGCGACGGACGGTGCGCGTCCGTGGCCGCTGTATCCGCTCGAGCCACAGCGCACCTACGTCAATGTCGGATTCTGGTCGGCGGTGCCGACAGAGCGAGGTCAACCGGAAGGGGCGGCCAACCGCGCCATCGAGAAGATCGTGTCCGCGTTCGACGGACACAAGTCGCTCTACTCGGACTCCTACTACGACGAGGCCGAGTTCGCCGAACTCTACGGCGGCGACACCTACACCGAACTGAAGACCCGTTACGACCCGGACCAACGACTGCTGAATCTGTATTCGAAGGCGGTGCAACGCAAGTGACGACATTCAAGGACCGATCCGAGGTATTGGCCGAGCTGGGCACCCGGCTCAACATCGCCGAGGTCGTCGAGAGCCTCGTAGACGGCGAAATCCCCGTCCGCCTGACCGCCTACGACGGCAGCGCGACCGGCCCGGAGGACGCGCCCTACGCGCTCGAGATCAAGACCCCACGCGGCATCAACTACCTTGCAGGCGCCCCTGGCGACCTCGGCATGGCGCGGGCCTATATCGCCGGCGACATGATCGCCGAGGGAGTGCATCCCGGCGACCCGTACGACATCTTGAAGGCCATGCAGGACATGAAGTTCCATCGTCCTTCGGCATTGTCGCTGGTCACCATCGCGCGCTCGCTGGGCTGGGAGCGGCTCAAGCCGATCGCGCCCCCGCCGCAGGAAACGCTGCCGCGCTGGCGCCGGATCGCGCTGGAAGGCTTACGCCACTCCAAGACTCGCGATGCCGAGGCGATCCACCACCACTACGACGTCTCCAACAAGTTCTACGAGTACGTCCTCGGCCCGTCGATGACCTACACCTGTGCGGTGTACGGCGACGAGGACTGGACGCTCGAGCAGGCACAGGAGAACAAGTACCGGCTGATCTTCGACAAGCTGCGCCTGAAGGAAGGCGACCGGCTGCTCGACATCGGCTGTGGCTGGGGCGGCATGGTCCGCTATGCGGCGCGCCGTGGCGTGAAGGTGATCGGGGCGACGCTGTCGGCCGAACAGGCCGCCTGGGCACAGCAGAAGATCGCCGAGGAAGGTCTCAGCGAGCTCGCCGAGGTCCGGCACAGCGACTACCGCGACATCCCCGAGGGCGAATTCGACGCGGTCTCCTCGATCGGCCTCACCGAGCACATCGGCGTGCACAACTACCCGTTCTACTTCGGCT
This sequence comes from Nocardia sp. NPDC056541, assembly GCF_042794235.1. NCBI lineage: Bacteria > Bacillati > Actinomycetota > Actinomycetes > Mycobacteriales > Nocardiaceae > Nocardia > Nocardia sp. NPDC056541. The sequence continues at coordinate 72,592 of NZ_JBHTUD010000018.1, forward strand.
ACATCAAGGACAAGCTGCGGGTGGGCGGCCTGTTCCTCAACCACTGCATCACCCGCCACGACAACACCCGCACCACCAAGGCGGGCGATTTCATCGACCGCTACGTGTTCCCCGACGGGGAGCTGATCGGCTCCGGACGCATCATCTCCGATATCCAGAACGTCGGCCTCGAGGTGCTGCACGAGGAGAATCTGCGCGAGCACTACGCGCTGACGCTGCACGAGTGGTGCAAGAACCTGGTCGCCAATTGGGACGCGGCCGTCGCCGAGGTCGGCGAGGGCACCGCGAAGGTGTGGGGCCTGTACATGGCGGGATGCCGACTCGGCTTCCAGCGCAACGTGATCCAGCTGCACCATGTGCTCGGCGTGAAGCTCGACGCGAACGGCGCCTGGGACGTCCCGTTGCGCCCGTGGTGGCAGCCGTAGGTCGCTGATCGCGGCCCGGGCCACCGGGCCGCGATCAGACCAGTAATTCGTCGAGGAAGTGACCGGGCAGGGCGCGCAGGATCGGATGATCCTGCCCGTCATGGGATTGCGTGCGCAGTACGTGGAGCAGGCCGACGACCCCCGGCCCCGCGTCCAGCAGCGGTCTGGTCCAGCCCAGTTCGGCGCAGGTGCGCAGGACCGGAAGCACCAGCCCGGTCGCCTCCCCGACCCATCCCGCCGACGCGAGACACTCCGCGAGCAGCAGGGTCGCGTCCAATTCCGCCCGGGGACGGCCCTGTTCGAGTGTTTTCGCGTAGATCACCCGCGCATGGCGGGCCGCGCGATCATCGGCACGCAGGCGCTGTTCGGCCAGTAGCCGCCGAATGTCGGCGATGGCCCGCGCCTCGGTGATCAGCGCGGCGGCGCCCTTCTTGCGCCGTGCGCCGTTACCGGAGCTGTCGGGGACGAAGGTGTCTTCGCCGGTGGGGAATCCGAGCCTGGCCCGCTCGGCCCGCACATGCGCGTCCAGGCGAGCCAAGCCGTTCTCCGCGGCCACTCGCGCGCCTTCGTCGAGGCGGGCCGAGGCGGTGTACTGATCGCCGAGAGCCGCCTTCACCCTGGCACCGACCACGAAGGTCGCGATCAGGAAGTCGACGGGACCGACCCGGGTGACCAGCTCGTGGCTCTCGTCGAGGAGCCGATCGGCCAGCGCCAGATCGCCACGGCGATAGGCCACTTCGCCGAGCAGGGCGGCCGCGATCCGTGCGGCGTCCGAGCGCGGCCCCGACTTGGTGCGCGCGGCTTCGTATGCCTGCTCGAAAGAGGTGGTAGCAGAGGCGATGTCGAGTTGCTCGTAGGCGGCGTCGCCCAGCGCGCACAGCCCGAATACCGGACCGAGTGGGTCCTTCGACTGGGTGTGATAGTCGGCGGCCCAATCCTGGAGCTCGGTCACCGCGCTGAAGTCGAACTCGCACAGCCGAACGAACGACATCAGATTCGCGGCGGTCGACACCGTCCAGGCGGGCAGGTCGCCGGGTTCGTCCAGAATGGGTACCAGACTGTCGGCTACCTCGGCGATGTCATCGTGGGCTACCCGGTCGGCAGCGTCCAGCACCGTTGCCACACATCGCTGTTCGGTCAGTTCCGGTTCGCCGGGTGAGCTGCGGGCCAGCAGATTCGAGAGCCGGCCGAGCGCGTTGCGGGCGGTCCCCGTCTGCTGCATGTTCATATTCGCCCTGGCCACCGCCATCAAGAGCTTCGACCGTGAGGTCACCTGCTGCACAGGTAGTTTCGAGACGGTGCCGAGCAGGGTGGCGAGCCGGGATCCGTCGATCAGGTCCATGCCCCCGCTCTCGAGCAGGTCGGCGGCGAGTTTGAGATCGGTCGCGGCCAGCGCGTGATCCACCGACTTGCGCAGCAGTTGATGCTCGGCGTACCAGCGAGCGGCCTTGCGGTGCAGCGCTTTCGAACGTCCTGGATGTTCACGGTCGAGGCGGGCGCGCAGATGCTCGGCGAACAGCGGTTGCATGCGGTACCACTCCGGATCGTGCTGGATCCGATGCAGGAAGAGCTCACGCTGCTCGGCCTGCTCCAGCATCGCCGCACCATCGGAGACATCGGCGAGCACGCCGGCCAGCGACCCGTTCACCCGCTCGACCACCGAGATCGCCATCAGGAACTCCAGCTGCTCGGGCGCCAGCGCGTCGAGCACGTTCTCGGCCAGATACTCGCGCATCCCGTGCCCGCCCTCGGCGAGCGAGGCGAGCAACTGGGCCGGATCGGCCTTGTCGCGCAATGTGAGGCTCACCAGCTGGATCGCGGCGGGCCAGCCGTCGGTCGCGAGGTGGATCTGTTCGACCTGCTCGTCGGTGAGCGCGAAACCGTTGCGCTCCACCAGGATCTGCCGGGTCTCCGATTCGGTGAGCCGCAGCGCGGCCGCGTCCAGCTCCACCAGTTCGTCGCGCACCCGCAACCTGCTGATCGGCAGGCCGGACTGATCGCGGCTGGTGATGACGAACCGCACGTGGTGGCAGCCGTTGTCGAGCAGGGTCGCCATCGCGCGTTGCACGCCGGGATCGCGTACCCGGTGCCAGTCGTCCACCACGACGACCACCGGGCGCCCGCTCGCGTGGATCTCGTCGATCAGGGTGGCGATCACATAGGCGACCGCGTCGGCGGGCCGCTCCTCCAGCACCTGCTCGAGACCCGCGCCGACATCGGGGCGCACCCGGCGGATGGCCTCGATGAGGTGGGCGAGGAACCAGATCTCGCTGTCGTCGTCCTGGTCGACGCCCAGCCACGCCACCGGAATGTCGCGGGTGGCCAGGTCGGCGCGCCACTGCGTGGCGATGGTGCTCTTGCCGAAACCGGCGGGCGCGTGGATCAGGGCGAGTCGGCGCTCGCCGCCCGCACGCAGCACGTCGAGCAGGCGCTGGCGCGGGAAGGGTTCGCGAGCGGGCGTGGGTGGGCGGAATTTGGTGGCAGCGGTCGGCGGAAACGTGCCGGTCGTCGAACCCGGCATGGGCACCGAGGCACCTGCGGCCTGCAAGGTCAGCGGCCAGCTGCGGCGGCCGGTGACCGACTTCAGGACCTCCGGGGCGTCGTCGGTGGTCTCCTCGGAGTCGAGCAATGCCATTTCGTCGGGCATCTGGCCGTGCGCACGCTGCACTTCGCGGAGCAGTTCGCCGAACTCGTAGGCCGAGGCCGGGCGGTCGGCGGGCTCGGGGGACATGGCCCGTTCGATCACTTCCGCCACGTCGCCGGGGATGTCCTGAGCGCGCAGGTCGGGGACATGCTGGGTGGTGATGCGCAGGAATTGCGCGACCACCTTCTCCCCCGCCTGGCGTTCGAACGCGGCATGGCCGGTCAGCAGGGCGAACAGGGTCGCGCCGAGGCCGTAGACATCAGACCGCACGGTCGGTTCAGTGCCCTTGAGCAATTCCGGCGCGGTGAACGCGGGCGAACCGGTGATCAAGCTGCTCGACGTCTGGAATCCGCCGGGGATGCGGGCGATGCCGAAATCGGTGAGTTGCGGTTCGCCGTACCCGCTGATCAGTACGTTCGCCGGTTTCACATCCCGGTGCAGGATGCCCGCCCGATGCGCCGATTCGATCGCCGCGGCCAGCTTCACCCCGGCGCGCAGCGTATCCGACCAGGTCAGCGGGCCACGATCGTGGATGAGGCGTTCGAGTGAGCCGCGCGAGGCGTAGGGCATCACGATCAGCGGCAGCCCGGTCGCGGTCACGTCGACCTGCAGGATGTCGACGATATTCGGATGTCCGGACAGCCTGCCCATCGCCTGTTCCTCGCGCAGGAACCGTTCCCGGCTCTCCACATCGATCTCCGAGGACAGCACCTTCACCGCGACCACGCGATCCAGCGCCGGCTGCAATGCGCGGTACACCACGCCGAATCCGCCGCGCCCGATCTCCTTGGCCCCCGTGAGGCCCATGGCATCGAGTTCCGCGATCACGGCCTCGTCGGGCACTCCCGGCGCCACCGTCCGCTGGGTATTGAGCCCCACCGGCGCCGCCTCGGCCAGGCCGCGCCGCATACGCGTCTGCTCCGGATCCATGTGACCACCTCTCACCATCGGCGTCACCGGCGTTTCGGTCGGCATGCGGGGAGGTCACCGACATCACCGCACATATCCAAGCTAGCGCGATCCGGCGTCTATCGGGTGGAGATTCGACGCTGTGGCGGCAACGGTTGTCCGAAACCCACGGTTCAGCGCACCGCGAGCGCGATCAGCTGAGTGCGCTGTTCGGACGCGAAGTTGTTGTCCGCGACCAGCACCAACGTGCGCTCACCCGAGGGCAGGCGCGGGCCCCAGGTCATTCCCTCGATGTTGTCGACGGCCTCGATCCCCAGATCGGCGAGGTCGGCGACGAGCCGCTTGGCCACCGGGCGAGCACCCGCGATCGGCGCGTCGAGCACAGTACCCGCGGCCGTGGTGTCGATCTCGAAGATCCGCACCCGATTCCCCACCCCCTTGGCGAAAGCCCGTTCGACCACCAGGAATCGGGTCGGATCGAAGCTGTCGTCGGCGAGGATCGCGGTCACGCCGTTGCTCGCCTGCCCGGCCTCCGGCCGCGACTCGGCGAACACCGGCTCCAGCGGGTACGCGTACTGCGCGAGCACCGGCCCGAACCTGGCCTGGACGGTGATCCGCGTCGTGGCCCCCGCCGTCGTGGTCGCGCCCGGACCGTCTTGGAGCAGCGGCCCCTCCATCGCGGTCACGAACAACGCCCCACCGGCCGCGAACGTCGCCCCCTCGAGCGCCTGGTTCTGCCGTGGCCCCGAATCAGCGCGCATCCGTTCGTTTTCCGGAATCGGCAGCTCCGCGACGAACCCGCCGTCCGCGCGAGCCACCCGTACCGAAGGATCGGCAAGCACCTCACCGGTCCGCTCGCCCTCCTGTGTCCAGAAGTAGTCTCCCGTCCACGGATCAACCCGAATGTCCTCGGGATCCACCGATTTCGGCGGATACACGCCGCCGTCCGCCCGCAGCAGCGGCTTCGTGCCGGTGAAGCTCACGGGCCCGATACCCGTCTCCCCCACTGGAATCCGAGCCGTGTACACCCTGGCGGGCCCCTTTTCCGACCGGTCATCGCTGATCAAGACGAATTCACCGGCGTCGGCGCGATAGTCGATGCCCGACAGCCCGCCGACCACCGTCTCCCCGAATTCGACGTCGTGCCCCACGACCTGTTCCCCCAGCACCCGCACGCCATCGACCGCGGCCCCCGCATCCGGCACCGCGCCCCCCGCGACGACAATTCCCAGAACCGCTGCAGCCACCCGACGTCCCATGACCGACAAGCTATCCACCGCACCACACCCCCAGGTGAACACCACCCGAACTGTCGGTCGCCGCCCCACCACCTCCGAAGTCCGAGCTGGACTCTTGACTGCCCCGACAACGGCGAACGCCCGCCACCTCATAGAGGTGACGGGCGCCGACCCGGTGCGAAACCGGGAACTACCGACTTACTTGCGCAGCGAGGCCGGGACCTCGAAACGCGGGCCGAACTTCGCGGCCAGCTCGTCGGCGCGAGCCACGAAGGCCTCCTGGCCACCGGGGTAGCCGACGATGAACTGGTGCGAGCCACCCGACCAGGCCGGGAAGCCGATGCCGAAGATCGAGCCGATGTTCGCGTCGGCGGTGCTGGTGAGCACGCCTTCGTCGAAGCACTTCTGGGTCTCGATGGACTCGGCGAACATCATCCGGTCCTTGAGGTCCTGGAAGGTGACACCCTCCGGGAGCTCACGGCTCGAGCTGAAGATCTCGCGCAGCTCGTCCCACAGGCCGGTGGCCTTGCCGTCGACGTACTCGTAGAAGCCCGCGCCGCCCAGCTTGCCCTTGCGGTCGTACTTGTCGATCAGGGTGTTGAGGACCTCGGCGGTCTTCGCGGACGCGGCGTTGAGCTCACCACCGGCAGCAAGGATGGCCTCGGAGGTCTCCTTGTAGATCTTCTGCATGGTGGTGAAGTTCAGCTCGTCGCTGAGCTTCAGCGGCGCGGCCGGGTAGCCCGCCTGCAGACCGGCCTGCTCGACAGTGGCCGGGTCGACACCCTCGGCGACCATGGAGATGGCCTCGTTGATGAAGGTACCGATCACGCGCGAGGTGAAGAAGCCACGGCTGTCGTTGACGACGATCGGGGTCTTCTTGATGGCGAGGGTGTAGTCGTACACCCGGGCCAGCGCCTCGTCGGAGGTCTTCTCGCCCTTGATGATCTCCACCAGCGGCATCTTGTCCACGGGGGAGAAGAAGTGGATACCGATGAAGTCCTCGGAGCGCTTCACACCGTTGGCGAGCAGGGTGATCGGCAGGGTCGAGGTGTTCGAGCCGAGCAGGGCATCGGCGTCGACGATGTCCTCGATCTCCTGGAAGACCTTGTTCTTGAGGTCCGGGTTCTCGAACACGGCCTCGATCACGAAGTCGACGCCCTTGAAGTCGGCGGCGTCCGCGGTCGGGGTGATGCGAGCCAGCAGCGCGTCGGACTTCTCCTGGGTGGTCTTGCCACGCGAGAGAGCCTTGGCCTCGATGGCCTCGGCGTAGCCCTTGCCCTTGACGGCGTTGGCGAGCTCGACGTCCTTGAGGACGACGTCGTAGCCGGCCTTGGCGGAGACGTAGGCGATGCCCGCGCCCATCATGCCGGCGCCGACGACACCGATCTTCTTGATCTCACGCTTGGGCACATCCTCGACGGACGGACGCGAGCCGCCACCGTTGATGTGGTTGAGGTCGAAGAAGAACGCCTGGATCATGTTCTTCGCGACCGGACCGGTCAGCAGGCTCGTGAAGTAACGGCCCTCGATGGTCAGCGCGTTGTCGATGTCGACCTGCGCACCCTCGACCGCCGCGGCCATGATGGCGCGCGGGGCGGGCATGTTGGTGCCCTTGATCTGCTTGCGCAGGTTGGCCGGGAACGCGGGCAGGTTCGCCGCGAAGGCCGGGGTGGACGGGGTGCCGCCGGGGATCCGGTAGCCCTTCTTGTCCCACGGCTGCGCCGCTTCGGGGTTGGCCGCGATCCACACCTTGGCGGCGGGGATCAGTTCCTCGACCGTGGCGACGACCTCGTCGATCAGGCCGATTTCCTTGGCCTTGGTGACGCGGTGACGCTGGCCCTGCAGCAGCACCTGCATCAGCGCGTTCTGCAGACCGAGCATGCGCACGGTGCGGGTCACGCCGCCGCCACCGGGCAGCAGGCCCAGGGAGACCTCGGGCAGGCCGATGGCCGAACCCTTGACGTCGGCCGCGATGCGGTAGTGGGTGGCCAGCGCGATCTCCAGGCCGCCACCGAGGGCAGCGCCGTTGATGGCGGCGACGACCGGCTTGCCGAGCTGCTCGAGGCGACGCAGCGGGGCCTTCACGTCGGTGACCATCTTGACGACCTCGGCCGCGTTGTCCGGGCCGACCTTCATCATGTTCTTCAGGTCGCCGCCGGCGAAGAAGGTCTTCTTGCCGGAGGTGATGACGACACCGGTGATGTCGTCCTTCTCCGCCTCGAGGCGGTCGACGGTGGCGTTCATCGACGCGAGGTACGCGTCGTTCATGGTGTTGGCGCCCTGGCTGGGGTCGTCGATAGTGAGGACGACCACGCCGTCGGCGTCCTTCTCCCAGCCGATGATGTTGTCAGTCATAGTTTTTCGTTCTCTCCTATGAGAAGTGAAAGTCGGCCGGAGCTCAGACGCGCTCGATGATGGTGGCGACGCCCATGCCGCCGCCGATGCACAGGGTGATCAGGCCGTAGCGCGCGTTGCGACGCTCCAGCTCGTCGAGCACCGTGCCGGTGATCATCGCGCCGGTGGCACCCAGCGGGTGGCCCATCGCGATCGCGCCACCGTTGACGTTCAGCTTCTCGTCCGGGACGTTCAGGTCCTTCTGGAACTTCAGCACCACGGAGGCGAAGGCCTCGTTGATCTCGACGAGGTCCATGTCCTCGATCGTCAGACCGGCCTTGGCCAGCGCCTTCTTGGCGGCCGGGGTGGGACCGGTGAGCATGATGGTGGAGTCCGCACCGGAGGTGGCGGTCGCGACGACGCGGGCACGCGGGGTCAGACCCGAGTTCTTGCCCGCCTCTTCGGAACCGATCAGCAGCAGGGCGGCGCCGTCGACGATGCCCGAGCTGTTGCCACCGTGGTGGACGTGGTTGATCTTCTCGATGTAGGTGAACTTCTGCAGCGCGACGGCGTCGAAGCCACCCATCTCACCGATGCCGGCGAAGGCCGGGTTCAGCTTGCCGAGGTCGACGGCGGTGGTGCCGGGACGCATGTGCTCGTCGTTGTCGAGCACGACCAGGCCGTTGATGTCCTTGACCGGGACGATCGACTTGGCGAAGTAGCCGCCGGTGGTCGCCGCGGCGGCCAGGTCCTGCGAGCGCACCGCGTAGGCGTCGACGTCATCGCGGGTGAAACCCTCGATGGTGGCGATCAGGTCGGCCGAGATGCCCTGGGGCACGAAGTAGCCGTCGTAGTTGGTGGCCGGGTCGAGCGCCCAGGAGCCGCCGTCGGAGCCCATCGGTACGCGCGACATCGACTCGACGCCACCGGCGATGACGAGGTCGTCGAAGCCGGAGCGAACCTTCTGCGCAGCCAGGTTCACGGCCTCGAGGCCGGAAGCACAGAAGCGGTTGAGCTGGAAGCCACCGACGGTGTCGGGCAGGCCGGCGATGGTGACCGCGGTGCGGGCGATGTCCATGCCCTGGTCACCGACGGGGGTGACCACGCCGAGGATGAGGTCCGAGATCTGGTCCTCGTCGAGGTTCGGGAAGCGGCCACGCAGCTCCTGGATCAGACCAACAGTCAGATCGATCGGCTTGACCGAGTGCAGCGAGCCGTTCTTCTTGCCGCGGCCGCGCGGAGTGCGGATGGCCTCGTAGATGTAGGCCTCTGTGGTCATATCGGAGTGTTTCCTTCCTTGGGGTGCGGTGGCCGCACGAACGCCACGACCAATTGTCTCGACGCCGTACAAATCCCGGCAAACACCAGCGGAGCATAGAACCATGCTCATCCGGTGAAACCGGCCACCCGTTCATACTACCGTGGTGTGCGAACTCCGGTTAACTTAACGCGGTACGGACGGTGGCTGTCAACCATCCAGACTCTTTGCTCCGAACTGTTCACGTAGCAACGCCAGCGCGACCTCGTCCGGGTCTTGACGGTCACCGGGAGCCACCGGCACCGCGGCGGCGGCCAGCATCTCCCGTTCTTCCTCCGGGGTCGGCGGGGCGAGAACGGCGGCGCTGCGCGCGGAATCGCCACCGGACCGGGACTCGGACCCCTCGTCCGGGCCGGGGTCGTCGGGGAGGTCAGGGAAATCCGGCGGCGGAATGTCGTCGTCGGACGGCCGGTTCGCCCGGTTCGGCGACTGGTTGCCCGCCGCCTGGCTCGGCCGCGAGAACTTGGGGCGTCCCGCGGGCTTACCCTCCGGATTTCCCGGCCCCCGCGCGGGCCCGGCCTTGGCGGCGGGCGCGGGTCGCGGCGCGGGCGCACCGGTCTCCCAGCGCACATCCAGTTCACGCCCGAGCACGGCCCGCACCGCCGAACGCACTGCTTCGATATTGCGCGGATCGGACAACCGCTGCGCCAACGGCGCGGCCGGATGCGCGAAAACGATCACCTCGCCCTCGACCCGCGACACCGCCGCCCCCGACAACAGCGCCTGCAAGGTAGCCCCGAACTCCCGCACCCTGCCCTTGATCTCCGGCCACGCGGCATCGACGATCCCGACCAGATCCTCGGTGGGTGCCGCGCCGACCGGCGGCTCCACCTGTGCAGAAGCAGTCTCGACCCGCGACGGCGCTTCGGCTTCACCCAGTTCGGGTTCCGGCTGAACCGGCGAATCCACCTGCGGTGCTACCGCTTCCGGAATCGAGTCGATGTCGGCTGCGCGCGAGCCGCTGCCGGTCAGACGGGTCGCCTCGACCTCGGGAGAATCTGCCGCGAGCCGCTGGGAAGCGACTCTTTCCGACGAGATGTCAACGGCACTGTGCCCGGAATCGATGGGCGGCGCGGAGGGCTCGAGCTGCGCGGGCGGTGCCGTCGGCGCGGGCGGTGCCGTTGGCGCGGGCGGTGCCGTCGGCGCGGGCGGTGCCGTCGGCGCTGCCTGCTCGGGTGATGCGGTCGGTGCCGACTGTGCCGTCGGCGCTGCCTGCTCGGGCGGTGCGGTCGGCGCTTGCGGTGCAGCCGGTGTGGCCGATGCTTGCGGTGCGGTCGGCGAACCGGGTGCAGACACTCTCGGGGACACACCCGGTGCGGACGTCACGGGTGCCGGCGGTGTGGCCGGGGCCGCGGTCTTCTGTTCCGCGACAGCAGGGCTCGCGGCGCCGGATGCCGACGATCCGCTGGTCGCCGCTTCCTTCTCGGCGCGCGCGGCGGCGAGGAGTTCCGCACCGCGGCGGCCACGGGAGGCCGGGACGGCCGGGCGTTCGGCGGGTGACTCACCCGCCGCAGGCCCCGGGCGGGCGGGCGCGGGGGCCGATCCGCTCGCGAATCCGCGTTCCAGCCGTTCCAGCCGTTGCAGGGTGGCCGACTCGGCGTCGGACACCGACGGCAGGAGCATGCGGGCGCAGATCACTTCGAGGAGCAGGCGCGGGGCGGTGGCGCCGCGCATTTCACCGAGGCCCTCGTGCAGGAGTTCGGCGTAGCGGGTGAGGGTGGCGGGGCCCAGACGTTCGGCCTGGTCACGCATTCTTTCCAGGACGTCGCCTGGACCGGAGACCAGGCCGCGGTCGGCGGCATCGGGGACCGCGCGCAACAGGATCAGGTCGCGCAGCCGTTCGAGCAGGTCGACGGCGAACCGGCGCGGGTCGTGGCCCGCTTCCATCACCGAATCGACCGTGTTGAACAGGGCCGCACCATCATCGGCGGCCAGCGCGTCGATGGCGTCGTCGATCAGCGCCACATCGGTGACGCCGAGCAGCGAGACCGCGCGCGGGTAGGTGACACCGTCGGGCCCGGCGCCGGCCAGCAGCTGGTCGAGCACGCTCAGGCTGTCGCGCGGCGAACCACCACCGGCCCGGATGACCAGCGGGTACACCGCCTCCTCCACCGGTACGTGCTCCTGCTCGCAGATCTTGCCGAGCAGTCCGCGCATGGTGGCGGGCGGCAGGAGCCGGAACGGATAGTGGTGCGTGCGTGAGCGAATCGTCGGCAGCACCTTGTCCGGCTCGGTGGTGGCGAAGATGAAGATCAGGTGGGCGGGCGGTTCCTCGACGATCTTGAGCAGCGCGTTGAAACCGGCCGTGGTGACCATGTGCGCCTCGTCGACGATGAACACGCGGTAGCGCGACTCGGCGGGCGCGTAGAAGGCGCGATCGCGCAGCTCGCGGGTGTCGTCGACGCCACCGTGACTGGCCGCGTCGAGTTCGATCACGTCGAGATTGCCCGAGCCGCCCGGCCCGAGCGCCACACACGACGAGCACGTGCCACACGGGGTCGACGTCGGCCCGTCCACGCAGTTCAGCGACCGCGCGAGGATGCGCGCGGACGACGTCTTACCGCAACCACGCGGCCCGGAGAACAGATACGCGTGACTGATCCGTCCGGTATCCAGCGCTGTACTCAGCGGGTCGGTGACGTGCTCCTGACCCACTACTTCTGCGAATGTCGCCGGTCGATACTTCCGGTACAGAGCCACGACCCACAGGCTACCGAGAGTGTCCGACAGGGTTTATCGGCGGCTGGCACTGTACCCGCGCGCGGTAACGAAGCCTTGATAATGATGTGATCTAAATCACATTGAATTTCGCGGTATGGAGCGTAGGTGCAAAGCGTGCCGCTAGGCGCAACGGCTGAGCTATCGACTGCCACACACGTGGCGAATCCGCCATCGAACAGTCTGTTGATACTGGTTGCCACGGCAATCCAAACCAATTCCCCGATTGACGGCCCCTTACCGGATGTAACGAAACAATGAACGGTCGTGACAGCGGCGCAAGTGCCTGGCTACCGTGGATCTCGGCAACTTCGGTGGCCAAACCTTCATCAGGTTGGTGACCCCGGCCGGTCCCTCATCCCGACCGGGGCACAACCTTCGCGCACCGATCGCTCCCCCACCGCACCGACCGGAGGAACGTTTCACCGTGCTGTCGTGTGATGACATCGCAACCGCCTGGCTCGCCCACACCGACTTCGCCGGCGACAACGCCGCAGTCGGGCTACTGAGCCGGGCGATCAGCCCACAAGACTTCGACATCAAACGCGACTCGTTACCCGTCGCTGCCGCAGCCGACCCGGCGACCGCCGACGCCATCCTGCAACTGCTCGAACGCGGGCAGGTGCCGACGATGGCGGCCATTCGCACGCTCACCGCGCAGAACGAGATGCGCCGCGAGGCCGAGCGGATCGAGCGGCTCGGCCGTCGCGCCCAGCGCAGCATCGACGAGTTCGGGCGCGTGCTGGCCCGCCTCGCCGCGGCGCACTGGACCGACCACGATATCGGCCCCACCAGGCGCGATATCCTCGCCGATGCCGAGGTCTGCACGCTCATCGCCGAACGGGTGGGTGAGATCGCGCCGTCGGCGGTCAAGCATCTGTGGCTGATCGAACGGGCACAGCGCGCGGGCTGGATCGCCTCGAACGCGAGCCCCGGTTCACTGTGCCCGGCGCGGCGCTGGCACACCACCAAATACGGCAACCGGGTCTCGCAGAAGCCGGTCAACATGATCGGCAAGCTGGTCGCGGGCTTCGTCGTGGAACACACCGCCGACCGGGGCAAGCCGCCGAGCTGGGCGGTGCTCGCCCGCGACGCGCGCGACGATCGCGGCCGCCGCCTGTTCTTCGACGTGGCCGACGCGCATGCCCAGCGCCGCTGGCTCACCACTGCCGAGTGGCTCGCCGACGGCGATGACCTGCCCGTTCCCGGCAAGCGCGGCGTGCGGGCGCTGGCCAAGGAAAACCGGGGCTAGCGCCGCCATCCGTGGTGAGTGTTCGGTAACTTTCTCGCAACGCATCCACGCGTGAAAGGAGTTACCGTGCCCGCAACGATCGACCCGGCGGCCACTGCTTGGCTACTCGCGGCCACCGCCATGGTGCTGTTGATGACGCCCGCACTGGCCGTGTTCTACGGCGGGATGGTGCGCTCGACCGGCGTGCTGAACATGCTGATGATGAGCTTCATCGCGATCCCGCTGGTCACCGTGGTCTGGCTGGTCGCCGGCTACAGCCTCGCGTTCGGCGACGACGCGGGTGGTGGCCTGATCGGCGATCTCGAGCATCTCGGGCTGGCCGGGATCAATCCCGACTCCGTCCGCGGCACCATTCCGGAGCTGCTGTTCGTCACCTTCCAGCTGACGTTCGCGATCCTGACCGCCGCCCTGGTCTCCGGCGCCATCGCCGACCGTGCCAAGTTCGCGGGCTGGATGGTGTTCGTTCCGCTGTGGACGCTGGCGGTGTACGCGCCGATCGCGCACTGGGTGTGGGGGCCGGACGGCTGGCTGCTGAACTTCGGCGCGCTCGACTACGCGGGCGGGCTGGTGGTCGAGATCGCCTCCGGCGCTTCCGCCCTCGCCTTGGCGCTGGTCCTCGGACCGCGCATCGGTTTCAACATCGATGCGATGCGTCCGCACAACCTGCCGTTCGTGCTGCTCGGCGCCGGTCTGCTGTGGTTCGGCTGGTTCGGTTTCAACGCGGGCTCCGCGCTGGGCGCCACCGGCACCGCGGCGGCGGTCTTCCTGAACACCCTGGTCGCGGGCAGTCTCGGCATGCTCGGCTGGCTCATCGTCGAACAGATCCGCGACGGCAGGCCCACCACGTTCGGTGCGGCTTCGGGCGCGGTGGCCGGTCTGGTCGCGATCACCCCGTCCTGCGGCGTGGTGAACACCCTCGGCGCGGTGCTGGTCGGCCTGGCCGCCGGCGTGGTGTGTTCGTTCGCGGTCGGCTGGAAACACAAAGCGGGCTATGACGATTCGCTCGACGTGGTCGGCGTGCACTTCGTAGGCGGCATCGTGGGCACGGTCCTGATCGGCCTGCTGGCCACCCAGGTGATGACCGGCGGCGTGAACGGGCTGCTCTACGGCGGCGGCCTCGCCCAGCTCGGCAAGCAGCTCGTCGCGGTCCTGGTGGTCGCGGCCTACGCCTTCGCGGTCTCGTGGGTGCTCGGCAAGGGCATCGACAAGATCATCGGCTTCCGGGTGAGCAAGGAAGACGAAACAGCGGGCATCGACTTCGCCCTCCACGCCGAAACCGCCTACGCCGAAGGGGTGCACGGCTCCTCGCCCCGCCGCTTCGGCGAGGGCCACTACGGCAACTAACTGACCTCGTCGGCTGGTGCCAACCAGGTGTTGCATTCGAAATTGCGGTTCTTCGAGTAGCCCTGGTTGTACCAGTTGCCGTTGTGGTCCGGGGTGCCGTGATCGCGGTGGCGGCCGTCGCCGTCACCGCGGTTGTAGTTGTGCTTCACCGCGGCGTAGCCCTCCTGCGAGGTCCACGAACCGCCTGCTTCCGACGAACCGATGTACATGCCGCCGAAACAGCTGGCCTGCAGCTCCATTCGACGCGAGGTCTCCAGCCCGCCCGCCGACATCGTGCCCTGCTCGCGACGCTGGTTCGACGAGGCCTGCATCAGGCCGGTGAGCCCCTGGATGTGGTGACCGTATTCGTGGGCGTAGACCGACAGCGCCTCCATCGGCGGATACGGGGTGTTGTGCAGCACCAACCCCTCCGTCGACATGTAGATGGTGCTCGAGGCACTGCAGTAGAACGCGTCGCTGGTTGAACCACCACACGGCGACGACAGCTGCGACGGCTGTTCCGCGACAACCAGACCCGGGCTCTGGAACGGCAGATTCGCGGCGGTCAGATTCGATCGCCACATCTGATCGAGGCACACCTGAGCCGCCGCGAAGAACGCCTTGGCCACCGCCGCGGCGGTCGACCAGCGCGGCAGATCGCAGTCCATGTTCGTCAGGCCCGCGTCGTCGTTGCTGAACAGCGGATGCTGACCGAGGGCGATAACAGGTTGCGGCCCCGCCGGTTTGGTCGTTGTCGGCGCCGTGGTGCGCGCGGTGGTCGTAGCGCGCGCTGTCGTCGGATTCGTGGTCGGCACCGGCGAATTCGAGCTGTAGGTGAAACTCGGCGGCGTCGTCTTGGCGACCGAGCCCGGCGAGCTCTGATCGGACAGGGCCACCGCGGCGACCAGCAACCCGATGACCCCGAACACGGTCAACACCGTCAACACCGCACCGACCGCACCCGAACCACCCCGACGCGGCGGCGGATACCCCTGCGGCGCATAGCCGTAAGGCGGCGGCAACGGTCTGCCGTAGGGCGGCATCGCCGGGTGTCCGTAAGGCGGCATCTGTCCCCCATACGGCGGCATCTGCCCGCCATACGGTGGCGGCAGGGGCCTACCGTACGGCGGCTGCGGAGGAGGCGGGGGATACATGAAATCACCTGACAACTGGTCACGCGCGGATATGGGTAACTCACCGGGAACGGGCTGACTCACCCCGCGCCCCGCCGTCGGCCGCTCACGCTACCGGTGTGGCGCCCGAGCCCGGCAGGCGCGGAGAGGCGGGGTGCCTCAGTTCACTTCGCTCGCAGCGACGGTGAAGGTGTTGCACTGGGCCGTGAGGTTGCGGTCCAGGCCGGTTTCGAACCACTGGCCGCCGTGCTCGGCGGTGCCGTGGTCGCGCATGTCGCCGGGGCCGTCACCGCGGCCGTAGGAATCCTTGGTGGCGACCGTGACCTGCGAGGAGGTCAGCGAACCACCGCCCTTCGAGGAGGCGATGAACATGCCGTCGAAGCAGTTGGCCTGCAACTCGACTCGGCGCGAGAGCTCCAGCCCCTTGGCCGAGCGGGCGCCCGCGTCGACGCGCTCGCTGTTGGCCTTGCGCAGGATGCCCGACTGGGCCTGCACGTGGTGGCCGTACTCGTGCGCGAACACCGACAGGTACACCACCCAGTTGTCGCGGAACTGCTCGGTCTGCAGCTGGCTGATCGGCATGTAGATGGTCTTGTTCGCCGGGCAGTAGAAGGCGGCGAAGTTGCTCGTCGACCCGGTGCACGGGGTGGTGATGCCGTCGGTGGTCGCGGTGACGCTGAGCGTCGGCGACTCGAAGGGCAGATTGTTCTCCGCCAGCAGCGGTTTCCATGCCGACTCGAGGCACTTGGCGGCCGACTCGAAGAAGGCGCGCGCCTTGTCCACCTGCGTGCCCCACGGCGCGTAATTGCACGATGCCGGGACCAGGGTGCCGTCGGAGTCGGTGAGCAGCGGGTTGTCGCCGGTCGCGGCGGGCGCGGTACCGGGCTGCGGGGTATAGGTAGTGGTCGGTTTCGGACCGATCGCGCCGATCCCGAGGTCGACGCCGGTATTGACGGCGTACTTCACCAGCCCGCCGACCAGCAGGAAGATGACGACCAGGATTGCCGAGGTGAAGCCACCGCCCCGCTTACGCGGCGGCGGAGTCGGCCTGCCCGGCGGCCCATAGGGCATCGGCGGCGGGCGGTAACCCGGCGGCGGACCATACGCCGGACGCTGCCCATAACCCTGTGGATAGCCCTGCGGCTGTGGATAACCCGGCTGCCCATATCCCGGTTGTGGCCGGTATCCCGGGGGCGGACCATAGCCGGGGGGTGGTGGAACCGGTCGTCCACCTGGGCCGTTCGGCCCATAACCGTACGGTGGTTGAGTCACTCCCCCGTACCCCCCTCGTCTCATGAGTCGTCGACAGCCGCTGACGCAGAATAGCAAGCTGTCTAGAGTAAGCACCCATGCTGACTTTTCGGGGGGGCGCCGCTGGCGCGCTGCTGCTCGCTGCGGCGGGTTTGCTCGTGGCCGCGCCGGTAGCCCATACGGAGCCCTCCACCTCCGGTGTTTCGATCACCGCCGACCTCACGCTCACCGAAACCGGTGTGCTCGAAGTCATCGAAACTGTCGCGGTACCCGCCGACGGAAATTTCACGATGTCGCTGCCGTTGCGCCTCAAGGTCGGTGACGACGTGGAACGGGTCTTCAAGGTCACCGATGTGACCGCGAGCGGTACGGGCACCGCCACCACTGTCAACGACCAGTTCGTCGTCGAGGCGAAGCCGGGCGAATCGAAGTTCACGTATACGGTGCACAACACCGTCTCCGACATGCCGGGCACGCAGGTGTTCCACTGGCTGGGCGTGCTCAACGCCGATATCGCCGTGCTCGACGTCTCGGTGATCAGCCCGAGCTTCCAAATGGGCATCGTCGACTGCAAACTCGGCTCGGCGGGCAATGCCAAGCCGTGCGCCGATGTCCACACCGAACCCGACGGCGTGCTGTATCTGCACCAGACCGAGCTGCGCAAGGGCGATGCCATCGACCTCACCTTGCAGATGCCGCCCGGCACCGTGCCCGCGAATGCCGATGTGCGCGGCGGCGGTACGGGCCCGTTCGCCTTCACCACCCCCGTGCTCGCGGCCTTCGGCGCCTTCCTGCTCGCGCTGGCGGGCATGATCGCCTACGTACTGCTGGCGCGGAAGCGGGCTGCCGCCGCGGTGGCGGGTAGCGACACCTTCGATCCGCTGATCCAGCAGGCAGGCCGCGTCGAGTTCACCTCCCCCGACGGCGTGCTCCCCGGCGAGGCCGGCCTGATCATCGACGAACACGCCGATCCGGTCGACATCGCCGCCACCGTCGTCGATCTCGCCGTCCGGCGCTACCTGTGGATCACCCCCGTGAACGCGCGGGGCGAAGACGATTGGCGCATCAGCCGCGTCAACGCCCCCGACGACCAGCTGCGCGAATACGAGCGCACCGTCTACGACATGCTGCTGCCCGAAGGCACCGACACCGTCGCCGTCCGCGAACTGCGCGCCCCCGGCCGCCTGCAACTGGACCCGATCCGCGCCGCCATGCGCAACGACGCCGTCGCCACCGGCGCCTTCGCCGATCCGAAACAGCGCGCGCTCCCCCGCTGGATCGGCGCCGCCCTGATCACCCTCGGCCTGATCATCACGGTCACCCTCGCCCTGACCGCGGGGCACGCCCTGGTCGGCGTGGCCATCGCCCTGGCAGGCGGAGCGGCGATGCTGCTCCCTAACTACCTCCCCACCCGAACCCCACTCGGCGACACCGTCGCAGGCCGAATCCGCGCGATGCACCGTGGTCTCGACACCGTCGTACGCGACCGGATCCCGCCCATCGACCAGGAGACGATCTTCTCCCGCGCCCTCCCCTACACGGTGATCAGCGGCCGAGCGGACAACTGGATCCGCACCTTCCGCGACATGAACCCCGCAGCCGACTCACAGCCCGGCCTCTACTGGTTCGCCGGCTACGACCGAGACCCCAACCTCCACCGCTTCGCCGCCCAGTTCCCGTTCTTCATCACCGCACTGGAAGGCGCCTTCAACCCGCGCTGAGCGACCTTGGCATACGAAAAGGCCCTGCCACTCAGAAGAGTCGCAGGGCCTTTCTCAGCTCTCACACCCGGCGGATAGCCGCCAACGGATCCGCGTACAGCGCGCTCAGCGAAGTAACCACCGCCGCGAACTCCTGGACCTTCCCCCCGAATCCACTGATCCGGATATCGGTGGCCGCCAACTGCGTGCTCTGCGAAAACGAGCGAGCCACATGCCCCAGCGCGGGCCGGTACCCCGTGAACGCCTGACCGCCCAGCACAACTCGATCCGGGTTGAGCATGTCGCGAACCAGCGCGACAGTCTGTCCGAGCATCGTCGCCCGCTCGGCGAGCAGTTCCCGCGCCGATTCGGACCCGGACTCGGCCGCCCGATACAGATCATTGATCGTGGTCCCGGCAGTCCCGTTGTGCGCCGGGATGATTCCGCGACCGACAGCCCGCGCCTGCAGGGCCCGATCACCGACGGTCACTTCCAAGCATCCACGCCGGCCGCACGTGCACTGCACATCGGAGCCCGTCGGCAGATGCGCGATCGACCCCGGGCCGTTGCTCGGGGTGTGTACCCGGCCGTCGAGGGTGACGGCGATGCCCGCGGTCTCACGGACGTAGAAGTAGAGGCTGCTGCCGTGCTGAGCAGCGGGAAGTTCGGTATCGGGCTCGGGCCTGCGCGCGTCGAAGGTGGGCAGCAGCAGCTCCGAGGCAGCCATCGCCTCGACGTGCGGCGCGACGGAAACCGGCAGCTCGAGCACATCGCCGAGCACCTGCCCGATCGGCGCACCCTTCCATTCCAGCTTCGGATGGTCGACCACACCGCTCTGCGGATCCACCCGCCCACCGATGGCCACACCCGCCCACAGCGGCGTCCGCCGATGCCACCGCTGCAGGAACGCCTTGGCGCTGCGCGCGACGGTGGTGACCGCGAATTCCTGCCCGGTCTGCGGTGTGGCGATGGCGAGCCCGCCGAGAATGCGGCCACGCAGATCAGCGGCGACGATCTTCGTCGCCTCGGCGCCGATATGAATGCCCAGCGTCAGGTAGGCGTCGTGATCGATCTCGAAGGGCACCCGCGGCCTGCCGACCGCGCCCGCGGCGGTCAGATCGGGCCGCTCACGCAGCAGTCCGGCCGAAAGCAGCGACGCCACTTGCCGATTGACGGTGGCGATACTCAAACCCGTTGCTCGCGCGGCGTTGTCGCGCGAGACCGGACCGGAGGCCGCGGTACGCAGCACCGCTGCGGCGGGGTTGTCGCTACGCCGCAGCTCCGGCGGCACAACGGGGCGGGAAACACGAGGGCGACCGGCGCCCGTCCGGGAGACGGGGCGATCGATGATGGGAGCAGACATATGAAGTTCCTTGCCAAAAATCCCGTTATCCCAACGGGATTGCCTACACGTGGGGCGTGGCAGCTCGCGAACCTGAAGGGCTCAGCTGCAGAAGCAGGAACGACACAGTTCGCGCGTCAACGGCAACCGCAAGCCCAGAGCGGCGGTCACGTACGTGACCCGCTGGGCGGGGAGATGGTTGCTGGACATAACAATCAAGTTAACACCTAATCCCGACCCATCCAAGCCAAACCGGCGAATTGTGCGCTGAGGCACATCATCGCCGCAGGTCAGCGGGGGCACACGACAGGCGCAATGGGTACAAACGGGGGAAACCCTCTGCGGGAACCGAGTTCCCGCAGAGGGTTTCGACGATCCGGTCGGACTTACTTGGCCGGCGCGTTGAAGGGCGCGGAGATCGTGGAGAAGTACTGGATCGCAGCACCGATCGCCACCGGGGCGGTGATGAAGATCTGGCCCAGGATGACGCCGAGGGCGCCGATCGTGGTGGCGCCGACGACGCAGCCGCCGATGCCGCCGGGGAGGGCGCCGAAGATCGCGCCGAGCACGCCACCGGCGACCAGGCCGCCCGCCGCACCCGCGACGCAACCGAGCGCGGCGCCGCCGAGGCCACCGACCAGGGTGCCGATCGCGGCACCCAGCGAGATGGTGGAGGTCAGACGGCTCCAGGCAGCCTGCTCACGCTCGTACTCGGTCTTCCACGGCGCCTTGTCCTCGTAGGGCAGCGCGACCGGCTTGTAGACAGCCTTGGCCGGATCCAGCTGCGGGGTCAGGGTCGCGGTGTTGCCCGAGATCTCGGCCGCGATCGGCAGCTCGAACTCGTCGAGGCGGAAACTCAGGGGGGTGCCCGCGAGGGTGGCGCCGTTGGGGGCCTTGATCTTGAAGACACCGTCCTCTTCGACCAGCGAGCCGGCATCGGTGGTGATGACGGCCTTCGAATCGTCGACGACCTCGGCGGTGTAGTTGATCGGGGCGGCTTCCTCGGCCGGCGCGGCGTTCACGGTGCCTGCCGTGATGCCCGTAGCCACGGTCAGGAGCGCCGCGACAACGGCGAACTTCCTCATCTTCATAAAACTGCCAATCCCTCATCTGTTGTGGAGCTGTTCGAGATGCAAGCTTCGAGCAGATCCACCCTCGTGACGAGGGAAAAAAGCAGCTAGATCTTAACTAGGAATTCATTTCGAGGCTTTGGCCGCCGCCTTGGCCTGCTTCTTGAATTCTCGTACTTCCGACAATGTTTCGGCATCGACGACGTCGGCGACCGAGCGTCGCGACCCGTCGTCGCCATAGGATCCGGCCGCTTTTCGCCAGCCGTCGGGCTGCACGCCCCGCTGTTTTCCGAGCAATGCGAGGAAGATCTTCGCCTTCTGCGCCCCGAACCCCGGCAGGTCCTGCAACCGGCGCAGCACCTCCGCGCCGTCGGGATCGCCCGCGGTCCAGATCTGCGCAGGTAGGCCGTCATAGTGCTCGATCACATACTGGGCGAGCGCTTGGGCCCGCCGCGCCATCGACCGCCCATAACGGTGAATCGCCGGTGGGGTGGCCGCGAGTTCCTCGAATTCGGCCGGATCCGCTTCGGCGATGCGGCGCAGATCGAATCCGCCCATGCGCTCGGCGAGTTTGCGCGGCCCACGAAACGCGTGCTCCATCGGGTACTGCTGGTCGAGCAGCATTCCCAGCAGCAGCGCGAAATCGTCGGTGCTGAGCAGTTCGTCGGCCTCGGATTCCTGCGCGAGGCACAGCGTGCGAGTCATACATTCATCGTGACACATTTCACCAGTAGCCTCTGAGTCCATGCTCACGAGGACTGCTCCCACTCTGGCGGTGCGAATGACCGACTACACCCCACGCCCGGCCCGCTTCGACCGAGCGGCCCGGGATCAGCTGATCGACGCCCATGATCTGGAAGTCACCCGACCCGGTATGCGCGCGCTCGGCGCCTGGAGTCACACCGCGCTGGCGCTGCGGCCCGGCGAGAGCGCGCTCGACATCGGGTCGGGCACCGGATCGGAGGTGTTCACCTTCGCCGAGGAAGTCGGGCCCCACGGCACCGCGATCGGCGTCGAGCCGGATCCGCATCTGCTCGCCTCGGCGCAGCGCCGCGCGATCGAGTCCGGGTCGAGCGCGAGCTTCGTCTCCGGCGATGCCTACGGCTTACCGTTCGGCACCGATACCTTCGACGCGGTGCTGTGCGAACGGGTGTTCCAGCACCTCACCGCACCCGCGCGGGCGGCGGCCGAGATCGCCAGGGTGCTGCGGCCCGGTGGGCGCGCGGTGGTGGTGGACTGCGACTGGGCGACCGCGATCGTGCATCCCGGCAACCCCCGGGTGGTGAGCGCGGTGATCGACACCCTGATCTCCTCGACCACCAATCCGCTCTCGGGCCGACGCCTCCCCGGGCTGCTCAGCGGCACCGGCCTGGTGGTCGAGGAGATCGGCTCACACGCACTGGTGCAGGACCGAACGGTCGGCGCGGGAGCGCTGGTGCGCCGCATCGCTGACCTGGCCGCCCTGCGCGGGGCGATCACCGCGAGCGATCGCGATCAACTCCTCGCCGATCTGCAGGCAGGCGCGGACCGCGGCGACATCCATATCTCGGTCACCCTGTTCGGCACGCTGGTGACCAAACCGCACTGAGCGTTGGCGGGGCCTCGAGGCCCCCCCCCCCCCGGCCAAA
>NZ_JBHTUD010000018.1:94886-138717 GCF_042794235.1 Nocardia sp. NPDC056541
CGCCCCGCCCCCACACCAATCTCTGGCACCCCCTGTGCGGCCGGGGGGTAACAAACCCCCCCGGCGGGTGGGGGGGCCCTCGCGCCCCCCCCAACGCAGGCGATCTCAGAGCAGCTTCTCCGTGGCCGCGAGCAGCACGCAGGTCGCGAGTCCGTCCATCGCCTTCTCCAGTTCCGGCAGCTGCGGGAAGCTGGGGGCGATGCGGATGTTCTTGTCCTCGGGATCCTTGCTGTACGGGAACGCCGAGCCCGCGGCGGTGAGCGCGATGCCCGCCTCCTTGGCCAGCGCGATCACCCGGGCCGCGGTGCCCTCGAGCACGTCGAGACTGATGAAGTAGCCGCCCTTGGGCTCGGTCCACGACGCCACCTTCGACGCGCCGAGGCGGTCTTCCAGGATGCGGCGCACGAGCGCGAACTTGGGTTCGAGCAGCGCACGGTGCTTCTGCATGTGGTCGCGCACACCCTCGGCATCGGTGAAGAAGCGCAGGTGCCGCAGCTGGTTGAGCTTGTCGGGGCCGATGCTCTTCTTCGCGGCGTGCGACAGATACCAGTCGATGTTGGCCTGTGACGCTCCGAAGAAGCTCACGCCCGCACCTGCGAAGGTGATCTTGGAGGTCGACGCGAACACCAGCGGACGGTTCGGGTTGCCCGCCGCCTCGGCCAGGCCGAGTACGTCGACGACCGGCGCCGCGATATCGGTGAGCGGGTGCACCGCGTAGGCGTTGTCCCAGAACAGCCGGAAGTCCGGTGCCGCGGCGGGCAGCGAAACCAGTTCGCGGACAATCTCTTCCGAGTAGACGACACCGGTGGGGTTGGAGTAGTTCGGCACCGCCCACAGGCCCTTGATCTGCGGATCGTTCGTCAGCAGCGTCGCGATGGCGTGGACATCGGGGCCGTCGTGGCGCATCGGGATGGTGATCATCTCGATGCCGAGCGCCTCGGTGATGGCGAAGTGACGGTCGTAGCCGGGGGCCGGACACAGCCACTTGATCGGCTCGTCGCCGACCCAGCGGCGCGGGGAGTCGGGGGTGCCGTAGAGCATCGAGAACACGATGATGTCGTGCATGATCTCGAGGCTGGCATTGTTGCCCGCCAGCAGTCGCTCGACGGGGATACCGAGCAGTTCGCCGAAGATCGCGCGCAGTTCCGGCAGACCGGTGAGGCCGCCGTAGTTGCGGCAGTCGGTGCCCGAGCCGTCGCGGAAGTCGCCCTCGCCCGGCAGGGACAGCAGCGACGAGGACAGGTCGAGTTGCTCCGGCGAGGGCTTACCTCGGGTGAGATCCAGCGTGAGCTTCTCAGTTTTGAGCGTCGCGTATTTCGCGGTCTGGGACTCGTGCTCGGACACGAGTTCCTCGTGGCTCATCAAACCGATCTGCGTTTGCCGGGGCATCCTGGGCAGCCTTTCGAAGCAGCAAGGGGGTGCACGCTATGCGTGCTGACAGGCGCAACGTTACCCGGCGATTGCCCGCAATCGGCGGGGTATCGGGGCCGGGATCAGGCTCGCACGCTGCGAAGGTGCGTAGGCCGATCGGTCGGAGCGGGGACCCCTGAAAATAAAGGGGACCCCGCGCACCCGGCAGAGCCCGTTGACCCTTGCTGCCTTCCGGCCCTGGGGGAGTTCACAGGATGCTCGCCGCGCGGGATCCGTCGGCCAGTGTAGCGGTTGTTCGCGGTACTAGCGATTCCGGTCTTCGAATAGCAGGTCGGCGGCGCGCGTGAGGACCTCGACGCGGGTGCGGCCCGCGTGATCGGCGGCCAGGAAGTGGCTGCCGATGGTGGCGCAGAAGGCGAGCAGACTCCTGGCTTCGACCTCGTCGGGATCTTCGCAGAACACGCCGATTGTCTCGCGCAGCAACGCCATTCGCGTGTTGTCGACGCGGCGAAGGCGTGCGGCGACGTCGTCGTCGCGGCGGGCCCAGTCGCGGATCGCGAGGTCGATCGGGAGCAGTCGATTGCTGGAGAAGGTGAGCAGGCCCGCGACGCGCGCCTTGGTCTTCGGGTCGAGGGTTTCGACGCGTTCGAGCACCTGATCTGTCGCTTCGCTCTCCCACACGTCGAGCATCGCGGTGAGTAGTGCGTCACGGTCGGCGAAGTAACCGTAGAACCCGCCTTTGGTCACGCCGATGCGCTTGGCCAGCGCCTCGACCCGCACGGCGTCGACGCCGGAGGACGCCAGTACGGCCAGGCCCTCCTCGACCCATCTGGCCCGGGGCGTTCGCGCGGTTCCCACGACGTGTTCCACCTCATATCCCTCGACGACGAGCGCATCCGACCAGTCGATACTCGAGTGTACGCAACCGTATAACCGCCGCGGCGACGGTGACGCTGGCTACGATCTATCCGATATCGGCAGCGGGGGTTCGGTGTTCCCCATGACTGGAGAGGGGGCCCGATCGTGACCGGCCCGAATCAGCGACCACCCGGCGACGGTGTGCCGCCGTCCGACCCCACCGTCGCATGGTGGGAACGACCAGGCGAAGGCGCAGGTCAGAACCCCGCCCAAGCCGACCCGACAGTGCTGCGCGGCAATATCGGCGCGCCCGGCCCGTACACCGCACCGCCCGGGCCCTATCAGAGCGGCGCGAACCCCCAGCCCTACACCGCGCCGCCCGGGCCTTATCAGAGCGGAGCGAATCCACAACCGTTCCCACAGCCGCAGCAGTACGCGCATCCGCAAGCGGGCGCCTATCAAGCGCCGCAGCCGCAATGGGGCGCACCGCCGCGGCCGCCCTCGTCGGGCAACAAGGCGGTCTGGTGGATCGTCGGTGGCGCCATTGTGGCGGTGGGCGCGCTCGTGATCGGGCTGATCGCGTTCACGGCCAACAAGGTCGACGACGACAACCCCTTCGGACCCGATCCGGACAAGTGGGCGGGTAGCTACGTCTACAAAGACGGCAAGAACGCCTGCGACCTGGTCGATCTCACCGTGCTGAATCAGTGGTCGTCCACGCGCGAGACGACCACCCACACCGAGCGTGGCCCGTCGGAGTACATCGGCGGCGGCTCCTACGACTGCGACGCCAAGAACCAGGAGTCGGGCCGCAACGCCAACGACGCGGCCCTGGGTCTCGAGGTCGAGTTCAAGACCGAGAGCGAGACCGAGTCCGACTACGCGCGCTGGAAGGGCTACGACACCAAGACCACCGGCAAGGACTACGACCACGGCCCGGTGAGCGGCCTCGGCACGGAGGCGTACTACGCCAGCGAGCAGCACACCTACGGCTCCATCCCGAGCGACTACTCCGTCGTGGTGGCCGCGCACGACAGCAACATCTCGGTGAAGGTGGAGATCGAGGTGTCGACGATGCGCACCGTCGACAAGGCGGCCATGCGCACCGCCGCCGAGACCCAGGTCCGCAAGGTACTGGCCGCTCTGAAGAAGTAGCAGGTCAGAAGCGGTCGCGGGGGCCCGGTTTGGCATCGACCCCCTGCGACCCGCTATGCTGCTCCACGGAGGATTCGCCTAGTGGCCTATGGCGCTCGCCTGGAACGCGGGTTGGGTTAACGCCCTCAGGGGTTCAAATCCCCTATCCTCCGCAACAGCAGGGCCCTGATCGGTTCGCCGGTCGGGGCCCTGTTCGTTTAATCGGTGGATCTGTCAGTGGGCATCCGTAGAGTGAGCCCCGATGGTGCGGGAGACCCCCACCACACCCACATACCGTCGTCGCCGCCCCAACACAGATGTGCGTGCCGACGCAGTCCAGTGGGTACCCAGCCTTCGCGCCGATCCGGAGTTCGGATCGCGCCGGTCGATGCCACGAGCGCGTCGATCGCACAGAAATCAGAAAGTACAGAACGAAGTGAATACATCACCTGAAACGAGCATCGGGCGCGACGCGTCCGGGCCGATCCGGCTGATGCTGCGTGACCGCACAGCCACCACCGGGCCGATCGACGGCGCCTGGTGGCCGCGAACCGACCAGCCGATGACCGAGTTGCACCAGTTGGTGACCGCGGTCGGACCGCGGATCGGCAAGCTGGCCCGGCTCGGATTCGACTGGACCACCAGCGAATCCGGCGACAGCACAGCCCGCAACGACCAGGCCGCGCGCATCATGCACGTGGTCGGCAGCAACGGCGCCGCGCTCGCGCTGCTGGTCATCCCCGCGGCCACCGAGGCACCCGCGGCGCGCAGCCAGATGCGCTGGGCGGCAGGAAAACCACGCATCCAGGACCCGGCGCCCGCCGACACGGCCGCCGACGGGCCACGCACCCTCGTGCAGATCTGACCAGCACCCTCGTGCAGATCTGACCAGCACCCTCGTGCAGATCTGAACTTCGCCGATCTACCTCATCGGTCGCTGGTGAACGACGGATCGAAGTCGCGCGGCGCACCACGACGACTCAGCAACCGGTCGAACCATTCACCCAGGATGACGCCCGCGGCCAGCGCGCAGCCGACACCGAACGCCCCGAGGATCTGCCCGAAACCGAGCAGCGTTTCGTCCTCGAGCAGGGCATACAGCCCGCGATATACCTTCAGACCCGGCAGCAGCGGCGTGATGCCCGCCGCCGCGACGACCAGGGGCGGGGTGAGCGCGCGACGCGCCATCAGACCACCGGCGAGGCCGATCACCGTGGCCGCCAGGCCGGCCGACACCACCGGCCCGAAACCGATGTCCTGCGCGCCGAGGAAGGCCATGGTGCCGCCCGCACCGCTGAGCCCGGCCGCGAACAGCGCCCGACGCTCCGCGTAACAGGCCATCGCGAAGGCGATCGCCGCGACCGCACCGGCCACCAGCTTGATCGCCAGATCATCGGTGTCGCGGCCCGCGCTGGCCGCGATCTCGGGCACCGCGATCCCCATCATCGTCGAGATCCGCAGGGCCAGACCGATGCCCGCGACGATGCCGCCGGTCATCATCACCACTTCGAGCATGCGGGCGGCCGCGGTGATCGGCGCGCCGGTGATGGCATCCTGCACCGAACCCACCAACTGCTGACCGGACAGCAGCACGGTGATGCCCGCCGCGACGATCAGCGCCGCGTCGGAACGCCAGTGGTCGCTGATCGAGGCGAGCGCGATGGCCGGGATCGTGGCGATGACACCACCGACCATGTGCTGGAAGAACATCGGCAGACCGAGCTGATGCAGGTATCGGTTCACCACGTCGATCGCCGCGGTGCTCACGAAACTGATCGCGGCGAGAACGAACCCACCGCCGAGCAGCACCGCGATCGCCGCCGCCAGCAGCGACCAACCCGCCGTCGACACCCAGCGCGGGTAGGGGTGGCGCGACGAGATCAGTTCGTCGAGGGCGGCGTGCGCCTGGTCGACGGGGACGATCTGGCTGCGAATGCGGCGCGTCAGCCGGTCGACCGCGGCCAACCGCGTGAAGTCGAGCGAGCGGTACTTCACGACGCGCATATCGCTGGCCGGCGGCAGGCTGGGTCCACGGTCGGCCCAGATACGGATCGCGTCGAAGGTGACGTCGATATCGCAGCTGTTCAGACCGTAGGTCGAGGCGATGAAGCGGACCTGCGCTGACGTGTCACCGACACCGGTACCCGCGGAGAGGACGACCTCACCCACGCGCACGGCCAGGTCGAGTACCTGCGACACCTCGGCGTCGTCGGCGAGGTCGATCGGTTGCAGCGGGGTGGGTGCGGCGACGATGTTGTCGGCGGTGGCCCGTTGTGACGGCAGGACGAACGGCCTGCGCAAACGCCACCATCGCTGGCGCAGACCTGGGCGTTCGAGGATGGTGGCGCCGTCGCCTTCCGCCAAGGGGTCCACACTCATACCTCGACGGTAATAGCGATCGCAGCACCTTCGCCGTCTCGCAATCAGTTCGTCAACGTGTCGGGTCCGGATTCGCTGGTAGCCGAACGGTGACGACGTCCGAGGTCGCGCCGTAGGGTCAGATGTCGTCGATCAATCCGGTGCTGTAGGCCGTCGCCGCCAGGTGCTGTAGGCAGCGCGGGCCGCATCCGTTGTGCTGAGTCAGCACGAAACGGGCCTGCTGGAGCGAAGAAATGGAAGAATCGGCCAGACAGTCGGCATGCGCGGCGCGCCAGTGGTCTTCGTAGCGGAGGGCGGCGGCCCGCGATGTCGGCGGGTCTGGTGCGGAAGTGTCCAGCAGGGTGTGACGGGAGGGGCAGGCAATGGAGGCGATGACTGTATGAACACCGGGACGGGGAAGGTGATCCAGGAGCGGCGCAGGCTGCTCGGGCTCTCGCAGCCCGCGCTGGCCACCGCGATCGGGGTGAGCTCGCGCCAGATCACCAGGTACGAGTCCGAGGAGCAATCGCCGACACTGCCGGTCGCTGTCCGATTGGCCGACGCGTTGCAGGTCTCGCTGGCGGAGCTGGCGGGCATCGTCGACAACCGCGTCGACCTGGCGGGTGACTGGTGGGCAGCCTGGCAGAAACCGGCGAACCACGCGGACGAGGTCGAGGTAGCGGCGGTGACCATCCGGCACGAGGGTGACCATCTGATGCTCGACTCGGCCGCTGAACCGCCTGCGCCCGAAGCCGATCCGGTCGCCCAGGTACGTGGCGAGATGCGGGTCTGGGAGGGCGAGGCGCTCACCGGCTGGATGCGCGGCATGGACATCGCGTTCCCGGTCGGCACCATCTACTACTCGCTGCATCCCCAGGGTGCTCATGCCGTCGGCTCGTGGACGACGAAATCGGGCCCCGACGGCCTGGTACGCGGCTGGAGCGTGCTGGCGCGGGAGAAATCCGACGCCGAGAAGCTGCTGGCGGAAATGCTGCGCACCGACGGCAATGTCGAGTCGTGGCCGGGTCCCTCGCGCTCGGCCTGAAGCCGCCGCCTGATCTCGGCGACGCTCGGGCGCCCGCGTTCGGCGGGCGGTGTGAGTAGTAGGTAGCGGCTCAGCGCCCCGAACACGAACAGCCCCACGGCAATCCACAGATAGATCTCCATCGGTTCCCCTCCGAACGAGTCAGTGCTTGCACGAGTGGCGCGGTATGGTGGTCGCCGAGCCGCCACGAGAAAGTATGGTCGCCGCCAAGACCTTTTGGACAGCAAAAAGCGTCTACAAACGTCTACAGTTCTCTACGATGAGCCCATGTCCAGTCGGGGCGAGCAGGGGAACGGCGTCGTCGGAGCTCGGTTGCGGCGATTGCGGGAAGAGTCGGGGTTGTCGCTGGCGGCGTTGGCCGCGCGCGTTCCGTACAGCAGGGCGGCGCTGGGACACTACGAAACCGGCACGCGAGCCGCGTCTTTCGAGGTGATCGCGTGGTACGAGCGGGTACACGCGCAATCGACGCCCGCGCTGCCAGGCACTCGTCGACGTGATCCGCGAGCTGCCGATGCGGCCCTCGCGACGGCGATCGCCGCGGCGCATCGAACCGGCCCGCTGATCGAGATCGGGCGACCACACCGGGGAGACAGCGGAACCGGATACTTCTGCCCGTTCCGGATCGACGGCGTGATCGAGGGTGAAGCCGCGGGAACCGACCCGGCGACGGCCTTGCACTCGGCGCTGCTCGCGGTGGGCGCGGAGCTCGATCGCGCGGGAAACAGCGTCGGCCACGGTCGACGTCGGTGAAAACTGGTCCTGCCCCGCGGATCAGCGGTGCGCGGCGACGACCGCATCGAGCGCGACGGCGAGCAATTCCAGGTAGCGGTCCGGATCGGACAGCACCCACGGATCGGAATGCACGGACAGCGTGATCGTTTCGCCGATGCCGTGGACACCGTGAGTCAGGTGCATGACGGTACCGAGAGCCGGAAAACCGCCGGTGAACAGGACCGGGGCACCCGCGAAGGCGAGATCGGCCGGCCCGCGATACACACTGGACACGACGGTATTGCCATCGAGCGCCGCGGGGACATTGTCCAGTTCGGCCCGTTCGACATCACGCACCGCCAGCACCGCGGGGACGACATCGCCGACTCGATCCTGCGCGGAGAGCAGCGGATTCAGCGCTCGTTCGCGGCGGGCAGCGAGTTCATCGGCGATGAGGTTCGCGCGCGTACGCAGGTCGGGTTCGTCGATGTGCAGGTCGATGGACAGTCCGCGGTAGTTGTTGCGGGCCGCACTCGGCCCCGGAAGTGCCATCGGTAGTGCGGTACCCAGCCGTTCCGGTTGCTCACCTCGCTGCGAGAGATAGTCGACCAGTGCCCGCGAAATCGCCGTCAACGCAACAACAGTGACGGTTTTGCCCGGAATGCGGAGGTCGTCCGCATCGACGACGAGCATTCTCACGGTGTGACCGTCGACCGCGGTAGCCGGATTCAGCGCACAGGGCGCGAACCCGGTTGTGGCCGCGGGTACCTCACCGGCGGCCGTCCGGTCCGCCAATTCCCGCTGCGCGAGGTACGCGGCCCGCCCGCGCCACACCGTCGCCGCGAGCTGTGCGGGAAGACGCAGCACCCCAAGCACTCTCGGATCGACTCGCCGAGCGATCCATCCACAGGGTTGTCCACAGGAATCCCCAGGCTGTGCAGAAGTTTTACCAGGTCCGACCGGGTGATCTGCCGAGTTGTCCACAGGCACATCGGGTGTGCTGTGGACAACAGCTTCATCCACAGCCATCCCGAAGAGCGCTCGCGCGATGGCGGCGGCACGGGTGCCGTCGGCCAGTGCGTGCGAAAGTTGCAGCACCACCACCACAACGGGCGCGGCCGACCGTGGTGCGGAGTGAACCGACCGGAAAACATGGACACGCCAAGGAAATTCGGTCGCGACGACACCGGTTCCCAGGAGTTCGCCCAGATCCGCGAGCAACGCCTGCCACGACAGGCCGTCCGGCCTGTGGTGCACGAATTGCTGGGAGGTGAATTCGGCCGGAACCCAGCGCGGGTAGTCGAGATCGCCCGGAATCTCCTGCAACCGGATCCGCAGATCCGGAATGCGCGCGGCGCGCGCGGCGATGAAAGCGCGGAGTTCGTCGGTGGCGGAATCGGTTTCGGCGAAAGAGTAGAGCAGGAACACGTCGTTGGCGGTGCGCCGCGACAGCCAGTACATCGTCGCGTCACGCGCGGCCATCGTGGTCATCCGGCCACGATAGGCCACCCCGCCGAGATCACTGAGAAGGCCCCGAGTCCGCTCGACTCGGGGCCGGTATTGCCCATTCGAGATGCATCTCGCGGGTCAGCCCCGCGCGAACTCTCCCGCGGTGACATCGGCGAGGAAGGCTCGCCACTGCCCTGGACCGAAGGCCAGTACGGGTCCGCGACCACGATCCTTGGTGTCACGAACGGCGATGTCGCCGCCGGCGAGAAAGGCTACTTCGACGCAGTTCCCATCGGGTCCGCTGTAGGTGCTCTTCCGCCACACAGCGTCGGTTACATCAACTTCCACGGCACTTGCTCCTTTGGTTCATCGAGAAGAGGGGATAACTCCTGGAATCGTTGCAACATTCCGAAATCCGGCGCGACCGATGAGTTACTTCGTGGCACACAAGGCACTGCCACACGGCGCGCGCAACCGACCGGCACGAACCAGCGCATCGAGGCGTTTCCGCCTCCGGGGGCTGCCCCCGCGGAAGAAACACTAGCAGGTCTTCCGCAATGTTGCGGAAGAGAATTTGCTTTCCCATATCGTTTTGCCAACCTTGCGAAGCTTCACGTTTGCGGAGGCATTGCCAGGCCTCTTACCCATTCCCGATCTGGTTGACACATCCCCATTTACTTCCGTGTGATTAGTCCGTGATACGTCAATTTCTCGAGTACCTCAGCAGTCACATGAGCACCATCGAGGGCAGGCGTGGATCATGGGGGAATGATCTCCCGTGACCGTGACACCGCAGGTCGTGCCCGTAACGACCGTCCCCGCGATCGACTCGGCCGACCGCTGCCCCCCGGCAGTGCCGGAGTCGCCCGAATTCCCGACGACCTCGACCTCGGACCCCAGCAAACTCTCACCTTCGCTCAGCAACTGCTGGACGACGGATTGGCATTCAATGCCCACGAGGTATTGGAGGCGGCATGGAAGAACGGGCCGGTTGCCGAACGGATGCTCTGGCAAGGGCTGGCCCAATACGCCGTCGGCCTCACCCACATCCAGCGCGGCAACGCCAAAGGCGCGGGTACTCTACTGCGCCGGGCGAGCGAGCGACTCGGGTCCTACCCGGCGAATGCCCAGCAGCACGATGTCGACCGCGCCGGACTGATCGCGCACGCGCGGGAGCTGCTCGACGCGCTCGATGCCGGCGACGGCATCGCCGAGGAGCGGCTACGCACGCGGCTGTGCCGCGAGCCCACCTAGGATCGTGGAGTGCCAACGAGTCGAGGCGCGGGCCGCTACGCGCCGAGCCCTTCGGGCGAGCTGCACGTGGGAAACCTGCGTACCGCGGTACTCGCCTGGCTTTTCGCGCGAACTTCCGCGCGCGAGTTCCTGATCCGCGTCGACGATCTGGACCGGGTCCGGCCCGGCGCCGCCGCGGGTCAGCTCGACGACCTCGCCGCGATCGGCATCGACTGGGACGGCCCCGTGGTCTACCAATCCGAACGGCTGCCGAGCTACGCCGCCGCTGTGGCCGAACTGACCGCAGCCGGACGCACCTATGAATGTTTCTGCACCAGACGCGAAATCCAGCAGGCCGCCACCGCGCCGCACGGGCCGATGGGCGCCTACCCCGGCACCTGCCGTGAGCTCAGCGACGCCCAGCGCGCGGCCAAGCGGGCCGAAGGACGCGTCGGCGCAGTGCGATTGCGCGCCGACGTCACCGAGTACGAGATCACCGACCTATTGCACGGCCGATATCGGGGCGCTGTCGACGATTTGGTGTTGCGCCGCGGCGACGGTGTCCCCGCCTACAACCTCACCGTCGTCGTCGACGATGCCGCCCAGGGCGTCGACCAGGTGGTTCGCGGCGACGATCTGCTGCCGTCCACCCCGCGCCAGGCGTATCTCGCGGAACTGCTCGGACTCACCGCCCCGACTTATGCCCACGTGCCGCTCGTGCTCAACGAGGAAGGCAAGCGACTGGCGAAACGCGATGGCGCCGTGAGCCTTTCGGACCAACGTGCCCGGGGCCACACGCCCGGAGACGTGGTGGCGGCGATCGCGGAGTCACTCGGGTATTCCGCGCGGACGACCGGCGAGCTGCGCGATGTTTTCGACCCAGCGCGTATCCCCGAGAAACCATGGATACTCGAGCCTATCGGGTTGTTCCGACCAGAGGGATGTCCGTAACGTACGCATAGACCGATCTAGAAGATCAAAACGAGGACTGAGATTATGACCAGCGGTGGTTACGACCCCAACCAGTACCCGCAGGGCGGTCAGCCCGGCGGCTACGGCCAGGACCCCTACGGCCAGCAGCAGCCGCAGCCCGGCTACGGCCAGCAGCAGCCGTACGGCCAGCCCGGACACGGCGGCGCACCCCAGCCCGGTTACGGCCAGCCGGACCCCTACGGCCAGCAGCAGCCGGCCTACGGGCAGGACCCGTACGGTCAGCAGCAGCCCTACCCGCAGCAGGGCCAGTACGGTCAGCAGCAGGGCTTCGGCGGGGTACAGGCCGCCGACCTGGGAATCCGGATCGGTGCGCGTCTGATCGACTACCTGATCGTCGGCATCCCCGTCGCGATCGTGCTCGGGCTCATCGTCGGTAGCGGCACCGGTGGCCAGATCGCCACCAGTTTGATCTTGTCGCTGGCCATCTACGGCTACTTCGTCGCCATGGAGGTCACCCAGCAGGGCCAGAGCCTGGGCAAGAAGATCCTCGGCCTGCGCGTACTCGCCCCCGGTGGCGCGCCGAGCCTGACGCCCGAGCAGTCCCTCAAGCGCAACCTGTTCACGATCGTCGGCCTGATTCCCTGCGTCGGTGGGCTCGTCAGCCTCGGCCTGGCGATCTACATCATGGTCACGATCAGCAACGACCCGAACAAGCAGGGCTGGCACGACAAGTTCGCCGGCGGCACGCAGGTCGTCAAGGGCTGATTCCCCACACCTGACGAAAACAACAGGGGCGCTTCCGGAATCCGGAAGCGCCCCTGTTTCGTTGTGAGATCAGTAGGTCGTGGACGAGTCGAGTCCACCGGCGATGCCGAGCACCACGAAGAAGAGAATGTAGAGGATCCAGCCCACGATCGCGGCGACACCGATCCAGATGCCTGCCTGCGCCATGCCCTTACCTTCGCCGCCGCGCTCCTTGATCTGGTTGAGCGCCATCACGCCGAGGATGATGCCGACGATCGCGCCGACACCGCAGCTGCACAGCCCGATCAGCGAGGAGACCAGCGCGCCGATCGCCAGACCGTTGGTGCCCTGCGGCTGCGGGTACTGCCCGTAGGGCTGGTACGCACCCGCCGCCGGATAGCCGCCGTAGCCGGGCTGCTGCCCGTAAGCGGGCGGCTGCTGCGGGTACTGCGGCTGATTGGGCTGCTGGTACTGCGGCTGCGACGGCTGCTGCGGGTACTGAGGCTGCGAGGGGGGCGGCGCCGGCTGCTGGGGATACTGCGGCGACGACGGATATTGGGAAGGCTGCGACGGCTGGGCGGTCGGATGCTGCGGCACCGAACCCGGCGCGCCGGACTCCGGGGACACGCCGGAGCCGCCGTACTGCTTCCACCACTCGTCGGAATCGCCGGGATTCGTCATTGCTACAGGGTATTCCACAACGGTGTTCCGTGGAACGCTGGGCGTTTCGAGGCGGGAAGAGGATATATCGGGCGCACCGGCCCCGGGTAGTGTACGGGCTGTTTTTTTGGAGCGCTGGCGCGCTCGAGCGGGGCCCTGGAGGCCCCGATCTTCCCTCCCTCCGGGTACTCCTTCGTCGCACCCTCCGGTCAGTCCAGATCGGGGCGGGCCCCTTTGGGTAGAGACGTATCGGGTTTAGCGGGCTCGGGTAGTGGACGGGGTGTTTCTTGGGAGAATGGGGCTCGTGACTGATACAAACTCGCTCGACAAACCAGCTGAATCTGGGCACCCCGCGCCGGAACATGCGGCATTCGCCCAGGTTGCGCGGGGGTTCTATCCGGTAATCGTCGCCCTGTTCACCGCGACGCTGATCATCTCCAATATCTGCGCCACCAAAGGTGTGGAGTTCTTCACCGACAGTTCGGTGATGCTGGGCCCGATCCAGATCCTGCCGATCGCGACCGACGGCGCCTTCTTCCTGTTCCCGCTGGCCTACATCCTCGGCGACGTGCTCAGCGAGGTCTACGGCTTCCGCGCCACCCGCCACGCCATCTACACCGGTTTCGCCGCGCTGCTGCTGACCGTCGCCTGCTTCTACATCGCCATCCAGCTGCCCCCCGCGGGCTTCTACGAGAACCAGGAAGCTTTCCGCACGGTCCTCGGCACCACCCCTCAGCTGGTGCTCGCCGGTCTCGCCGGCTACTTCGTCGGTCAGCTGCTGAACTCGGCCACCCTGGTACTGATCAAAGAGCGCACCAAGGAAAAGCACCTGTGGGCTCGCCTGATCGGCTCCACCGTTGTCGGCGAGTTCGCCGACACCCTGATCTTCTGCTCGATCGCCGCTACCGCCATCGGCATCAACACCTGGCAGTCGTTCATCAACTACGTCATCGTCGGCTTCCTGTGGAAGACCCTGTGCGAGGTGCTCGTCATGCCCATCACCTACCGCGTCATCGCCGTGCTCAAGAAGACCGAACCGACCTACGCTCCGGCGAAGGTCGACGCGCTGCACGACTAGCCCGCAGGGCGGGCGGCGGATCGGAAGGTCCGCCGCCTACTCCCCCGGCACCTTGATCCGGCCCCGCCACTGGCCCAGGAACTCCTTCTTGAACTCGTCGAAGTAGCCGCCCTCGATGCTGGCCCTGATCCGGTCGACGAGGCGAATCGTGAAGCGCTCGTTGTGAATTGTGCACAGCGTCGCCGAGAGCATTTCCTTGGCCTTGAACAGGTGATGCAGGTAGGCGCGGGTGTAGTGGGCGCAGGTGTAGCAGTCACAGTTCTCGTCGATCGGGGTGAAGTCGCGACGGAACCGGGCGGTGTTGATGTTGAACCGCCCCTCGTCGACATAGATCGCGGCATTGCGCGCCACCCGCGAGGGATTGACGCAGTCGAACGTGTCCGCCCCGTTCTCGATCGCGGTGAACATGTCCTCCGGCTCGCTGATTCCCAGCATGTGGCGCGGTTTGGCCTCGGGCAGCTCATCACAGCACCACCCGACGATCGTGCCGAGATTGTGCTTCTCCAGCGCTCCGCCGATGCCGTAACCGTCGAATTCCGTTCCACCACTGCCCCGGATCGACTCCAGCTCACGACAAGCCTTGCGCCGCAGGTCTTCGTACTGCGCACCCTGGATCACCGCGAACAGCGCCTGATACGGACGATGACCGCGCACCGCGGTGAGCCGTTCGTGCTCGTCGATGCACCGCTGCGCCCACTCGTGCGTGCGCTGCAACGACTTCTCCTGATAGCCGCGGGTATTCATCAAGGTGGTCAGCTCGTCGAAGGCGAACATGATGTCGGCCCCGAGTTCGTGCTGGATGCCCATCGACACCTCGGGTGTGAAGCGATGCTTCGAGCCGTCCAGGTGCGAACGGAAGGTGACCCCGTCGTCATCGACGGTGGCCAGGCGCTCCTTGCCCGCCGCGATCACCTGATCGGACCGGATGTCCACAGCCTCCATGGCGAGGACCTTCTTGAAACCGACCCCCAGCGACATCACCTGGAAACCGCCGCTGTCGGTGAAGGTGGGCCCCGGCCAGTTCATGAACTTCCCGAGCCCACCCGCCTCGTCGACCACGTCGGCGCCGGGCTGCAAGTACAGGTGGTAGGCGTTGGCCAGCAGCGCCTGCGCCCCGATCTCGCGCATCGTCTCCGGTAGCACGGCCTTCACCGAAGCCTTCGTTCCCACCGGAATGAAAGCGGGCGTGGCGATCTCGCCGTGCGGGGTGGAGATCACGCCGGTCCGGCCGTGCCTGCCCCCGTCCAGACGGGTGCCTACTTCGAAGGAGAACTCGCTGCTGTCGGCCACCGACCCATCGTGCCAGGGCCTTACTGAGCGGCCGCGAACTGGGCGTTGTACAGGTTGTAGTAGGGCCCGCGCTCGGCCAGCAGCCGCTCGTGGGTGCCGTGTTCGACGATGCGCCCCTTGTCCATCACGACGATCAGATCCGCGTCCCGGATCGTCGAAAGCCGATGCGCGATCACGAAACTGGTGCGATCGCGGCGCAGGGCCGCGGTGGCGTGCTGGACCAGCGACTCGGTGCGGGTGTCGACCGAGCTGGTCGCCTCGTCCAGGATCAGGATCGACGGCTTGGCCAGGAACGCGCGGGCGATCGTGATGAGCTGCTTCTCGCCCGCGCTCACCCCGCCGCCCTCTTCGTCGATGACCGTGTCGTAGCCGTTGGGGAGCGAGTGCACGAACCGGTCGACGTAGGCCGCCCTGGCCGCGGCCTGGATGTCGGCTTCCGGCGCCGTCGGATTGCCGTAGGCGATGTTCTCGCGGATGGTGCCCTTGAACAGCCAGGTGTCCTGCAGCACCATGCCGATGCGCGAGCGCAGGTGGTCGCGGGTGATGGTGGTGATGTCGACGTCGTCGATGGCGATGGTGCCCGCGTCGAGTTCGTAGAAGCGCATCAGCAGGTTCACCAGCGTGGTTTTGCCCGCGCCGGTCGGGCCGACGATGGCGACCACGTGGCCGGGATCGGCTACCAGCGAAAGCCGTTCGATGACAGGGGTTTCCGGGTCGTAACCGAAGGACACCGCCTCGAACTCCACCCGCCCGCGATCCACCGGGCGCGCGATCTCCACCACCGGATCGGGGGACTGCTCCTCGGCGTCGAGGATCTCGAAGATCCGTTCCGCCGAGGCGACGCCGGACTGCAGCAGGTTCGCCATCGCACCGATCTGGGTGAGCGGCTGGCTGAACTGGCGCGAGTACTGGATGAACGCCTGCACGTCGCCGAGCGACAGATTGCCGGTGGCCACCCGCAGCCCGCCGACCAGTGCGATGAACACGAAGTTCACGTTCCCGAGGAACATGATGGCGGGCATGATCAGGCCGGAGATGAACTGCGCCTTGAAGCTCGCGTCGTAGAGCTTGTCGTTGCGCTTGTCGAACTCCTCGCCGACCTCGCGGCCGCGGCCGAACGCGGTGATGATCTCGTGGCCGGTGTAGGCCTCTTCCACCGAGGAGTTCACCTCGCCGGTGAATTTCCACTGGTTGACGAAGTGCGGCTTGGACCGCTTGGCGATCTGCGCGGTGACCACGATCGCGGCGGGCACCGTGAGCAGCGCGATCAGTGCCAGCAGCGGCGAGATCCAGAACATCATGATCAGGATGCCGACCACGGTGAACAGCGAGACCAGCAGCTGGCTCATCGTCTGCTGCAGGCTCTGCGAGACATTGTCGACGTCGTTGGTGACGCGGCTGAGCACGTCACCACGCGGCGCGGTGTCGAAGTAGCGCAGCGGCAGCCGATGCAGCTTCTGCTCCACCTCGTCGCGCAGCCGCTTCACGGTGCGGTTGATGGCGATATTGAGCAGATAACCCTGCAGCCAGCCGAAGATCGCGGCGGCCACGTACAGCGCGAGCACGAGCATCAGCACGCGGCCGACGGCGTCGAAGTCGATGCCGGTACCGGGGATCACGTTCATCGCCGAGAGCATGTCGGCGCGGGTGGTCTCGCCCTGGCTGCGTAGCAGCTCGACGGTCTGGTCCTTGGTGAGGCCGGGCTCGAGCTGCTTACCGACGAAGCCGTCGAACACCAGGTTCGTCGCCCTGCCGAGCAGATACGGGCCGAGCGTATTGAGCACCACGGAAGTGATCACCAGCGCGACGATCACACCGACGGTGAACTTCTCGGGGGCCAGCCTGCTCACCAGTCGCTTCAGCGACGGACGGAACGACTTGGCCTTCGTTCCCGGCGCTCCGGGAACGGGTCCACCTGGCCTCATCGGGCTTCCTCCACGCTCAGCTGGGACTCGACGATCTCGCGGTACTCCGAGCAGCGCTGCATCAATTGGTCATGGGTTCCGATGCCGGCCATCGCACCGTCTTCGAGGACGACGATCTGGTCGGCGTCTCGAATCGTCTGAATCCGCTGGGCCACGATGATCACCGACGCGTCGGCGGTCTCGGGCTTGAGCGCGGCGCGCAGCCGGGCGTCGGTGGCGACATCGAGCGCGGAGAACGAATCGTCGAACAGGAAGATCCGCGGCCTGCGCACCAGCGCGCGGGCGATACACAGCCGCTGACGCTGACCGCCCGACACCGTGGTGCCGCCCTGGGCCACCGGAGTGTCGAGACCCTGCGGCATCTCCCGCACGAAGTCGGCCGCCTGGGCGACCTCGAGCGCGTGCCAGAGTTCGTCGTCGGTGGCGTCGGGGTTGCCGTAGCGCAGGTTGGTCGCGATGGTGCCGGAGAACAGATATGCCTTCTGCGGCACCAATCCGATCCCACTACGCAGAAGTTCGAGGTCGAGGTGGCGTACATCGGTGCCGCCGACGTAGACCGCGCCGTCGGTGACGTCGATCAGACGCGGGATCAGGTTGATCAGCGTGGTCTTGCCCGCGCCGGTGGAACCGACGACGGCAGTGGTGGTACCGGGCGACACCTGGAATCGGATACCGCGCAACACCGGCTTCTCCGCGCCGGGGTAGGCGAATTCCGCGAACTGCAGGTCGACCGTGGCCTGGTCGCCCTTGAACGACTGCGGCAACCGCGGCGGGCGCACCGAGGACTCGGTCTCGAGCACCGCGCCGATCCGATCGGCGGAGACGGCCGCGCGCGGGGCCATCATCGCCAGGAACGAGGCCATCATGACGGCCATCAGGATCTGCATGACGTAGGACAGCATCGCGGTGAGCGAGCCGATCTGCATCGTGCCGTTGTCCACATGGTGACCGCCGAACCAGATCACGCCGACAGCGGTGAGATTACTGATCAACATCACGGTCGGGAACATCAGCGCCATCAGCTTGCCGACGCGCAGCGACGCGTCGGTGAGCGCGGTGTTGGCCATCCCGAAGCGCCAGATCTCCTGCCGCTCGCGCACGAACGCGCGGACCACCCTGATACCGGTGATCTGCTCGCGCAGCACGCGGTTGACTCCGTCGATGCGTTCCTGCATCTGCCGGAACCCCGGCACCATCCTGGCCACGATCGTGCCCATGGAGAGGGCGAGGGCGGGCACCGCGATCAGCAGCAACCACGAGAGCCCGAGATCCTCGCGCAGC
Source organism: Nocardia sp. NPDC056541 (assembly GCF_042794235.1). NCBI lineage: Bacteria > Bacillati > Actinomycetota > Actinomycetes > Mycobacteriales > Nocardiaceae > Nocardia > Nocardia sp. NPDC056541. The sequence continues at coordinate 112,957 of NZ_JBHTUD010000018.1, forward strand.
GCCATGATGACGCCACCGACGCACATGATCGGCGCCATCACCAGGATTGTCACCGACATCACGATGAGCAGCTGGACCTGCTGGATGTCGTTGGTCGAGCGGGTGATCAGCGACGGCGCGCCGAACATCCCCACCTCTCTGGCCGAGAACGTCTCCACCCGGTGCAGCACGCCACCGCGCATGTCGCGACCGGCGCCCATCGCCGCCTGCGCGCCGAAGTACACCGACGCGGCCGAGGCCACGATCTGCACGCAGCTCACCGCGAGCATCCACAGACCGGTGGTCCAGATGAAACCGATGTCGCCCTTGGTGACACCGTCGTCGATCAGATCGGCATTGAGGCTGGGCAGGTAGAGCATCGCGATAACCGAGATCAGCTGGAGTACGAGGACACCCGCCAGCTGGGCGCGGTACGGGGCCAGGTAGGTCCGCAGCAGGGTGATCAACATGATGGTCGAAGGCTACAGCGCGCGGGTGAGCAGCGCCGAGCACTTTTACCTGCCCTGTGGACAACTCTCAGCCTGTGGACAACTTCATGTGCCTGCGGGTGTACGCGGCTCGCGACGCACCCAGGCGCCGGGGTCGGCGACCAGTTCACCGATGAAACCGGGCAGCCGGTCGGTGGCGACGTCGGCGATGGAGACGTTCTCCAGCACGGCCCGAATATTGACCCGCAGCGCGATCCATACCTGCTGCAGCGGTTCCGCCGCGCCCGGATACCGCACGTCTTCGGGCCGCTGCCCGCGCACCGACGCCAGCGGCGACTCCACGGCGCGGATCACATCGGCCACCGAGATCTCGGTCGCGGGCCTGCCGAGGCGATACCCGCCGTCGGGCCCGCGCCTGCTCAGCACGAGCTCGGCGCGACGCAGTTCGGCCAGCACCGTCTCCAGCACCTTCGGTGGGATCTGCGCGGCGGCGGCGATGGCCTCGGACTTGACGACTCCGTCGGCCGCGGCGAGCTCGAGCAGCGTTCGCACCGCGTAATCGACCCTGGCGGTGATATGCACGGTGTCGAACTTACGCGGTGCTCCTGGATCGAGCGGTCAGCGGCCGGAGGCGGTAGCGAAGCGTCACCACGCGGGCCGCCCGCTCACGCCGAATTGATACAGCCGGTCAGTACGCAGGTTGCCGCGTCGAGGAGAGTCTTCTCGACCAACTCGTCGGTGGCGCCCGGTGCCAGCTCCGAGGACAGCAGCGCCACTCCGAGCACCTCGATGGCGGCGGCGGCACGCAGCATCGAGTTCTGGGTCGGATCGGGCCCGGCCAGCCACAGCCGCAGCTCACGGGTGGGTTCCATCAGGTCGGGATAGCGATCGGCGATGGCGTTGACGATGGCCGCGGTGTCGCGCACGCAGAGCGCCCCCGCGTCGCGATGGCGGATCATGCCGCGCAGGTAGGTGCGCAGGACCGCGCGAATGCCCTCGCCGTTGTAAGGAACGGCCTCGATGTCCTCGACGATGTCGCGCATGTGATCGATGATCGGATCGATGATCGCCAGAAGCAGATCGAGCTTCGACGCGTAGTGGTAATAGAGCGAAGCCTTCGTGATTCCCACCACATCCGCTACCTCGCGCAGGCTCGTCTGTTCGAAACCCTTGGCGGCGAACAGCTGTACTGCGGCGTCGCGGATCGCCTGTTTAGTACCCCCACCTGCGGTGACGGTGTCGGCGATGTCTCGGGCGGGCATGGCGGCAATCCTCCCATGATTCGGTGTGACGGATCCGGCGCCCCCAATATTGAGGTTGCTCCTCCACTTATCCACTAGGTAGTCTACCTACCGCACGGTAGGCAGAAAACGATGTTGTGGAGGCGGGTCCCGCAGGGGTGGCCCGCGAGTGCTGTCTACGAGCCATGCCACCCACCCGTTCTTCGCGCTAGGAGCACACGCGTGTCCGTATACCTGTACAGATGGGGAAAGTTCGCTTTCCGCCGTAAATGGATTGTCCTGCCGGTCTGGCTACTGCTGTTCGTGCTGCTCGGCGGCCTCGGCGCCACCCTGAGCAAGCCGATGTCCAACGACTTCAGCATGCCCGAGCTCCCGTCGGCCCGCGCCAACGAGATCCTCGACAAGCACTTCGAAGGCATGTCGGAGCAGTTCTCGATGGATGCCGTCACCGGCACCTACGTGATCGGCGCTCCGGAGGGGCAGAAGCTCACCGACCCGGCCAACCGGGCCGCGATCGACGCGTTCATCGCCAAGCTCAACGACCTGTCGATCGTCGATCACGAGAAGAAGCTGGCCAGCCCCATCGCGGCCACCGAGGAGATGGGCTGCCTCGCCGCCCCTGACCCGTCGAAGTGTTCGTCGGCCCCGCTCAACGTGCTGAGCGAGACCGCACCCGGCACCGTCGGCGTGCTCAGCGTCCCGTTCACCATCAAGGCCGTCACCGACGTGACCGACGCCGAGCGCGACGCCGCCTTCGAGGTCGGCGCCGAAGCCCGCAACGCCGGGCTGACCGTCGAACTCAGCGGCTCGATCGCGATGAAGCAGGAACAGCCGAGCGGCAAGTCCGAACTGATCGGCATGGGTGTCGCGCTGATCGTGATGGTGGTGGCCTTCGGCGCCATCGTCGCCGCGGTCGTGCCCATCATCACCGCCATCGTCGGCCTCGGCGCGGCGACCTCGCTGATCATGCTCGGTACCTCGGTGATGGAGGTGCCCGGCTTCACCACCTTCCTGGCCTCGATGATCGGTATCGCGCTGTCGATCGACTACGCGCTGTTCATCGTCTCCCGGTACAAACACGAACTGGCCGTGCGTGATTCGGCCGAAGAAGCCGCGGGTACCGCGCTCGGTACCGCCGGTTCGGCCGTGGTGTTTGCCGGTCTCACCGTCATCATCGCGCTCGGCGCGCTCGGCATCGTCGGCGTGGAATTCCTGACCTTCATGGGTCTGGGTGGCGCCATCGCCGCCGCGTTCGCCGTGCTCACCGCCGTCACCTTGATGCCGGCGCTGATGGGCGCCTTCGGCAAGTCGCTGTTCAAGCCGAAGCTGCCGATCGTGGCGCAGCACGATCCCGACGACGACACCTCGGTCACCAACGGCCAGCGTTTCGCCAAGCTGATCGCCAAGGCGCCGTGGGTCGCGCTGATCCTGTCGGTGATCGTGCTCGGCGCGCTCGCCGCGCCCGCCGCCGGCCTGAACCTCGGCCTGCCCGGTGACGACAGCATGCCGAAGACCTCCACCATCCGTAAGGCCTACGACCTGCGGACCGAAGGCTTCGGCGAGGGCAGCAACGGTGTGCTCATGGTGGCCGCTGACCTGAGTGCGACGCCCGAGGGTGAGCGCGAGGCCGCCGTCGGCGCGCTGCGCGCCAAGCTCGAGTCCTACGAGGGCATGGATTACGTCACCGAGCCGATGTGGAGCAAGGACAACCAGGGCGCCATGCTCAACGGTGTCCCGAAGTCCGGTCCGAACAACCAGGACACCAAGGATCTGGTCGCCGAAGCGCGTGGCGCGGAAGCGGATCTGAACGCGCAGTACGGCATGGAGTACGGCATCACCGGCACCACCGCCATCTACGCCGATGTCGACCATGTACTGCTCAGCAAGATCCTGCCGTACCTGGCGATCGTGGCCGGTGCCGCGTTCATCCTGCTGATCCTGGTGTTCCGCTCGATCCTGGTCCCGCTCACCGCCGCACTCGGCTTCCTTTTGTCGATGGGCGCCACCTTCGGTGCGACGGTGCTGATCTTCCAGCAGGGCAAGTTCGGCCTGATCGAAGATCCGCAGCCGCTGGTCAGCTTCCTGCCGATCATGTTGATCGGCTTGGTCTTCGGCTTGGCCATGGACTACCAGGTGTTCCTGGTGACCCGCATGCGCGAGGAATTCGTGCACGGCAAGTCGGCCAAGGACGCGATGGTCGCCGGTTACCACCACGGTGCCCGCGTGGTGACCTCGGCCGCGATCATCATGATCTCGGTGTTCGGCTCCTTCATCCTGGAGACCGACGTCACCGCCAAGTCGTTCGGTTTCGCGCTGGCCGCCGGTGTGGCGATCGACGCGTTCATCGTTCGCATGGTCGTGGTGCCCGCGCTGCTGGTGATCATGGGCAAGTGGGCGTGGTGGATGCCGAAGTGGCTCGACCGCGTCGTGCCCGATATCGACGTCGAGGGTGCGAAGCTCGAGCAGCTGCGTACCGAGAACGTCGAAACGGTGAAGCACCCGGTTTCGGTCGGCTGACCCGAGACCTCGAGCACGGCCCCGCAATCCGCTACCGGATTGCGGGGCCGTTCGTTTTCGGCATCCGCGCTGCACCGGTGCTTGATATCACCGTTGCTGGGCACCAGACTCAGGGCTAGTTCGACCCGGCTACACCTCCGATCCGCGCTCCGCACCGATCCACGAGGAGAAGAACCGTGTCCATCTATCTCTACCGGTGGGGCAAGCTGGCCTTTCGCCGCAAATGGATTGTGCTGCCCGTCTGGTTGCTGCTCTTCATGGTGCTCGCGGGGCTGGGATCCTCGTTGCAGAAGCCGATGACCGATGACTTCAGCATGCCGAACCTGCCCTCGGAACGGGCCACCGAAATCCTCGACAAGCACTTCCCCGGTATGTCGGAGGCGTTCGCGTTCGACGCGGTGACCGGTACCTATGTTGTGGGAGCGCCCGCGGGCCAGAAGCTCACCGACCCGGCCAACCGCGCCGCGATCGATGACCTGATCGCCGACCTCGAGCAGCTCGACATCGTCGACCATGCCGAACCGATCGTGAATCCGATCACCGCGACCGAGGAAATGGGCTGTCTCACCGGGCAACCCGATCCGTCGACCTGCAGTGGCGCGCCCCTGAATGTGCTGAACGAGACCGCACCCGAGACCGTCGCGTACTTCAGTGTCCCGTTCGCGATCAAGGACTTCGCCGACATCACCGCCGACGAACGCGAGGCCGCCTACAACGCCGGCGACTCAGCCCGCGCGGCCGGGCTGACGGTCGAGATCAGCGGCACCATCGCGATGGAACAGGAGATGCCGAGCGGCAAGTCCGAGATGATCGGTATGGCCGTGGCATTGGTGGTGATGATCGTGGCGTTCGGCGCCATCGTCGCCGCGTTCGTGCCGATCATCACCGCGATCGTCGGGCTCGGCGCGGCGACCTCGCTGATCTTCCTGTCGACCTCGGTGCTGTCGGTGCCGAGCTTCACCACGTTCCTGGCCTCGATGATCGGCATCGCCCTCTCCATCGACTACGCGCTGTTCATCGTCTCGCGCTACAAACACGAACTGGCGGTGCAGGATTCCGCCGAGGAAGCGGCCGGTACCGCGTTGGGTACCGCGGGCTCGGCGGTGGTGTTCGCCGGGCTCACCGTGATCATCGCGCTGGTCGGGCTCAGCATCGTCGGGGTCAGGTTCCTGACGTTCATGGGTCTGGGTGGCGCCATCGCGGCGGCGTTCGCCGTGCTCACCGCCATCACCCTGATGCCCGCGCTGCTCGGCGCCTTCGGCAAGGCGCTGTTCAAGCCGAAACTGCCGCTGATCGCCCAGCACGATCCCGAGGACGACAGCGTCGTCACCAACGGCACCCGGGTGGCCAGGGGGATCGCCAAGTTCCCCGCGGTCACGATGATCCTGGCCATCGTGGTGCTCGGCCTGCTCGCCGCACCGGCGCTGAACCTGAACCTCGGCCTGCCGGGCGAGGACAGCCTGCCCAAGTCGACCACCGTCCGTAAGGCCTACGATCTGCGCACCGAAGGCTTCGGCGAGGGCAGCAACGGTGTTTTGCAGGTGGCCGTCGACCTCAGCGAAACCCCCGCTGACCAGCGGCAGGCGGCGCTGAATGCCTTGCGCGACAAGCTACAGTCCTACCCCGACATGGATCTGGTCACCGAGCCGCAGATGAGCAAGGACGGCGCGGGCGCCCTGATCAACGGCATACCCAAGACCGGGCCCAACGCGCAGTCGACGAAGGATCTGGTGCAGTCGGCGCGCGCTGCGGAATCCGATCTGAACGAGCAGTACAAGATGTCGTACGGCATCACCGGAACCACCGCCATCTACGCCGACATCGACCATGTCCTGCTGAGCAAGATCGTGCCGTACATGGCGATCGTGGCGGGCGCGGCGTTCATCCTGCTGATCCTGGTGTTCCGGTCCATCCTGGTCCCGCTCACCGCCGCGCTCGGCTTCCTGCTGTCGATGGGCGCCACCTTCGGCGCGACCGTGCTGATCTTCCAGGAGGGCGAGCTCGGGCTGATCAAGGATCCACATCCACTGGTGAGCTTCCTGCCGATCATGTTGATCGGCTTGGTCTTCGGCTTGGCCATGGACTACCAGGTGTTCCTGGTGACCCGCATGCGCGAGGAATACGTACACGGCGCCGACCCCACCGAGGCCGTGATCAAGGGTTATCACCACGGAGCGCGCGTGGTGACCTCCGCGGCGATCATCATGATCTCGGTGTTCGGTTCGTTCCTGCTGGAATCCGATGTCACCGCCAAGTCGATGGGCTTCGCGCTGGCCGCGGGCGTGGCGTTGGACGCGTTCGTCGTCCGGATGGTGCTCATTCCCGCTCTGCTTGTGCTGCTGGGCAAGTGGGCGTGGTGGATGCCGAAGTGGCTGGACCGGATCGTGCCCGATATCGACATCGAGGGCTCGCGGCTGCGCGAGGTCCAGGCCGAACAGCGGCAGGTCGCGCCGCTACCGCAAGGCTGAGCGTCGACGGCCGGGGAACTCGTGTTCCCCGGCCGTTTCGCTACTGACTCGGCTGCGGCACTTGACATTCGGTGACGCGCGGATTGAGCCCGATGTAGTTCGCGGGCCCCGCCGCGGCGGTGACCGCGATGGTCGCCCAGTCCGAACACTGCTTGGGCAGGTGAGCGAAGTGGTGCCGCTGGCCGGCCGCGAGCAGCCCGACAGCGACCCAGCCGAGCACGATGAGAACCAGAAGTTTTCCCCCGAGCCCGATTCCGGACTTCGCGGGTGGCGGCTGTCGCCCGCGCATAATCATCGTTCCTTCCCGGATTCGGTGTAACCCAGTCTATTACGCGAGGAATACACCGCAGGTCGGACGAGGTGAATACCCGACGACAGATCTTGCCGCTACCGGGTGGTCCGCGCTCCCCCGCACCGCGACTTCCGGCTGTCCGGCCGAGCCGCGACAGGTGGGCGGATGCCGTGCCGGATCGCGTTCGCGGTGTGGATTCCGATGGCGAAGTCCTTGAGTTGCTTCAACATATCTCCATGGTCGGACTTCCGTGTCATCGGGAGAAGTGGCATAGATGACGACTATCGCTAAGATTTAGACATGAGGTCTGTCTCCGTGCTGGCGTACGACGGGATGACGGCGTTCGAAACCGGCATCGTCATCGAGGTCTTCGGCCTGACCTGGCCCGATATCGAGCAGCCCTGGTACGAGCTGAAAATCTGCACCGAAACCCCCGAACCCGTCCGCGTGATCGGCGGCGCGACCATGACCAGCCCGTACGGTCTCGCGGAATTCGCCGCCGCCGACACGGTCGTGGTCCCGAGCGTCGCCGACCCGCGCGCGCGGACCTCGCCGGAATTGATCGACGCGCTGCGCCGGGCGCACCGCAACGGCTCCCGGATCGTGTCGATCTGCTCCGGCGCGTTCGCCCTGGCCGCCGCCGGCCTGCTCGACGGCCGCCGGGCCACCACGCACTGGCGATACGCCGACCTGCTGCGCGAGCGCTACCCCCTGGTCGAGGTCGACCCCGAGCCCCTCTACACCGACGAAGGCGACATCCTGACCAGCGCGGGCTGCGCCGCCGGGCTGGACCTGGCGCTCCATCTGGTTCGCAACGACCTGGGCGCGTCCGTCGCCAACGCCGTCGCCCGCCGCCTCGTCATCCAGCCCCACCGCGCGGGCGGCCAAGCTCAATACATCGAATCGCCCATGCCCCCCGAACCCCTCGACGCCCCCATCGCCCGCAGCCTCTCCTGGGCGCTCGAACACCTCGCCGACCCGATCGGCGTACCCGATCTGGCCCGGGTCGCAGGACTCTCACCGCGCACCTACCTGCGCCATTTCGTCCGGGAAACCGGGGCGACGCCGAACAAATGGCTGATCGCCCAGCGGATCCAGGCGGCACTGGCCATGCTCGAGACCGGCGACGCACCCATCGAGGAAATCGCGACCGCGGCCGGTTTCGCCACCCCGGTCACCTTCCGGCACCATTTCACGCGAGCCGTGCGGACCTCGCCGTCGTCGTACCGGCGCACATTTCGGACAAGAAAAAGCCCCCCACCTGCGTGAACAAGTGAGGGGCTCATGGCGGTGGCGGAGGGATTTGAACCCTCGGAGGGGGGTTACCCCTCACACGCTTTCGAGGCGTGCTCCTTAGGCCGCTCGGACACGCCACCGCCGACTACGGTACCGGAGTGGGTGCAAGATTGTTAAATCGGCTGGTCAGCGCTGGTTTTTGAAGAAGGTGTCGAGGAGGGCGACACAGTCCGGTTCGAGGATGCCGCCGCGGACTTCGGGGCGGTGGTTGAGGCGGCGATCGCGGACTACGTCCCAGAGCGAGCCGACGGCACCGGTTTTGGGTTCCCAGGCGCCGAACACGACCTTGCCGATTCGCGCCAGCACCAGGGCGCCCGCGCACATCGTGCACGGTTCGAGGGTGACCGCGAGGGTCGCGCCTTCGAGTCGCCAACCGTCGCCGTGGACTGCCGCGGCCGCGCGCAAGGCCAGGACTTCGGCATGCGCGGTGGGGTCGCCGAGGGCTTCGCGCGCGTTGGTGGCGCGGGCCAGTTCACGACCTTGCGCGTCGAAGACGACGGCGCCGACCGGCACATCGCGCGGGTCGGCGTCGGCTGCGGCCGCCAGGGCGGCGCGCATCATCTCCTCGTCGATCACCTCGGCATTTTGTCCAGGACCGCGGCGAATTCGTCGGCGAAACCGAGACGCTGGGCGATCATGCCGAGCTGCTCGTCGGGGTAGAGGTCGGTGTCGGCGATGATGACGCTGAGAACCGGTTCGGGCAGGCCCAGGTCGGCCAGGACGCCCAGGTCGCCCTCCTCCCACGGTTCGACGTCTTCGAGATCGTCGGGGTCGATGTCGGGAATCTCGACATTGAGCGCGTCGAGGACGTCGGCGGCGATGTCGTAGTCGATCGCCGCGGTGGCGTCGGAGACGAGCAGACGGGTGCCGCTCGGCGCGGGACGCAACACGATGAAGAATTCATCGTCGACGTCGATCAGGCCGAACACCGCACCTGAGCTGCGCAAAGCCTTCAATTCGGTCTCGGCGGCCGACAGATCGTGCAGGGCATCGGAGCTGAGCGGGCTGACCCGCCATGTGCCTTCTTCGCGGACCACGGCCACTGCGAACCCTTCGACGTCGAAGTCGTCATCCGACGTCGCCCTGTTCGTGCCCGAGCGCTGTGCTGCCATGGACCAAACGGTAGTCTGTCCCACCCCTAATGATGAACTCGTGTGCCAATCTGTTCGGATGAGCATCGACGAGCGTGGGGCTGTGTGCGTCCTCGGGACCGGCCTGATCGGCGGTTCGCTGCTGCGCGCCGCCGTCGCGGCGGGATACCGGGCGTTCGGCTACAACCGCTCCGAATCCGGCGTCTCCGCGGCGTGTCAGGACGGTTTCGAGGTGTCCGGCGACCTGTCCGCGGTGCTGGTCCGCGCTGCCGAGCTGGACGCGCTGCTGGTGATCGCGGTGCCGATGCCCGCGGTCGAACACCTGCTGGCCGACATCGCCGTGCTCGCGCCCGGGTGCCCGCTGACCGATGTGGTGAGCGTGAAGGGGCCGGTGCTGGACGCGGTGCGAAAGCACGGACTCGAGGCCTTGTACGTCGGCGGGCATCCGATGACGGGAACGTCCCAATCCGGTTGGGCTGCCACTGATTCCGATCTTTTCCAGGGTGCGGTCTGGGCGGTCGGAGTGGACGAGGGAACGCGGGTGCAACCGTGGTCGCGGGTGGTGCGGCTCGCGTTGGACTGTGGTTCGGTGGTGGTACCGGTGCTCGCCGAGGAACACGATCGAGCTGTCGCGCGGATCTCGCACCTGCCGCATGTGCTGGCCGAAGCGCTGGCCGCGGCGGGGGCCGCGGGCGGGAAGCTGGCGCTCGGCCTGGCGGCGGGCTCGTTCCGAGACGGTACCCGCGTCGCGGGTACCGCGCCCGACCTCGTGCGTGCCATCTGCGAGCCGAACGCGACCGCGCTGGAACGGGTGCTCGACGAGGCCATCGAGACACTCGTCACTGCCCGCGAATCCCTGCGCGCGGACAGCCGTCTCGGCGAACTCGTCGAGACGGGTTTCCGCGGCCGCACCGCCTACGACGACCGCACGACCTGGAACATCACCGGCATCACGCCCGGCGCCGGCGACTGGCTCGGTGAACTTCACCGCGCCGGTCGTGACGGTGGGGTGCTCCGCGCGCTCTGAGTACTCGAGATCAGGCGCGTTCGGCCAGCCCCGGGTAGTCGAGGACGAAACCTTCCGGATCGACCGTCAGGGTGGCGCTCGAGACCGGCGAGAGGACGTTGATCCCGTCGGACGCGCTCGAGTAGATGAGCTCGGCCTCCTGCACCAGCAGGTCGGGTAGTCGCACGTAGACGACGGGGACCTGGACGTCGCCGACGGCGTTCTGCAGGCCGAACCGGCGGATCGGCAGGGTGTTGAAGAACGGGCTCAGCACCACGTCGACATCGAGGGCGCCGCCGAAGGTGGAGCGCACGTGCGTGCCGCCCGCGTCGACGAGCCAGTAGTTCTCCTCGTCGCGCGAGATCGAGGCATGGCGTTCACCGGCCGCCGTGGTGGTGCGCAGCGACAACCGTCGCGTCGCACCCGCTTCGTCGGTGACCAGGTCGTACGACGCGCTGAATGCCGGGTGCTCATCGCCGGCGCAGCCGATCATCCGGCCCGCCGCCCTGATCCGATTGCCGTTCACCGTCACCCGCACCGATTCCATGCGGGTGTTGTCGTGGGCACGCCAGGTGAGCACCGCAGGCCACCGGGAGGCAGGTCTGATCTCGGTGGGGCCGTCGGCCGGGCCCGGGGCTGGGGTCGTCACCTCTCTACGGTAAGCGACACCAGCCCCGGCGCTGCACAACACGGGCGCATCACACCAGCGAATCCCGCCATGCGGCGTGCAATCCTGCGAAGCGGCCCTGGCCCGCGATCAGCTCGGCCGGTGCGCCGTCCTCCACGATCCGGCCGCCGTCGAGCACCAGCACCCGGTCGGCAATGGCCACGGTGGACAGCCGGTGGGCGATGATCACGGCCGTGCGGTCGCGCAGCAGGGTCTCCAGCGCGTGCTGCACCAGCCGCTCACCGGGGATATCCAGGCTGGAGGTGGCTTCGTCGAGGACGATCACCGCCGGATCGGCCAGGAACACCCGTGCGAACGCCACCAGCTGACGCTGGCCCGCCGAGAGCCTGCCGCCGCGCGTGCGCACGTCGGTGGCGTAGCCGTCGGGAAGCCCGCCGACGAAGGCGTCCAGCCCCACCGCGCGCGCGGCCGCGGCGACCTCGGCGTCGGTCGCCTCGGGCCTGCCCAGCCGGATGTTGTCGGCGATGGTGCCGGAGAACAGGTATGCCTCCTGCGTGATCATCACGACGTGTCTGCGCAGCTCGACATCGGCCAGGTGGCGCAGATCCACGTCGTCGAGCGTGATGACGCCACCGCTCGGGTCGTAGAACCGGGTGAGCAGTTTCGCCAGCGTCGACTTGCCCGCACCGGTGGCACCGACGAGCGCCACCACCTGTCCGGCCGGGATCTCCAGGTCGAATTCCGGCAGCACCGACGTGGTGTTGTAGCCGAACCACACCTGGTCCATCCGCACCGCACCGGTCGCCCGCTCGAGTGTCACCGGGCGTTCGGGTTCGGCGACCGCCGGTTCCTCCTCGAGCACGCCGGAGATCTTCTCCAGCGCCGCGGCGGCGGACTGGTAGGAGTTGAACACCTGCGCGAGTTCGTCGAGGGGGCCGTAGAACTGGTCGAGGTAGAGCAGGTACGCGGCGAGCACACCGATCGCGAGGTTGCCCTCCATCACCTGCCAGGCGCCGACCAGCAGCACGATCACCGTGGTCAGCTTGCCGATGAAGTTGGAGAGCCCGACGTAGTCGCCCATCCCGCGGACCGCGGTGGTCGTCGCCTTCTGGTACGCCGAATCCTCGACGCCGAGGACCTCCTCGTTGCGATGTTCGCGCCGGAACGCCTGCACCGCCCGCATGCCGCTCATCGACTCGACGAACTGCACGACAACGCGCGAGATCGCCCCGCGCGTGCGCCGGTACCCCGCGCGCTGACGCCGCTGCGCCCACCGGGTGACCAGCACCAGCGGCACGAACCCGATCAGCACGATCGAGGCGAGCAGCGGGTCGAGCCAGATCAGCAGGGCCGCGATGGTCACCACCGAGATCACCGCGCTCAGCGCCTGATTCAGCGCGCCTTCGAGCAGTTCCTGGAGTGCTTCGATATCGCTGGTGAGCCGGGTGACGACCTTGCCCGAGGTGTACTTCTCGTGGAACGACACGCTCAATCGCTGCGTGTGCCGGAACGCGCGCACCCGCAGGTCGAACAGCACCCGCTGACTCAGCGACCCGGAGGCCCGCAGGAAGGCGAACGTGGTGAGCCCCGACAGCAACGTCACCGCGACGAATCCGGCGACGGTCGCGATCATCGGCGTCCAATTGCCCTGGCGGCCTTGGCTGATGCCGTGGTCGAGCCCGTAGGCGATGAACAGCGGCAGCGACACCTTGGCCGCGTTGTCGAGCAGGATCAGGACGAAGGTGAGAATCGCCTGCTTGCGGTAGGGCCGCACCAGATCGAGGAGCAATCGCCGGGATCGCCCGGCCAGCACCAGGTTTCCGGTCCCAGTGACGGCGTCGTCCTCCTTGGCGATACCGCGCCAGTCGGCCGCCAGATCGGACTTCTCCTCCGGCACTTCCTTTTCCGTCGTCACCGTCTCGGTGCTCATGCTTCACCTCCCATCAGTTCGCGGTAGTGGCTGCTCGTGCGCAGCAGTTTCTCGTGGCTGCCCTCGGCGACGATGCGTCCGTCGGCGAGCAGCGCGACGCGGTCGGCCAGCGCGGCGGTGGACGGCCGGTGCGCGACGAGCAGAGTGGTCGCGCCGGAGAGCACCGCCCGCAGCTGATCCTGCACGCGCTCTTCGGTTTCCACGTCCAGCGCCGACAGCGGGTCGTCGAGGACCATGATCCGGCCGTGGGCGGCGGTGTCGCCGGTGAGCACAGCTCTGGCCAGGGCCAGACGCTGACGCTGGCCGCCCGACAGACTCATGCCCTGCTCCCCGATGCGGGTGTCGAGCCCCCACGGCAACGCGTCGACGAATTCGCTCGCCTGCGCGATATCGAGCGCCTGCCGCACGTCGACGTCGGTGGCACGCGCGTCGCCCAGTGCCACGTTCTCGCGCACGCTGGCCGAGAACAGCACCGGTTCCTCGAAAGCCACCGTCACCACCCGGCGCAGCTCCGCCAGGCGCAGCGTGGCGATGTCGACACCGTCGATGGTGATCCGGCCGCCGCTGACGTCGTAGAGCCGGGGAATCAGCTCGAGCAGCGCGGTCTTGCCGCTACCCGTCGCGCCGACGAGCGCGACCGTCTCCCCCGGCCGGATTCGCAGCGAGATCTCTTCCAGCACGGTGTGTTCCGGACCGCCCCCGGATCGCGGGTAGGCGAAGCGGACCCGGTCGATGACCAGTTCCCCGCGCAGCGGATCAGGTAGTTCCGCCGGGTGTGGCGGGTCGGTGATGTCGAGCGGGGTGTCGATGATCTCCCAGAATCGATCGGCCGCGGTGCGCGCCTCGAACAGCTCCGACAGCAGGAAGCCGAGCCAGATGATCGGCCACTGCAGGAACGTGGCCAGCGTGATGCTCGCGACCAGCGTGCCGATCGTCATCGAGCCGTGCACCACCGAGTAGCCACCCACCCCGAGCGACACCGCGATCGACACGGTCGGCAAGGTCACCAACGCCGCCCACAGCGTGGCGTCCAGGCGCACCTTCTCCATTTCCGTGCGCTGCAGCTCGCGCGAGAGCGCGGTGAAACGCGTCCCGAAGAAGCGGCCGCGCCCCAGCGCCTTGAGCACCCGCACGCCCTGCGCCGATTCCTGGGCGATGGTGGCCAGGTCGCCGGACTGGTCCTGCGAACGCCGCGAGGCCACCTCGAAGCGGCGGACGAAGCGCGCGCAGAACAGCGTCAGCGGCAGGGAGGTCACCGTAAAGATCAGTCCCACTTGCCAGTTCATCGCGAACAACACGATCAGCCCGGTGGGCATGATCACCCCGTTGACGATGAGGAACGGACCGGCGAACGCGACGAACCGCCGCAGCACCGACAGATCGTCGATGGCGCGCGAGAGCAGCTGACCCGACTGCCAGCCGTCGTGACGGCCGATCGAGAGGGCCTGCAGTTGCGTGAAAAGCTTGGCGCGCATGGTGATTTCGAACATCGTCGAGGGCTTGGACACCAGCCATCGCCTGCCCCACATACCGAACGATTCGAGTGATCCGAGCAGGAAGATCAGCGCGACCGGCGCCAGCAGACCGACGAAATCGCGCCGCGCGATCGGCCCGTCGACCACCCGTGCGATGACGAGCGGAATCGCGATCGCGGTGCTCGCGGTGACGATCGCCAGCGCGTTGGCCAGCAGCAGCGGCACCCGGTAGGGCCGGAGAAAGGGCAGAAATCGCCGCAGCGACCGCATTCCCCCACTCGACTGCGGCGACGGCCGCTCCGATCTGTCGGCCTCCGATTCGGCGGCCGCCAGCTCTGATGTGACAGACAAAACTCCCCCTTGATGTCCGGTCGGCTGGTTGGTTTTCCGGTACGGACGCCAGGTGATGTTCGCACTCGGGTCCGACAAGTTCGGCCCATCAAGAGTCCCAGAGCACCCCCACCCCCGGCCACCGATTTTCCTCGGCCCGAGCCCACCCGTCTACCCCCTGCCGAGCCACGCGGCATCCGTCGTCGGGAAGGATTCGTTCGCGGCCCGCACCTGTTCAGGGGACCGATACAATTCGCCCCAGGCGCGAGGGAACGGGTCGCTGAAGAGCGGACCACCCGGTGGCCGCTAACCCGAGCGCGCCGGCGCTCCGAAAAACACAGGAGTCTCGTTGTCGCGGATGGTCGGGTTGTTCGCCGGGATCGGCGGGCTCGAACTCGGTCTGAGCAGGCATGGTTGGGCGTCGGAGCTGCTGTGTGAGATCGATCCCGGTGCCCAGGGTGTCCTCGCGGCGCGGTTCCCCGACACCGACCTGCACGGCGACATCACCCGCCTGCGGTCGCTCCCCGCGGGCACCGAGCTGGTCGCGGCGGGTTTCCCGTGCCAGGACCTCTCACAAGCCGGGCGCACCGCAGGCATCACCGGTCGTCGATCCGGCCTGGTCGACGAGGTGTTCCGCCTCGTGCGCAGGCAGCGCGGGCCGCGGTGGCTGTTGATCGAGAATGTCCCGTTCATGCTGCAGCTGGGTCGCGGCGCGGCCATGCGCCACATCACCGCCGCGCTGGAGGAGCTCGGGTACGCCTGGGCCTATCGGGTCGTCGACGGTCGCGCGTTCGGCTTGCCGCAACGACGTCAGCGCGTGCTGATGCTGGCTTCGCGCACCGAGGACCCCCGCCAGGTGCTGTTCGGCGACGACGCCGGTCCCCGCGACTACGGCGATCCGGACTGCGATCCGTGCGGCTTCTACTGGACCGAGGGTGTGCGCGGCCTCGGCTGGGCGGTGAACGCGGTGCCGACCCTCAAGGGCGGTTCCGGTCTCGGCATCGCCAGTCCGCCCGCGGTCCGGTTGCCCGCGGGCGAGATCGTGACGCCGGGGATCGTCGACGGCGAACGATTACAGGGGTTCGACGCCGACTGGACCGCCCCCGCCCTCGATGTTCCCGGCGTGCGCCACGGTCATCGCTGGAAACTGGTGGGCAACGCGGTGAGCGTGCGGATGGCGAACTGGGTCGGCGAACGCCTGGCCGCGCCGTCGGACCCGCTGACCGTGGGAGAGCCGATAGCCGCGGGCCAGCCGTGGCCGAGCGCCGCCTGGGGACACGCGGGTGTCGTGCACCGCGTCCCCCTCTCGACCTGGCCGGTCCACGAGCCCTACGAGGACCTGAAGAACTTCCTCACCGAGCCCCGCCTGCTCTCTCCCCGCGCGACGGCGGGATTCCTGCGCCGCACCGAGATGGGAAGCCTGCGCTTCCCGCCCGGATTCCTCGACGACGTCCGGGATCACCTCGACCGCATGGGCGGCTGGGCGGCATGAGCGCGCGGCGGGCAGACAACCGGGAATCGCCCGACGAGTCCGCCGCCTCGTCGAGGTCATCCGCTGCGCGCAAGCTCGTCACAGACGCCGCCACAAGCGCGCGAATGTCCAAGCAGCGACGCGCTGATACTGCTCCCGAGCTGGCACTACGCCGCGAATTGCACCGGGCTGGCCTGCGCTATTTCGTCGACCGTCCGCCCATCAAAGGTCAGCGCCGTCGCGCGGATGTGGTGTTTCCACGACTGCGCATCGCCGTCTACGTCGACGGCTGTTTCTGGCATCGCTGCCCTGACCACGCGACCGATCCGAAGAACAACGCGCAGTGGTGGGCCGACAAGCTGGCAGGCAATGTCGCCCGCGATCGCGCCACCGACATCGCCTTGACAGCGGCGGGCTGGGCGGTCATCCGGGTGTGGGAGCACGAAGATCCGCAGGCGGCGGCCGAGCGGATCACCGCACTGGTGAAACGCTCCAATCCTGACCGGTGACTATCGAGTTCTTCAGCGACGACGCGGACTGCGTTCGGCGCGAACCCGCACCCGTGCGCGCGACGAATCCGCCGCGACGAATCCGGACACGGCCAGCGCGAGGATCGTGGCAAAACCTGCCAGCGCGATCATGTAGCTCATCGAGGACCTCTCCGTTGGTTACCAAACACCCTGCACGGCGAACCTGACAGCAACCTGTGCGTGCCTGTGATGCCACGATGAAACCACGTCCCCGCTTTCGACGCGCCTGATCCGGGCGGTGGCGGCCGGACACGCACAATGGTCGGTGTGACCGAATTCGCACGGCACACCCGTGGCTACTCGTTGCTGATCGCGCTCGCGATCGCGATCGCGGGCCTGTGCTACTCGTCCTGGCTGCTGGAATTCGCGCTGCCGATCGACACCGACCCGGTCAACGACTTCCTCAGCGAACTCGACGCCGAGGGCAAGCCCTACCGTGAGGTGTTCGGCACCGCCGACACCGTGGTCGGCCTGTTGCTGATCCCCGCGGCGCTGGGTGGACTGCTCGTTTTCCGGCGCCGTCGGCTGACCACGATCGGCTGGACAGCGCTGTTGTGTTTCGGCGCGTCCACCATCGCCGACGCCCTGCTCCCGCTCCACGACTGCGCCCCGGGAGACAGCGCGTGCGGCGGCGACAGCGGACTGTTTCCGCAACTGCATCAACCGCACGCGCTCACGAGCACACTGGCCGTCACCTCGATCGCGGTGGCGGCGTTCGCCTTCAGCGCCGCCGCCTACCGCTACCACCGCTGGCGGATCCTGCGGGAATTCGGTGTCGCCGTACTGGTTCTCGGGTCGGCGGCGACCATCTGGATGATGGTCGCCGACAACCTGTCCGGCTCCTACGCGCTCGGCATAGCCCAGCGAATCCAGGTCGGAACCATGTCGCTGTGGTTACTCGCCCTGGCCACCGCGGTACTCGTCGAAGCCCGCGAGTGGACTACTTGACGGTGATCTTCACCGTGTAGCCGTCGATCTTCGCCGGCAGCTTGGTCGTGTCCACCGCGAGCACCTCGCCGGTGTCCTGTGCACCGTTGGGCAGCGTCTTGGGCTTCAGCCCGAACGGGGGCTGTTCACCCTGGCTGGCGGCCAGGCCGAAGTCGCTGTCGTTGGCGATGTAGATGGTCTTGCCGCCGTCGAGGGTGGCGATGCCCTCGATCTTGTCGTGACCGAAGAACCTGCCCTTCTCGTCGAGTGCGGCGACCAGCGCGGAGAGGTCGAGGTTGCTCTTCTTCGCGACCGGGGTGACGCCCGCCTTGGTCAGCGCGGCGACGGCTTCGGTGGTCGGGGTGACCCCGATCAGCGTCTCCAGGGGCTTGCCGTCGATCAGCAGGCCGCCCTTCTCGGCGTCGTAAGTCGCGCCCGGCACGGCGGACTGCGGGCCGACATCGGTCGCGCCCGCGATGTCGATGGTCCAGATCTTCTTGTCCGACTTGGGCGCGAGGTTGCCGTCACGCTCGTCGACCAGGAACGTGGTGGCGCTCAGCGCGGTGATCTCCGAGACCGCGACCTTCGACTGCTTCGGGTTTTCCAGCGGGTACAGGAATTCCTTCTGCGCCTTGGTCTTCAGATCGACGGTCACGATCCGCGCGAACGGCACCTCCTTGGCCGAGCCGCTCAGTCCGGGGGTGTTGAGCGCGCTCTGCACCACGCCGACCAGGGTGCTGCCGTCGGGAGTGATGGTCAGCCCCTCCATGCCCTGGTTGGGTGTGCGCAGCGCGATCTCCTTCGGCAGGCCGCTGCCGGGCGCGAGCCGCTCGATCTCGGTGCCCGTGGCATCGAAATGCACCAGGAACGGACCGTATTCGTCGGAGATCCAGAAGGTGCCGTCGGCCAGTGCGACGAGGCCTTCGGGATCGATGCCGTGATCGGTGGGCGGCAGGACATTGCCCTGGAGGTCCTTGATGGTCTCGCCGGTGCTCGCCGAGGTGTCGACCTGCCCGTTGAACGGCACACCCGACTTGCTCCGCAGTTCGATGCTCGACTGCAGCACGGCCTGGGTGTCGACCAGCTTGAACCGGCCGATCTTGGGCACGAAATTCGGTGTGGGCGAGAGCTTCTCGTTCTTCGCCGGACCGTCGACGTTCGGGCCGCGGTCGGTGAGCCCGTAGAACTCGTCGGTGCTACCGGGCACCGCGGTCCAGGCCGAGCCGAACCCACTGCCCTGCACCGTGGTGCCACCGAACTCGCCGAGCACCGGAATATCGGTCGTGTAGAGGCGAACCGCGTCGGTGGTGGTGACGGTGAACTGGTCGAGACCGGTGTAGCCGGCGCTCGGGGTGTAGACGTAGGCGCCGTCGGCCCGGCGGGCGACATTGCCGTGCTCGGGCTCGAGGCTGACCCCCAGCACCGCGCTGGTACCCGCCTTGGCGACCAGGTCGTCGAGCGAGATCACCAGCGGCTGGTCCTTGCCCGCGGTGAAGCCGGCCGCGGAGTCCGGCGACGAGCAGCCCGCCACCACGGCGGCGGCGCACAAAGCGGCGGTGAGAGGGAAAAGACGAAGACCTGGACGCACGTTCATTTGCCATGCATACCGTCGCGATCCGACCACGAGACGACCGGGAAATGAATTGTCCTCCACCACGCGGTGGACCATTCTGGCAACCATGACCACAACTCGGGTGAACATTTCCTCAGCCTCCGATTTCGAAGATGTCGTCGGGTATTCGCGAGCGGTACGAGTCGGCGACCAGGTAATCGTCAGCGGTACCACCGCCGCTGTCGCCGGTGGTGGCGCTGTCGGCGGCGACGATATCGGCGCCCAGACCCGTGAGGTCCTGACTCGCATCGCCGCCGCGCTGGAGCAGGCCGGGGCAAGCGTGCGCGACGTGGTGCGCACGCGCATGTTCGTCACCGATATCGCCCGCTGGCCCGAGGTCGCGGCCGCCCATGCCGAAGTGTTCGGCACGATCCGCCCCGCGGCCTCCATGTATGAGGTCACCGCGCTGATCGCCCCTGACCTGCTGGTGGAGATCGAGGCCGACGCGATCATCGCTAGCTGAATCGTCACACGGAGCCGCTCCGGCGATCCGGCGTCGACGGCCGATCATCCCCAGTTGTCCACAGGTTCGGAGTTGTCCACAGAGCAGGTTCGACGCCGTCGTTCTCGCGTCCGCGGCGACGGCGGCGCACTACCCTCGAATCCGTGACCAGCGAAACGGCTACTCCCACCGACCTGCTCGATCAGGTCGCCGCCTCCACCGCGCGCTTCGACGCCGCCATCGGCACCCTCACCGATCCGGCGTTGGCCGAACCGTCCCTGTTACCGGGGTGGACGCGCGGTCACGTGCTGGCGCACATGGCACGCAATGCCGACAGCCTGTTGAACCTGCTGCTGTGGGCCCGCACCGGCATCGAGATGCCGCAGTACCCGAGCGTCGCCATTCGTGATGCCGATATCGAGGCAGGCGCACCCCGACCGCTGACCGTGCAGCACGCGGACTTCACCGCCACCGCACACCGCTGGCAGGCCGTCGCCACCACCATGCCCGCCGCCGACTGGCAGGTCGAGGTCCGCAACCGCCAGGGCGGCACCCTCACCGCCGACCAGATCCCCTGGATGCGCCTGCGCGAGACCGAAATCCACCACGTGGACCTCGACGTCGGCTACACCGCCGCCGATTGGCCTGCCCCCTTCGTCGCGCGGCTTCTCCCCGAGACCATCGCGGACCTCTCCGCCAAACTCCAGCCCGAAGCCACCCCCACCTTCGACATCCAGTCCACCGACACAGATTTCATCGCCACCGTCGGCCCTGGCCGTCCCCACCACACCGTCCTCGGCCCCGCCACCGCCCTCCTCGGCTGGCTCGTCGGCCGTACCTCAGGTAGCGACCTGACCGGCCCCTTACCGCCGCTCCCGGCTTGGAAGTAGTCCCGACAGGGAAACCTCGCGACCTACGAAAGAACCTTCGCTCCAGCACAGTTCGGAGGTTCCACGTGGTCAGCGAATGCCGATTTTCGGGTCGGTGAAGCGGTTGGTGAAGATCTCGCCGGCTGTCAGCGCCGGTGGGATCGCGGCACCGCCTGCCACCAGGATCGGCCGCAGGTCCTCGAGGTTGCGCTGGGTTCGAGCCTGCTCGTAGGTGCCGAAGGAGCCGTCGGCCTCGTTGGCCAACAGGCCGAGCTCGACGAGCTGCTTCGCGGCGAACTCCGCCTCACCTGCCGGATAGGGAGTGAATGCCGGTGTGCGGGACACGATATCGACGACCTTGGCATTGGCGTCGGCTGGTGCGGAGCCGAAGTCGGCGCCGGCCTGCTGCACGATCGGTACCAACTTGGCCAGACACGGTGCCAGTCCGTCGACTGTGTCGGCGCGCACGGTGAGATTCGAGGCATAGGTGTCGAAGCCGGAGTTCTTGATCAGGTCGTAGGCCACCGGCTTGTTCCAGGCACGGGCCTCGTGCTCGTAGACGTACGGTTCCGCGCTGGCGAAACCCTGCTGAGCGATCGTCGGGTCGGCGACGAAGCGGGCCGGGGCGCCGTCGTATCCAGTATCTATCTGCGACTGTTTCAGCAGGCCCTTGGCCACCAGCCACTGCGGAAAGATCTGCTCCTTCGACACCACAACGGGCGCGTTCGAGCGGCCGATGTCGGCGATCGAACGCCAGTCCGGGTGACTCGCCGGATCCCACATCAGAATGGACGGGCTGTACTTCAGCAGCGGCGTGACAGCGACGACAGACTTGGCGGCACTCGCCGCGATCACCTGCTCGCCGTGCACCACCCCGAGCGTGACGGTGTCGTCGACGTACATGCGCGAGGGGACGGACTGGAAACCGATCGCGGGCCCACCCGCGCGCAGCTGCAACCGCACACCGGTGTCCTTACCGCCTGCCACCAGCGGCCCTTCGACCGACTTGGTCTCCTCGTCCACGCGGTACCCGGGCCCGAGCAGCTGGAACAACCCGCCCTGATCGGATTGCGGCTGCCACTGCAGCTGGATGGTGACCGTGTCCGGGCACACCCCGCGCAGTGTCTGCGCGGGCGCCGCGGGTTCGAGCGCGACAGCGGCGCCACCCTGATCCGGGGAATCGGTGCCGCAACCGGCGACGGCGAGCAGCGCCGCCAACAGCACTGCTCCCGAGGTCGCGGCGCGCCTGCGGTGTCGGTGGTTCTGCATGTCGTCCTCCTGGTCGTCGCGCCCTTCTGCGCGATGACTACATGCAACTTGTGGTCGATTTCCGGACCGTTACGTACTCACTACATGTCTGCTCTTCCATCAGTTCTGTAATGCGGAGGCAATACATGCAATAGACCCTGAAGAGATGACGTCCCCGTTCACCGTCCCCACCATCGACATCACTCCCTTTCTGACCGGCACCGACGATGCCGGTCGCGCGGCGGTCGCCGCCGCAATCGACACCGCTTGCCGCGAGGTCGGCTTCATGCAGATCGTCGGCCATGCCATCCCCGACGAGGTACTGGCCGGACTCACCGACGCGCTCGACGAGTTCTTCGCACTGCCACTCGACATCAAGAAGCGCTACCGGCGCTCGACCTCGGAGAACCGTGGCTACTCGCCGCCGAGGTCGGAATCGCTGAGCCTGAGTCTGGGACTGCCCACGGCGAATCAGATGAACGACTTCTACGAGGCTTTCATCGTCGGCACCCAGTCCACCGACTTCCCCGGCCTCGACCTACCCGCGTCGTCGTATGCCGCCAATAACTGGCCCGAGGCCGCGCCGGGCTTCCGTCCCGCGATCGACACCTACTTCGCCCACGCACAGCGACTGTCGCGAATCCTGTTGCGCGCCTTCACCGCAGCCCTGCGGCTACCCGCCGACTACTTCGACACCCTCACCGACCATTCCATCGACGCGCTGAAGATGAACAACTACGCCCTGCCAGAGGGCGAACTGCGTCTCGACGGCGACATGACCGGCATGGGCGCACACACCGACTTCGGCATCCTCACCATCCTGTGGGCCGACCGCGTCCCGGGTCTGCAGGTGCTCGACAAACACGGCCACTGGCACAACGTGCAGCCCGCGCAAGGCGCTCTACTGATCAACCTCGGCGACGCGATGGCCCGCTGGACCAACGACCGCTGGATGTCCACCCTCCACCGTGTCGATCCGCCGATCATCGACGGCCACATCCGCCGCCGCCGCTCCGCCGCCTTCTTCTTCGACGGCAACCACGACGCGGTGATCCAAGCCCTCCCCGGCACCCTCGCCCCCGGCGAACAGGGCTACCCCCCGATCACCGTCGCCGACAACATCAACGCGAAAGTCGCCGGCCTCAAAGGAATAGCCACCCCCGCCCCGACCGCCCGCGAAACCGCCAGAGTCCTGGCAGCGACCAGCCCGGATTGACCACACCTCCCACGAAAAAATCGACCCCGTATCTACAGATACGGGGTCGATTTCGGTGCGCCCGAAGGGATTCGAACCCCTAACCTCTTGGTTGTTCCGTTGCTCTGCGGCTGTCCGCTGGCGTACACGCAAACCTGCTGCTACCAGCGTGTTTTGCGACCGGCGCTACGTGGTTGTCTGCCGTTGTTTGCCCAAATCGCCAGGGGTTTGTAGCGGGAAAGTAGTGGGTGAGTCAGATCCGCCGACCTTGGGAGACTGCTCCCGTAATAAGCCGGAGGTTAAGCATCCGCGGCTGGCATGTCAGACCGTATTCGTACTCTGAGCTAGCGCGGTCCGAGCGGGGTCGCCGGTACGTCACAGGGGGACGAAGTGAACACATGGGCGCTGCTGTCGAAGCTGGAGGGGCGAAGCTGGGAGAGCAACGACGGCTATCCCGATGAGCTCGGATCGACCTACGTCTACGACAGTGGAGTTGCCAACCACCTCCAAGTGCAGGTCGGGGACATGGTGGTCCTTCGCGATTCAACCTCGGTTCACGGTGTTTCGCGCATCGACCGGATCGACTCCGAGCCTGGCATCAAGGTTCGGTATGTGTGTCCGGAGTGCAAAAGGACCGGGCACGTGCCGCGCACGACCAAGTCGCCGAAGTACCTCTGTCGACACAAGGACTGTCGCCACGAGTTCCCCGAACCGCTTCGGTTGGAGGTGCCCGTCACCCTCTACGTCGCCAGCTACGGCGCACAGTGGCAAGCATTGGATGGCGCGCTGCCGTTTCGCGCGATTGAGGCGCTATTGGACGGCGCGCAGCAGAATGCGGTACGACGGTGCGACCCGCAGGGACTGCGCACGCTTCTGGATGGACTCGCGGTGCCGTTGCCTAAGGCTCCGACGCCTCGCTCAACACCACCGAAGGGAGGCCGGCGGCAAGCATTGGTACAAGTTCGCACCGGACAAGGCCCATTCCGCAGGGGCCTGCTGGAACGGTATGGACTGCGGTGCGCAATCACCGGGCCATGTCCGGCCGCGGTGCTGCAAGCAGCCCACTTGCGGGGCTTCGCCAAGCACCAGACACACGATCTGGACGAGGGCCTGCTCCTGCGAACCGACCTCCACCAGCTGTTCGACGCCGGACTGATGGCCATCGACCCCACAACTCGCTCAGTGACGCTGGCGCCTTCACTCGACGGGTACCCGGACTATCAGAAGCTCCGCGGCCTCGTAATCGACGAGGGGCCGTACCTGCCAGCTCTCGCAGACCACTACTACTCCGCCACAGAAGCCTGGTGATGCACCAGACCCCACCGACTCTGACATCACCGCATGATGTTGATGATGGACACCGTTCCTGACGTTTGTGCTGGTGGGCTAGCTATGGCTCGGTGGGCGTGACCTGGGGGTTTCCGGTTTCTGCGTCGGCTGAAATCGGCACCGATTGGCGGCGCTGCGTACCCACTGCGTACTGAGACGACGGACTCTACGAGTAGTGATCATGGTCGGTGTGCAGAGATGGGAGGGCGGTCTTCGTGGCACAGATTTGGCACGTGTGCGTTCAATGAGCAATGGCGATTGACCCACAGGTCGACCGGTAGGCGAGCCCTGGTGAAAGCAGTTTTGGCTGGTTGATTGATCAGTGTTGACATCTGGGTTGATCAAGATCGTTCGCGTCTAGGCACCTAGCAAGGTGTGTTCGGCCACACCGACAACGGGTATATATGATTGTGTATACTGGTGGCTGTGAGGGACACCACTGCCGCCAAACCCGTGGAGTTCGTGGGAAGGTCCCTCGATGAACTACGCGACTTTCCTCCAGAGGCGAGAACAGATGCCGGTCACCACATCTACCTGGCACAACTGGGCGACACACCACCCGGATCCAAGCCCATGCCCGAGATCGGTCGCGGAGTCCGAGAGATCCGCATCGCCGAGAACGATGGCTGGTTTCGGGTCCTCTACATAGCCGAACTCAAGGGACTGGTCTGGGTGCTTCACTGCTTCCAGAAAAAGTCCAACCAGATCCCGAAGACAGCGAAGGACACAGGCATCAAACGGTACAAACTTGCAGTCGATCAAGCTAAGGATCTCTAGCCCACCTCGTCACCACAACTGCAAACCACCACACGTACCCGTCGACTCCCACAGGGGCACCGCTATGCCAACCGAGCAGAACACCCAGCATTTCAAGTCAGTTTTCGATGCCATCGCCGATACGCCAGCGCAGGCTGAGAATCTCAAGGTCAGATCTCGACTGATGATCGCGATCAGCGACCGCATCGATGAGTTCGGGTGGTCGCAGAACGTGGCCGCGCGGAACCTCGGTGTCACACAGCCGCGCATCTCGGATCTGAAGAATGGCAAGATGAGCCGATTCTCGATCGATGTTCTAGTCAACCTCGCGACACGAGTTGGTCTGACCGTCGAGGTGAGCATAGTTCCCATAGCCCCCACAGATTCCGCTGAGACCGCGGCGCCCTGCGTAGCGTGCTGAAACCGACGGTCGCCCCCGACGTAAGTCGGAGGACTGATTTCGTGTTCTGGTCTACCAAAGCGTCACGATGAGCCAAGCGCCGCATCGCCGACGATCGTTCGCAGCTGGCAAAGGATTGGCATAGCCGGCGAACGACCCCCCCAGTTGATCTGGGAGGGTTCGTCGTTGAGCCGATGACGGGAATCGAACCCGCGCCATCTGCTTGGGAAGCAGGCGAATAGGCAGGAATAACAGTCTGACCTGGGCTCGCGGTAGGGCG
>NZ_JBHTUD010000019.1:0-128154 GCF_042794235.1 Nocardia sp. NPDC056541
CCACCCGTTGCTGGCGGCTGCGCCGCGGACGCAACGGTGGCTAACTCGCGGCCGGGCCGCTGCGCCGCTGCGCGGCGGACCCTCCTCGAGGTCGGGTCGTGCGGGGCTGGGAGTGCGGTCATGGCGGATCCGGTCATGGCGGATCATGGGTGTCGTCGGGGGGTGGCCGGGGTGAGTGTCGCCGGAAATACGGTCGGCGGTGCCGGGCGCGGTCAGCGGGAGGCGTCAGCGCCGGGAGGCGTCGTGAATCACATCGCGTAGTTCGCGACCCTCTGCTGTCTCGTACCAGCGCAGGTGACCGAGAAGCCAGTCGTAGTAGGCGATTTCGGCGTTGCGTGGGTCGTGGGCGATGGTCAGGAAGTAGTCGATTTCGGAGAGTTCGTAGCCGATGTGCACGAGCGGGAGCAGGTCCGGGAGCAGGCGCTGTTCGGCGACCGACAGCGGTCGAACCGATTGATATCCCTGGATCAGCGCGGTGATCTGGTCTGCTCGGACGTGTGCGGGTCCGCCGTCACGCAGCGAAACCCAGTCGATGGCGGTGCGCTCGATGGCGGTGGCGAGGTCGAAGACAGCCGTCGTCCGGTCGGCCAGGCCGAAATCGATCACCGAGGTCACCTCGTGGTCGTTCCACAGCAGGTTCGTCGCGTGCCAGTCCCCGTGCGTCCACAGTGGCGCGACGCCGGAAAGGTCGGCGTGAAACTGGGGAATGTCAGCGCGCCAGTCTCTCGCACCGAGGAATCGGGCGACCGACGGCCGTCGGGCGATGTGCCATTCGAAGGCGCACGCCACGTCATTGTGCATGCTCGCCAGCAGCGGTCGCGCGGGTCGAGCCGGTGCATCGAAATCTGCTGCGGCCGAATGCAATCGGCCGAGCATCACCCCAGCGCTCCCCGCATCGTCACGGTCGCGATAGGGCGACCAGGAGAAGTCCGCGCGATACCGATCCTCCCCCATCCCCACCCGATGCACCTCGTAGACGAACGCGCCTGTCGCGCCATCACGGTCTCGGCCGGACTCATCGCTCACCCAATCCCCCACGGTGGCACGCACTTCGGGCACCGGAATATCCCGAACCCGCAGGTGCCGGATGAACCGATGCTCCTCACCCAACGCCACCACATCGCGTAATCGCGCGGGCATCCGCTTCACCACGAGCCGATCCCCACCGTCCAACCGCACCCCCACCGTCGACGACAACGGCCGCGCACCCCGCCATTCGATCGCAGCGGGCGAACCGCCCCAGGTCTCGGCGACCGCGCGAGCGATCTCGTCGTCGGTGAGCGCGGGCCACGTCGGCTCGGCCAGCGGGTCGTCGCCCATCCCGAACACCTGCTCGTCAGCCATCGGTCCAGTATCGATGGCGCCGGACCATTCAGCGTCGAACCCTCTCATCGCGCTGCCACCCCGTCGATGCGGACACCGCACGGCCGTAGCCGATCCCCTAAGCTCCCCTCGTGAGCTTGCCCTCCCCCACTGCAGACAATCGTGCCGTCGTCACCGGCGCGTCCTCCGGCATCGGCACCGCGCTGGCCGCCGAACTGGCCGGGCGCGGCTATTCGCTGATCCTGGTCGCGCGCCGCGGTGAGATCCTCACCGAGCTGGCCCAGCGGTTGACCCTGGCCCACGGCATCACCGCCGAGGTCCGCGCGGTCGACCTGGCCGATCGCACCCAGCGGGCCAGCCTCGTCGACGAGCTCGCGGTTCGCGATATCGCCGTTCTCTGCAACAACGCGGGCATCGCGACGTTCGGTCCGGTCGCCGAACTCGACTTCGCCTACGAGCGGATGCAGATGGAACTCAACGCCACCGCCGTGCACGACCTGAGCCTGGCGGTGCTGCCCGGCATGATCGAGCGCAAGGCGGGCGGGATCCTGATCAGCGGTTCGGCGGCGGGCAATATGCCGATCCCCAACAACGCCACCTACGCGGCGTCGAAGGCGTTCGCGAACACCTTCTCGGAGTCGCTGCGCGGCGAACTCAAGGGCAGCGGCGTGAACGTCACCCTGCTGGCGCCCGGTCCCGTCCGCACCGAAACCCCGGCCCCCGAAGACCAGTCGATCGTCGACAAGATGGTTCCCGACTTCCTCTGGGTGTCGTCGGAGTACACCGCGAAGGTCTCCATCGACGCGCTGGCCCGCAACAAGATGCGCATCGTCCCCGGCCTGATCAGCAAGGGCATGAGCGTGGCGGGCAATTACGGCCCCCGTTCGTTCACCGCACCGATCGCGGGCGCGTTCTACAAGAAGCTGGGCGGCTGACACCCACGTCAGCAAGTCGTCAGGAACGGTCGCCGGGTGGTCAAGGACCCGTAAAGACCGAGTTCGGCTGCCCGCGAGCGGCGTAGTCCTGGAAGTGGCCCCGCCGTCCGAGTGCGGGGGCGTCCTCCTGGAGGAGACCACCGTGACGTTGCTCGATATCTTCCCGTCCCTGCATGCGAGTGCGGTCCCCCGACTCGACCCCG
Source organism: Nocardia sp. NPDC056541 (assembly GCF_042794235.1). Taxonomy (NCBI): domain Bacteria; kingdom Bacillati; phylum Actinomycetota; class Actinomycetes; order Mycobacteriales; family Nocardiaceae; genus Nocardia; species Nocardia sp. NPDC056541. The sequence goes on from NZ_JBHTUD010000019.1 coordinate 2,462, forward strand.
CGGTGTGGCCCGCCGACACCCACTACGACGGTGACGGCCGGATCACCCTCGGCGGCGTGGCCCTGCACGATGTCGCCGACCAATACGGCACACCGGTGCGTGTGATCGACGAGACGGAGGTGCGGGAACGCTGCCGCGCCTACCGCAAGCACTTCCCCGACACCGAGATCGTTTACGCGGGTACCGCCCTGATGCTGCGCACAGTTGCCCGCTGGGTCGCCGAGGAGGGCCTCGCCGTGCAGGTCGGTTCGACCGGTGAACTCGAGGTGGCGCTCGCGGCGGGCATCGACCCACGCCGGATCGTCCTGCAGGGCAACGGGGCTCCCTTCGACGAGCTCCGCGCCGCGGTAGGCGCGGGGGTCGGCCGCATCGTGGTCTCCACCCTCACCGAGATCACCCTGCTCGCCTCGCTCGCGACCCGCCCACAGCAGGTGCTGTTGCGGGTGGCGCCCGGAATCGAGGTGCCGGGCAGCTCACGGTTCGGGTTCCCGCTCGGCAGCGATTCCTGCGCCGCGGCCGTGGCCCGGATCATCGCGCAGCCGAAGCTGATCCTGACCGGACTGCACTGCCACCTCGGCGCACAGATCCACGACCCCGACCTGTACGGCGAGGCGATCCGCCGGATGATCGGCGAGATGGCCTGGATCCAGGCCGAACACGGCACCCTGCTGACCCATCTCGATATCGGCGGCGGGCACGCGGTGGCGCTGCGCGGCGGCGATGCCGAGCTCAACCTGCGCGAACTCGCCGACATCCTCGATGACGCGCTCGACGCGGGCTGTGCGCGCCACCACTTCCCCCGCCCGGTCCTCGCGATGGAACCGGGGCGCGCGATCGTCGCGCGGGCGGGTGTCACGCTCCACCGGGTGCTCGCCGTCACCGAGGTCGCCGGCGGCAGGTGCGTGATCGTCGACGGGGATACCGACGGGCGCGACGATGTGAGCGCGCTCGTGGTCAACCGGCATCCGGCCGGACCCCAGCTCACCGCATCGGTCGCGAGCAGGCACGGTGCCGCGGGCAGGCTCATCGCCGCCGAGGTCCGGATTCCGGCCGATCTTCGTGCCGGCGAGGTTCTCGCGGTGCCGTGCACCGGTGCCTATCACCCGTGCGCGGCCGGATATCGAACAGCGGGCAGGCCGCCGGTCGTCGCGGTCGCCCACGGCCGCACCGAGCAGCTGCTCCGTCGCGAGACGACCGCCGACCTGCTGATGCGCGAGCTCGCGCGGTGACTGGCTGATCCCGGGACTCGGGGAGTGCGGCCCGCCGATCGACGGGCCGCACTCGATCACCGGCGGCGGGTGCCGAAAATACTGCGGCTGATCTCGCGCCCGGCCGCACTCGCCGCCGACCGAAGGAAACTCTTCACCGCCGGATTCGCCATGATCCGTTCAGCGGCCGAATCCTCTTCCCGCCGGTCCGTCGAGCGCCCCGGCGCGGGGGCGGATTCGGGTACCGGCTCGGCGGCCGCCACGCTGGCGAGCAGCATCTCGTAGGCCGATTCCCGGTCGACGCTCTGCCCGTATCTGCCCTGCAGCGCGCTCGACAGTGCCTTGGACTTGATCGCCTCGTCGCCGATGGTGTCCATCAGTGAGCGCGGTGGCGCGACCTTGGTCCAGGCAACGGGCGTGGGCGCACCGGTTTCGGAGAGCACGGTGACGATCGCCTCGCCGGTACCGAGCGAGGTCAGCGCCTCTTCGAGGTCGTACACCGACGACTTCGGATACGTGCGCACCGTCTTGGACAGTGCCTTCTGATCGTCGGGGGTGAAGGCGCGCAACGCGTGCTGCACGCGGGCTCCGAGCTGGGAGAGCACCGGGTTGGGGATGTCGGTGGGCAACTGGGTGCAGAAGAACACACCGACACCCTTGGACCGGATCAGCTTCACCGTCTGCTCGACCTGCTGCAGAAACGCCTTGGACGCCTCGGCGAACAGCAGATGCGCCTCGTCGAAGATGAACACGAGCTTCGGCTTGTCCACGTCACCCACCTCGGGCAACGTCTGGAACAGATCGGCGAGCACCCACATCAGGAACGTCGAGAACAGCGCGGGCCGCGCCGCCTGCTGACCGAGCTCGAACAGTGTGATCACGCCGAGACCGCCCGCGGTGCGCAGCAGATCGGCCGGGTCGAGTTCGGGTTCGCCGAAGAACGTGTCGCCGCCGTCGGCTTCCAGATTCACCAGTGACCGCAGGATCACCCCGGCCGTCTGCGAGGACACCCCACCGATGCCCTTGAGGTCTTCCTTGCCTTCGGGACTGGTCAGGTGGGTGATCACCGCCCGCAGGTCCTTCAGGTCCAGCAGGGCGAGGCCGCGCTGATCGGCCCAGTGGAAGATCAGGCCGAGCGTCGATTCCTGGGTGTCGTTGAGGCCGAGCACCTTGCTGAGCAGGATCGGTCCGAACGAGGTGATCGTCGCCCGGATCGGCACCCCGATGCCGCCGGTGCCGAGCGAGACGAACTCGGTGGGGAACGCACCGGGCGCCCAGTCGGTCGCGCCGGTCTCCGCCGCGCGCGCCCGGATCTTGTCGGTGTCGGCGCCCGGCTCGCTCAGGCCCGACAGGTCGCCCTTGATGTCGGCCATCACCACGGGAACGCCCGCGCGGGACAGATGCTCGGCGATGCCCTGCAGGGTCTTGGTCTTGCCGGTGCCGGTCGCACCGGCGACGAGACCGTGCCGGTTCATCATCCGCAGCGGAATACGCACGCGCGCACCAGGATCGGCCACGCCGTCGACCATCACCGTGCCGAGTTCCAGTGCGGGTCCGCTGAAGGCGTAGCCCTCGGCGATCTGCGCGACCGCGCCGGATGCCGCCGGCTTCGAGGCGGATTCCTCACTCGCAGAATCGGATTCGCCGCCCTCGACCGCCGGTCGACTGTCCGTGGCCGGTGCCGCGCTCGCCGCCGCGGCTTCCTGCTCGGCGGCCTCCGCGGCCGCCATGGCCTCGGCGGCGACCCTGGCCGCGTCTTCGGCCGCCTTGCGTGCCGCTGCCGCCTTCTCCTGTGGGGTGGTCATTCGCGCGTCCTCCGTCTGCTCACTGGCACGTACGCAAGAAATGCTCGAAACGTCTGTGGTCAATTCCAGGCAAACTGTATCCGGGCACGTCACCCGGTCGGCAAACATCCGGGGATGTCGTCGGCAAACCCGGTCCGCCTCGCCCACGCGACACACCTGCCGACCAGGTTCCCGGGCCCACCATTAGGGTGGCTCCCGTGTCAGACAAACTCCTGGTCTGGATGGATTGCGAAATGACGGGGCTCCGTCTCGACAGCGACAAGCTGATCGAGATCGCCGCGCTCGTAACCGACAGCGACCTCAACATTCTCGGTGACGGTGTCGACATCGTCATCCACGCCGACGACGCCGCCCTGGCCTGCATGCCACCGGTCGTCGCCACCATGCACGCGAAATCCGGTCTGACCGAAGAGGTTCGGCGTTCCACCGTCACTCTCGAACAGGCCCAGCAGCAGGTACTCGACTACATCCGCGAGTACGCGCCCACCGCGCGCACGGTGCCGCTGTGCGGTAACTCCATCGGCACCGATCGCGGTTTCATCGCCCGCGACATGCCGGAGCTGGACGCGCACCTGCACTACCGGATGGTCGACGTGAGCTCGATCAAGGAACTGTGCCGACGCTGGTACCCGCGCATCTACTTCGGTCAGCCGGAGAAGGGCCTGGCCCACCGCGCGCTGGCCGACATCAAGGAATCCATCCGCGAACTCGAGTACTACCGCCGCACCGCGTTCGTCCCGCTGCCCGGGCCGTCGACCGCCGAGATCGCGGCGGCTGCCCAGGAGGCTACCGAGGCCGTGGATGTCACCGGTTCGAGTCATCTACCAGCGGATTAGGGGTTGACACTACACACACGCTAATATCGACGGCGCCGGTGATTCACCGGTGATGGTGACCGTAGTTCAGTTGGTAGAGCACCAGGTTGTGATCCTGGATGTCGCGGGTTCGAGTCCCGTCGGTCACCCCGAAGAGAAGGCCCGGTCCACAAGGACCGGGCCTTCTTTGCTGTCTCGGCACCCCGCGGCTACGGACCGACCTGGGCGGCACCGCTTTCGGCGCGGCTCGCCCGGTGCCGTCGGACGGCCGACCGGTTCGCACACGCCGGGCTACAGAAACGCTGCCTGCCGTTGCGTGAAATGTCGGCGTACACCTGTGAGCACCCGTCCGCCGCGCAGACGCCGAGACGGTCCATCCCCAGCCCGGTGAGGTGCAATGCGGTGCCGACGGTGATCAGCGCCGCGATCTGGCGGTCCGTCGCCACCCCCGGGTCACGGAAATGCAGATGCCAGCCGTCGCCCACATGGTCGGTCAAGCGGGGCGCGGAGGCGTATTCGGCCAGCAGCACATTGAGCCGGGCCGCACGTTCGGCGCGGTCCGCGCACTCCAGCACGCCCCGCCAGCGCCCCAGGAAGGCCGTTACCGACGTCAGATCGCCGTCGGACACCGGCGTGGACAGCACCAAGCCCGCCGCCGCGCAGCGTCGCGCCAACTCCGCGGCGTTCGAACACGGAACGTTGAGCAGGTCGACGCCCAGCAGCACCGGCTCACGCCCGTAATGGTTGTAATGCACAATGCCATTACATCAGACTCGAACCATGAACAGCCACCCCGCACACACCTGGCAGATCGAGTCACGCCACCGGACCAGCGAGGGCGTCGTGGCCTACCAACGCTGCCGCTGCGGCGCGCGCAGGGTGGTCGTCGACCAGCTGAGCGTCGCGTCCGAGATCCATCGCGACGAACCGGGCCTGGCCGCCGCCGGATAACTCGCACCACCATGACGAACATCACGTTTGACCGCTACACTTTGGACCGCTGCCCAGATGTGGGGCAGATCTCGCCATCGCGTCAGCGCTCGACCGGAAAGACCCCTTGATGAAGCGTTCCACCGTCGTCGCCGTCCTCGCGGCCGTCACCGTGCTCGGCCCCGTCGCCGGGACCGCCACGGCCTCGCCCGGCCTGCCCCTCACCGACTTCACGGCGGAGACCCCCATCGGCGACTTCGGCCTGCCGAGCGATCAGCCCGAATCCGGTTCGGCGCAGAGCGGCTCCACCACCGGCGTCGAAACCACCGGATCCTCCGGTACCGGCTCGGCCGGCCTGCCCAACCTCGACCGCCTGCTGTTCGGCGGCCGCATTCTGTGCGGCGCCTTCGGTAGCGCGCTCGCGGTCGCGGGCGAGGCGATGATGGACTGCAGCGAACTCCCCACCCCGCTCTGAGCGGTCCACAGACACAACGAAGGGGCACCGGAAAAATCCGGTGCCCCTTCGTTTTTCGTCTGTCGCGCGCCTACGGAGCGTCGGCGTTGCCCGCCTTCCATTCCGGCCACGCGATGTTCCAGTCACCCAGCCCGTCGACACCGGACAGGGTGCCGCCGACCGTGTTCTTGATGACGGTGATGTCACCACGCTTGGCGTTCTCGTACACCCAGCGCGCGTTCGCCGGACTCAGGTTCAGGCAGCCGTGACTGGAGTTGGAGTAGCCCTGCTGCCCCACCGACCACGGTGCCGAGTGGAAGAAGATGCCGCTGTAGGAGATTCGCGTCGCGTAGTCGACCGGCGTGCGGTACCCGTCGGACGAGTTCACCGCCACACCGTAGGTCGAGGAGTCCATGATGATCTTCTCGTGCCGGTCGCTGACGATGTAGACGCCGTTGTCGGTGGGCGTGCTGTCCTTACCCATCGAGGTGGGCATGGTCATGATCACCTGACCGTTCTTCTCCACCACCACCTGCTTGGTGTTGTCGTCGGCGGTGAAGACCACCGCGTCACCGATGGTGAAGAACGAATGGATGTTGTCCTGGCCGTACAGACCCTTGCCCAGGTCCTTGCCGTAGACGTTCACATCGATGGTCACCTTGGTGCCCGGTGTCCAGTAGTGCTCCGGGCGCCACCGCACTTCGCGATTGTTCACCCAGTAGAAGGCGCCCTCGACGGCGGGCTCGGTGGTGATCTTGATGGCCTCTTGGGCGGCACGGCGATCGGGGATGTTCTCGTCGAACTGGATCGCGACCGGCTGACCGATTCCCACCACTTCGCCCTCGCCGGGCAGCAGGTACGGCTTGGTCTGGCTCTTCGGCGAGCTGGTGGTGAAGCTCAGCGTCGAGGAGTTCGCGCCACCGAGCCCGATGGCCGAGGCCGTGAGCTTGTAGGTCTTGCCGTAGCCGAGCACCTCGGCGGTCGACCAGGAGCGCCCGTCCGCGGCCAGCTGACCCGCTACCGCGGCGCCCTGCTGGTTGGTCAGCGTGACGTCGGTGAACTTGCCGTCCTCGACCTGGAAAGCCATGGGCATGCCGGGCGAGACGCCGACCTGCCCGTCCTTGATGGTCGAGACGAGCTTCGGCTTGATGAGCTCGGCGAGGGGGTTGCGATCGATCGCCACCTCCACCCCGGTGCCCTCGGCGGCCGAGCAGGCCGACGCGCCGAGCGCGAACACCGCCAACAGCACCATCGGAACGATCGTCCGTAGCGACCGAGGTCGCCCCCGCTTCTTACCCATGTCAACCCCGTTTCCGTACCGACGCGATTACAGTGCGCCGCAGATCCCACCGACCCGAATCGCTAGAGCCATCCGTGTTGGCGGGGGGCGTTACGAACTCGACGTCTCGCCCATTCTGCCAGCTGGCCCGGCCGGTTCCAACGGGAAAGCCCCCGCGACACGACCAAGTCACAATCGTTAGATAGGTCCGGAGGTCGTCGGTGTTAACAACGCCGGATGTGCCGCATTGTTGCTGGTCAGCGCCCGATTTCACTTTCCGCCCCACGGCCTGCTAATGTTTGTTCCGCACCGGAGACGGGGCAAAGAACAAAGACATGCGCCATTAGCTCAATTGGCAGAGCAGCTGACTCTTAATCAGCGGGTTCGGGGTTCAAGTCCCTGATGGCGCACCACAACGAAGCCCCTGACCAGGTCCCATGGTCAGGGGCTTCGTTTGTTTCGGCCGCCGGATAGGCCGTCACCGTTCAGTGATCTCGCTCACGAGGGGCAGAGTTGGCCACTGGCGCGACGCGCTTGCTCTCGGCAGTGTCACGGTGCCATGCGGCAGCACTGACAGCGATACCGAGGACAGTGACAGCGGCGGCGACCAGGTACACGACGCGCAGTCCGGCAGAGTCGATCACCTGCCCGCCGAACCAGCCCGCGAAGGCCGCGGCGAGCTGGTACGCCGAGGCGTTGACCGCGATAGCGAGCGTCGGGGCCCGCCTCGCGGTGTTCAGGACACGGGCCTGCATTCCCGGGATCACCGAGAAGCCGAGTGCACCCACCAGGAACACCATCACGCCGATGAGCACGGTCTGGCCGCTCACCGCCCACATCAGCAGCAACGCACAGGCCAGCAACACGAGCAGACCGAGCTGCGCACGTTTCGGTGAGCGGTCGGACAGTCTGCCGCCGACGACGTTGCCCACTGTGGCGCCGAGGCCGTAGACGAGGAGCATCACCGCCACAGCGCTGGAGGCGAACGTCGCGACCTCGGTCAGCAACGGCGCGAAATAGACGAACACCATCAGCACGCCCGCACTGCCGATCGCCGTGACGGCAATGGCCAGCTGAACGTCGCGATCGCCGAACACCCGCAATTCCGACCACGCCGACCCGCCGGAGTTCGCCACCTCCGGGACCGAGCGCAGAACGAGCACCAAGCCGAGAGCGCATACCGCCGCAATCGCGAAAAACGGTGTACGCCAATCGAACCGATTGCCCAGCAGCGTCCCGATCGGTGCACCCAGCACCATTGCGATGTTCATCCCGAAGACCAGCTTCGAGACCGTGGACGCCTGCTTGTCCGGCGGCGAGGTCGCGGTCGCGATGACGATCGCGTTCGCGAAGAACGTGGAGGTGACCAGCGCGGTGACAACGCGGGCAACGAAGAGGAGCTCATAGGAGGGCGCCAGCGCGGAGGCGACGTTGCCTGCCACCGCGATCAAGAGCAGCACGCTGATCAACGGTTTGCGCGAGTAGCGCGCAGTGAGCGCGGTGACGACCGGTCCACCGAAGATCATTCCGACGGCATAAGCGGTCACCAGAAGCCCGGCCGCCGAAATAGAGACGCCGAATTCAGCCGCGACATCGGGAAGGATTCCCGCGATCACGAATTCACCGGTCGTAATACCGAAGACGCACAATACGAGTGCGGCGAGACTTTGTCGCATGATTCCTATTCCTGCTGGTCAATCCGTGGCGGCAGCGAAATAAACCTTGCCAGCCCGGGCGATGCCTCACAACGGTGTAACTATCAGGATCTCGCCGTCATCGATAGAGTGTGGGTTATGGATGGGACAGGCTCGAGCTTGCAGGGCGACGACCCCACACCCCACCAACTCCGCCTGCTGCTGGTTCTCGCCGAGGAGCTGCATTTCGGCCGGGCAGCGCGCCGCGTGTACCTGACTCAGCCCGCACTCAGCCAGCAAATCCGGGCACTGGAGCAACGATTGGGAGTTCGGCTCTTCGATCGAACCAGCAGACGCGTAGAACTCACTCCTATCGCGCTGAAATTGCTGCCGCTGGCTCGTTCGATAGTGGATTCCTCGGAGCAGTTGAGAGAAATGGCGAATCACGCCACGACAGAGGTGAGAATATTGCGGATCGGGGTGTGCGAGAGTTTTACGGCACTCGGCCCGACCCGCCAGATCATCGATGGAATATCGACACGTTTTCCGGAACTGGGCCCTCGTGTGCAGGTGATCGACACGTTCACCGAGCAGCTGGCCGCGCTGGAGCGCGGTGAAATCCATGCGGCGTTCGTCCATGTGCCTGTTCCGTCGCATCTGCACGTCGTTCCACTCGTGGTCGAGCGCCGGGTCGCATGCCTGGCCGCGACGGATCCGCTGGCGCGACGAGAGTCGCTGCGCCTGGCCGATCTCGCACACCACGCGGTCGTCACGATGGTGCCCGAGTCGTTCCCCGAGGGACGCGCGTACTGGGCCGCCGACCCGCGGCCCGACGGCCGAGCCGTTCGCTATGCCACGGCCATGGGCACGACGTTCGAGTCGATGCTCGCGACCGTCGCACTGACCGGCGCGGTCGCCTTCGTCCCCGCCTCTGCCGCACAGTTGTACCCACGCCCCGACCTGCGCTTCGTGCCGGTCGACGCACTCGCCGACTGCACTTTCGGCATCGTATGGCGTTCGAGCGAGACGGACGAGCCCCGCATGGCCGGTCTGCGAGAGGTGGTAGCCGCAGTTGCCGGGCAACGGTCACGATCTCGTTATCGGACTGCCATGGACAATCCGGCGTGCTAGCGCTCAGAGCCCGATTCGGACTCGCTCTAGCTGCGCAAACCCCCGCAAAACCTGATTCGGGCAAACTTTTTCTGTGACGGCCGCCACGCAGATCAGAGTCGCAAACCTCCTGCATAGATAACGATTCTGCAACTGCCCGGCAATGAACCAAGATCGGCAGCGTTTGCCGTTCAGGTTTCGTTCACCTTGCGTTAACCCGTCGTGACCATTCTGTCATCAGGTCACAAACGGACCTGCGGTTTGGTTAGCCCGGAAGTATCCAACCTCCGATAGCACCGAACAGCGCGTGGTCTCCCCGCAGCCAGCTGTGGAGCACCGTGCGACGCCAGCGATGAACTGCCATCGAGCGTTCGTCCCCCGACAGTGTCGCACCTTCCCATACAGACAGAAACAACGCATCGCCTGACCGGCGTGTACTCCCGTGCGCGCTGCGCGATCCATCGCGCCCTGATGCAGGGCCTGCGTCGCCAGACAGAGATGAAGGAACAGAAAAGCCATGCTCAACAAAGACAAGCTCAGCACCGTTATCGGCCGTCGCTCGCGCCGTGAGGCGTTCACCGTGGCAGTCGCCGCGGTCGGCCTGGTCGCCGTAGCCGCGTCCTCCGCCGTCTCGTTCGCCGACGACAGCGTTCCCGAGCGTGCCGCCATGGTCGTCGAGCAGGCGGAGAACATCCCCGCCGTCGGCGCCGCCCCCGCCATCCAGGCCATCCCGGCGCCCGCGCCGCAGGCCGCTCCCGCCCCGGCACCGGAGGCCGCCCCGGCTCCCGAGGCCGCCCCGGCCCCGATGCCCGAGGTGAAGTCCTACGAGGACAACCTGCACGGCTGGATCACCGAAGCGCTCGACATCATGGCCGCCAAGGGCATCCCCGGCAGCTACGAGGGCATCCACCGCAACATCATGCGCGAGTCGACCGGCAACCCCCAGGCGATCAACCTGTGGGACTCCAACGCCGCGATGGGCATCCCCTCCAAGGGCCTGCTCCAGGTGATCGACCCCACCTTCGCGACCTACCACGTCGAGGGCACCCCCTTCGACGTCTGGAACCCCGTGGCCAACATCGTCGCGGCCTGCAACTACGCGGCGCAGCGCTACGGCTCCATGGACAACGTCAACTCCGCTTACTGAGCAACCTGACGGGTGAACGCCCGCGCCCCGGTCATCGCCGACCGGAGCGCGGGCGTTCCGTCGTAGAATCGCCGTCGTGCCAGACAGCGCCGATCAGGCACCCGATCACGCGCATTCCGACGCGGCCACCGCCAGCCGCGTCGCCAAGGCCCGCCGCATGGCCGCCTACGTCTGGTCACGCGATATCCGCAGCGCCGAACTGCTCGCCCTGCCCGCGGCCACCCTGCGCAAGCTGGCCCGCGCCGCCGACACCAATCCGCCGAGCACCGGCGAAACCTGGCAGGTGGTCGCCGACCTCCTCGACCAGAAGGACGCCTGGGCGGCCCGCAACCCCGGGCACGCCGCCGCGGTGCGCACCCACGCCGACGAGAAGCTGCTGTGGGTCAAGCCCCCGGTGAAGCCGTGGGAGTCCTAACACCGCGCCTCAGGCGAGCAGTAGGCCGACGGCCAGCGCGAGCATGACCACGGCGATCAGCGAATCCAGGACACGCCACGCGCTCGGGCGCGCGAAGAGCGGACCGAGCCGGCGAGCACCGTAGCCGAGGGCGCCGAACCACAGGACGCTGGCGAGCATGGCTCCGGCGGCGAGGAACCAGCGGTCGGGCGCCGCGTAGGTGCTGGCGAAGGAACCGAGCAGGACCAGCGTGTCGAGATACACGTGCGGGTTGAGCCAGGTCAGCGCCAGACAGGTGAGTACGGACGCGCCGACGGCCACCGAGGCACCCGCCGCGTCGGTGATCAGGGTCGACGAACCCAGGGCGCGCCGAGCCGCCAGCAGCGCGTAGCCGACCAGAAAGGCCGCCCCCGCGTACCGGGCGACGGTCAGCACCGCCGGAAACGACTCGACGACCGCCCCGAATCCGGCCACGCCCGCGCCGATCAACACGATGTCGGACACCGCGCACACCGCGATCACCGGCAACACGTGCTGCCCACGCACCCCCTGGCGCAGCACGAACGCGTTCTGCGTGCCGATGGCCACGATGAGCGAGAGCCCGAAGCCCAATCCGGAGAGGGCGGCCGACGCCGCCGATGATGCCGTCACAGCTCTCGACGTTAAGAGTCCGTCAATTTACAGTCCAGCTAATGATTCTTCACAACCATTAGAGTTGCTTCAGTGAATTTCCAACTGGACCAGTTGCGCGCCCTCAACGCCGTCCTCACCGAGGGCACGTTCGAAGCGGCCGCCCGTCGGCTCGACCTCACCCCGTCGGCCATCAGCCAGCGAATCAAAGCGCTGGAGGAATCGGCGGGACGTGTGCTGGTGCAACGCTCGAAACCGGTGCGCCCCACCGAATCCGGGCTCGCGGTGCTGCGTCTGGCCCGGCAGGTGGAATTGCTCGCGGGCGACACCGCGCGCGAACTCGGCGATGCCGACCGCCCCGCCGACCGGCCGATCCGCATCCCGATCGCCGTCAACGCCGACTCCCTCGAATCGTGGGTCATGCCCGCGCTCGCGAGCGTGCCCGCCGGGATCTCCTTCGACCTGCACCGCGAAGACGAGGAACACACCACCCGGTTGCTGCGCGACGGCACGGTGACCGCCGCGATCACCGCCACCGCCACACCGGTGCAGGGCTGCACCGTGGCCCCGCTGGGGGCGATGCGCTACCGCCCCACGGCGACACCGCGGTTCGTCCGCACCTGGTTCCCCGACGGCCCGACCTCCGCCGCGTATGCCCACGCGCCCGTCGTGCACTTCGATCGCAAAGACGATCTCCAGCTCCGCCAGCTACGCCGGCGCACCCGTCGCCAGGTCGATCCGCCGGGTCACTACGTGCCCTCGTCGAGCGCGTTCGCCGATGCGGTGCGGCTCGGCCTCGGCTGGGGCATGCTGCCCGACCTGCAAACCGGGAAAGACCGCACCGCAGGCACTTTGGTCAACATCGACGGTGATTCCCACATCGATGTCCCGCTGTACTGGCAGCAGTGGAAGCTGCACTCCCCCGCCCTCGCCGCCGTCGCCACCGCGATCGCCGCGGCCGCCGCGTCGGCGCTGACCACGAGCTGACCGGCCCTCGGCTCAGGCGTCGTCGAGATCCGGGACCAGGCGCAGTCCCCACTGATTGGCGCAGTTGGTACACACCCACGTCCCGTTCATCTCCCGATAGGTGAACGTGTCGTCACAGGCGGGGCAGTTCGGCGAATCGGTCATCGAAGATCCTTGTGAGTGGTGAATTATCGAGCAGCGGAGAGGAATTCGATCAGGATGCGGTTGACCTCGTCGGGCCGCTCCAGATATCCGTAGTGCCCACACCGTTCGATCTCGGTATAGGTGGCGGTCGGGATCGCCTCGGCGACCTCCCGGCAGAACCGCGGCGGCACCATCTGATCATCGGCGAACCCGACCACCAAGCTGGGCACCGAGATCCCCCGATACGCCTGCCGCCGGTCCTGCGACCGATCCATTGCCGCTTGCGCCCGAGTGCCGGGGGTTCCCTTCCCCGAGGTGAATTCGAAGATATCGAGCCACTCCTGCGCCTTGGCCGGATCGGCCAGAGTGTGTGGCGACAGATTGATCATCGCCTTGACGGCGGCCGCGTATTCCGGCGGTAGCTGAATCCCCTTGTCGAACAACGCCTGCTCGCCCTTGCTGAGGGTGCTCGTCACCGGATACGGCCGCGCGGTGGCGGCGAACATGACCGCCCGGCGCAGCAACTCCGGCCGGGCCAGCGCGAGTTCGGCGACGATCCGCGAGCCCATCGAGGTGCCGACCACATGCGCCGGAGCCCCGAGGTGCTCGATCAGCGCGGCGGTATCACCGACCAGCTGCGCCATGGTGATCCCCGAAGCCGACTCCGACGACGGCGCGATCCCCCGATTGTCGACAGTGGCGACGGTGAACCCCGCCTTGACCAGGGCGGGCACCTGATAGGTGCGCCAGACACGTCCAGGACTCCCACTACCCATCACGAGCAGGACAAGCGGTCCCGAACCGGTGACGTCGTAGCTGAGCTGGATGCCGTTGAGCGAGGCGATGGGCATATCTCAACGTACCGCCACGACAGGGCGGGCTCGACATCGAGGACAGCCACGCACCTGCCTCAGCTCACCGCGGCGAAATAGGCGGTGCGAACGGCGACAGTCGCGGGCGCGGGGAAGTCGGGTGCGCCGGATCCGAGTGGCCCGATCCTGACCTGCCAGGTGCTGGTCGAGGTGTCGATGGCGGTGCGGGCGGTGGACGGCTGGAGGACGACGTCGTTGCCGCCGTCGCAGGAGTAGGCGCCGACCAGGCCGTCGGAGCGGCCGCCCCAGGCGCCGCCGACGCGGATGCGGCAGTGGCGGCCGTCGGCGAGTTCGAGTGCCCACGGCTCGGGCGACGCGGTTTTGCCGATATCGGCGACCGGCGGGTCGACGGTGTACCGGCGCAGACCGCGCTGCCACGGATCGTTCGCGCACAGCAGGGATGCCTTGTCGGGAGCCGCCCAGCACACGTTGGCCGAGTCGGCGGAAGCACCGCATTCGTAGATGCCCGCGGTGGTGGCCGAGCGGCTCGGCGACATGTGGGAGCAGTCGAGGACGCCGACCGGAGTGGAGCCGGACACGGTGAAACCGTTGGACGGCTGACCCGCGGCGTCGACGGCGACCAGCGAGACGACGTCGGTCGCGACCGGCGGCTGTGGCGCGGTGGTGCCGGGGAGGCTGCTCGGTGCGCCCTGACCGGTCGGGCGAGGGCCCGGCGTCGTCGGAACGACGGTGATCACCGGCGACCGATCCGGCGCGGTCGTCGGACCGCCCGCACCGGGCAGTTCGGTGGCGGGCGCACCAGAACCCCAGGAGCCACCGCGAGCGGTCGTCGTCGCCGGTTGCGCGGTGCCGTCTTCGGTCGAGCACCCCGCGACCGACAACGCACACAGCATGCCCATCGAAACGATGTATCCGGCTGTCTTCATGCCACCACCCCTGCGTGCGAAGTTCGAGCCCTGTCTACTGCGCATCGGGTCGGTGGCCCGAATCGTTAACCGGCCGAATCGCTTCGGGCCTCACTCGCCGCGATCACTTTGCCTGCCAGCGAGCGGATCGCCGTGCTCTCCGCGTCGGTCATCCGGTCGACGAACACCTCCCGCACCAATTCGACATGCTCGGGTGCGGCCTCGCGCAACACCGTGCGGCCGGCCTCGGTCAGCGACACGACGATTCCGCGCGCGTCGTCCTCGGCCTGCACTCGATCGACGAGTCCGCGAGCGGCCATGCGGGCCACATGCTTGGACAACCGGGACTTGTCCCAGCAGACCTGGGCGGCCAGCTCCTTGGCCCGCAGGCATCCGTCGGGTGCCGCCGACAGCGGGACCAGCAGCTCGTAGTCGGCCATCGATAGTCCGTATTCGCCCAGACCCGCGGCCAGGACGGCGTCGAGTCGCTGACGCATGAGGATGTAGGACTGCCATGTCTGCTGCTCTTCTTCGGACAACCATCTGGGCACGGGAATGATTCTAGAACTCTGTTGGTTGACATGGAAACCAACAGCATGACGAAGCTCCCAGGAGGCACCCCATGCCAGCTATCACCGTCGACGACATCATGGTGCTGCCCCGGCTGCCCCGCCCCGATGTCACCGAGACCCAGCGCCCGGTTCGCCAGATCGTCACCGCCGCGCGCCAGCAGGAGGGCGCCGGCTTCGAGGTGACCCGGCCGTTCCCCAGCGTCGACCTACGCTCGGCCGACCCGTTCATCCTGCTCGACCAGATGGGCCCGGTCGCCTACGAGCCGTATGCGGCCAAGGGCGCGCCGTGGCACCCGCACCGTGGCTTCGAAACCGTCACCTACATGCTCGACGGCACCATGGTCCACCACGATTCCCAAGGTGGCGGCGGCGTCATCGGCGAGGGCGACACCCAGTGGATGACCGCGGGCTCGGGCATGCTGCACGACGAACTGCCCGAGGAGAAGCTCGTCATCTCCGGCGGCACGTTCCACGGAATCCAGCTGTGGGTGAACCTGCCGCGGGCGAACAAATTCGCCACCCCGCGCTACCAGGACCTGCGCGCGAGCGAACTGACCCTGGTGAGCTCGCACGACGGCGGCGCGCTCGTGCGCGTCATCGCCGGTGAGTTCGCCGGTTTCTCCGGCCCCGGCTCCACCTACACCCCGATCGCCTACGCGCACGCCTCGCTAGTCCCCGGCGCCCAGCTGGAGACGCCGTGGCCGAAGGACTTCACCGCGATGGCCTATGTGCTGTCGGGCAGCGGCACGGTCGGCGTCGATCGCAGGCCGATCAGCGCCGGGCAGCTGGTGGTCTTCGGCAAGGGCGACGCCCTCACCCTGACCGCCGATCTCACCCAGCACAGCACCACCGGCGATCTCGAGGTCCTGCTACTCGGCGGAACTCCGTTGCGCGAACCGGTGATTCAATACGGGCCGTTCGTGATGAACACTCGGGAGGAAATCATCGAGGCGATGGAGGATTTCAACGCGGGTCGCATGGGCACCATCCCGGCCGAACACCTGACCGGGCGCAGACTGGGTGAATAACCGACCGAGACTCCCGGCGAATCCTCGGGTCGCGTGCGGTTGACAATCGGTCGCCCCGTCACAAAGGTGGACGGGGCTACCGGCCACATCGTGGCCGTGACCACACCCGAACCGCAGCAGACATAGAGGAATTCATGAACGTTCGTCGGCTCACCGTCAGCCTTGCCGCCGTAGGGCTCGCCCTGATCGCCGCTCCCGTCTCCCACGCCGACCCGGTATCGGGCTCGGCGGGTACCGGTTCGTCCAGCTTCGACTCCATCCTCGGAGCGACCGGCTCGGCCAACCTGGTCCAGTCCGGTTCGGCCGGTGGCGCGTTCCGCAGCTGCGACGACGCGATGGCCGCAGGCCGCGCGCCGCTGTTCCGTGGCGAGCCGGGCTACTCCCCGCACCTCGACCCCGATGGCGACGGCCTGGCCTGCCCCACGCAGTAAAGCCACAAAAAACACCCGATGTGACTCGTTGGCACATCGGGTGTTTTTTGTTGTCCGGCCTGCTGATTCAGCTGCGGAAGATCTTGATCAGCACCAGGCCGGCCACCAGGGCGCCCGCTCCGATCAGCGTGTATTTGACCTTCGGCTCGTTCAACTTGGCGACCACCATCGTCTTGGTGTCTTCCGCGATCCGTTGCGGATCCGCGCGCACCGCCAGTTCGTCGAGCGTGGTCGCCAACCGGGTACGCGCGATCTCGATCTCGCGTTCGATCCGGTCGGTGTCGTCCTTGGCCACCGTCACCTCCAGGTATATGTCTTGCTGCTCGTCACCGAGTCTATCCATGCGCCTCGCGGACCCGGTCGGTTACCGTGCGGTGGTGACCGACAACCATCGCCTCTCCCCCGGAGACACCGCCCCCGAATTCACGCTGCCCGACGCCGACGGCAAGGACGTGTCGCTGTCGGATTACCGCGGCCGCAAGGTGATCGTCTACTTCTACCCCGCCGCCAGCACCCCCGGCTGCACCAAGCAGGCCTGCGACTTCCGCGACAATCTGGCCGAGCTGGGCGGCGCGGGCCTCGAGGTGCTCGGCATCTCTCCTGACAAGCCCGCCAAGCTGGCCAAGTTCCGCGACAACGAGAACCTGACCTTCCCGCTGCTCTCGGACCCCGAGCGCGAGGTGCTCAAAGAATGGGGCGCCTTCGGCGAGAAGATGATGTACGGCAAGACCGTGACGGGTGTGATCCGCTCGACGTTCGTGGTCGACGAGAAGGGCAAGATCGAGGTTGCCCAGTACAACGTCCGCGCCACCGGGCACGTCGCGAAGTTGCGCCGCGACCTGTCGGTCTAGTCGCCGAAGGTGGCGATGAAGACCTCGTAACCGTCGAGCAAACGGGCGAGGCCGAACTCGAAGTCGGCCCTCTCCCAGTCGATATCGTCATCGTCGAACGCGGCATGGGAGAGGGCGGCCGACACCGAGGGGAAGCGCTGCGGGTCGAGCACCCTGGCCATCACCGAGGCGAAGTCGCCGCCCTCTTCCTCCTGGAGATCCCGGAGGAACCGCCGTTTACCGACCACGAACATCGACACGTTCATCACCAGCTGGAGCTTGATCGGCTCCGGCACGGCCGCCTCGGCGAGAACCCGCAGCGCGGTTTCGAGCCAGGCCATGTTGTTCGGCCCCATCGGCGGCCTGCTCAGCGGGATGTCCAACCACCACAGATGACGGCCGAGCCGCTCGAACTCGGCCAGCGCCCACCGCTCGAGACCCACCCGCCACGGCGTTCCCGCGGCGATCTCGGGCGGGGCCCCCACCACGCGATCCATCAGCAGGTCGACCAGCGTGTTCTTGCTGTCGACGTACCGATACAGCGACATCGCGGTGAAGCCGAGCTGCTTGGCGACCCGATTCATCGACAGCGCCGCGAAACCCTCCGCATCGGCCACTTCGGTCGCGGCGTCGAGGATCTGATCCAGGGTGAGCCCGCGTTTGGGCCCCCTGCCGCCGGGTTGCTCGCGCCCCCACATCAGCTCGACCGCTTTCGGTAGCGCCATGTCGCCGGACGTCGTCATCTGCCTCCTCTGCTCGCCTCGACTCTAACCCGCGCGCCCTTGCGCTCAAGAACTGTTTAGCCTATAAACTGTGTTTATTACATAAACAGTTTCTCGATCGGGGAGAACTCATGACATCGCCACCACCGCCCGCACTCTCGATCCGCCGATTGCACAAGACCTACGGCTCCCATGTCGTCCTGGACGACCTCGACCTGGACATCACCGCGGGCACCGTCTTCGCCCTGCTCGGGCCCAACGGTGCGGGCAAGACCACGCTGGTCCGCATCCTGGCCACCCTCAGCAGGCCCGATCGCGGCGACGTCAGGCTCTTCGAACACGACCTGGCGCAAGCCCCCGATACGATCCGGCGCCTGATCGGCGTCACCGGTCAGTATGCCGCCGTCGACGGGGTACTCACCGGCGCCGAGAACCTGCGCCTCACCGGCAGGCTGCTGCACCTCGGCAAGGACGAGACCCGACGCCGTGGCGACGCACTCCTGGAACGCTTCGACCTGGTCGACGCCGCCGACAAGCCGGTCGCCTCCTACTCGGGCGGCATGCGGCGCAGGCTCGACCTCGCGATGAGCCTGATGGGTGAGCCACGCATGGTCTTCCTCGACGAACCCACCACCGGCCTCGACCCACGGAGCCGACGCGATCTGTGGTCCGCCATCAGGGAATTGGCGGCCGAGGGGACAACCATCCTGCTCACCACCCAGTACCTGGAGGAAGCCGATCAGCTCGCCGACCGGATCGCCGTACTCGACCACGGCCGGATCGTCGCCGATGGCACCCCGGCCGAACTCAAACGCCTCGTGCCGGGCGGCCACATCCGGTTCCGCTTCGCCGATCGCGGACTGCTGACCGCCGCGACCACCGCGCTCGACACCGCGACCGGCGCCCACCCCGATCCCGAACAGCTGACCCTGCAGGTGCCCTCGGACGGCAGCGCCGTCGAGATCAAGCGGCTACTCGACCGCCTCGCCGAACTCGATATCGCGATCGAGCAGCTCACTGTCCACACCCCCGACCTCGACGACGTGTTCTTCGCGTTGACCGGTCAGCCCGGACGAACCGAGGTCGCGGCATGAACGCCACGCGCACACTGCAGGATTCGGCCACCATGCTGGACCGCAATATCCGCCACACCCTGCGCAGCCCCGACACCATGATCATGACGGTCGTGCTGCCGGTGATGATCCTGCTGATGTTCGTATTCGTCTTCGGTGGCGCGATGGATGTGGGTCCCGGCGCCTACATCGACTACGTGGTACCCGGAATCATCCTGCTGTGTGCGAGTTTCGGGGCGTCCACCACGGCGCTCGCGCTGTCCACCGACGTGGCCGAGGGCATCATCGACCGGTTCCGCACCATGGCCATCGCGCGGTCGGCGGTACTCACCGGGCACGTCGCCGAGAGCGTGATCCGCAATCTGATCACCTCCGCGATCGTGATCGGGGTGGCGGTGATGCTCGGCTTCCGCCCGACCACCGACCCACTGCGCTGGCTGGGCGTTTTCGGTGTGCTGGCGATGTTCGTGTTCGCGCTGTCGTGGTTGGCGGCCGCGTTGGGCCTGCTCGCCCCGAACCCGGAGGCAGCCAACGGCTTCACCTTCGTGTTCATGTTCCTGCCCTATGTGAGTTCGGCGTTCGTGCCGACCTCGTCGATGCCGACGTGGCTGCACTGGTACGCCGAGAATCAGCCGGTGACCCCGGTGATCGAGACGCTGCGCGGGTTGTCGATGGGCACGCCGATCGGCAACAGCTGGGTACTCGCGGTGCTGTGGTGTGCCGGCATCGGGCTCGTCGGGTACATCGCGGCGGGGGCGCTGTTCCGTCGGCAGAGCAACGTCTGAGAACGACGAAGGGGGCAGCGCGTGCGCTGCCCCCTTCGTGGTGGAGACGATCAGTCGGCGGACGCCGTGTGCGGGCCCTGCGGCATGGGCGCCTGCGCGGGCTGCATCCCGAGCGGAATGCCGGTGCCGGGCAGGGTCGGTGCGGCGGCGGGAATCTGCGGAACCACGGGAACAGCGGGTTCGAGCGGAAGCGGGTCTTCCTGTGGCGCGTCCCCGTACAGCTGGGTCGGGTAGTCGAGCGGGAACTCGCCCGGGTTCACCAGTTGCGGATTCGGCGACACCGTTTCGTACGGCGACGTGGGCGATTCTTCCACCGGGCTCACCTGCAACCCGCTACCGGAACCCACACCGCCGCTCGACCCGGACTCCACCGAGGCGGCTTCATGTGTCTGGGGGGCTTGCGGAATGACCGGCGCCGACGCGGCACCGGGCTCCGACGACACGGCCGTGTTGTCGACCGCGGGCGGCCCGCTGTTGATCACCGCGTACGAACCACCCGCCACGAGCCCACCCGCGAGCACACTCGCCGCCGCGGCGACCATCGCCGTCCCACGCTTGGACCGCGACCCGCTCGAGATCGGCACCACGACGGTATCGCCGAGCGCGACCAGCGCGGCACCGGCGGCGGGCGCGAACGGCGCCAACCGGCACGGCAGCACCGGCACCCCGAATCCGGCGACCGCGTCGCGCACCGCGGGTGCGTCCGACGACGAGCCGATCAGCACCACCGCGGCCGGCTTCACCGACGCCGCCTCGAACTGATCCCACGCCGCCGACACCCCGGCGCGCAATGCGTCGGGTGTGGGTGCGCCGGTCTGCGAGTACGCGGCGAGCACACGGTGCCGACCCTGGTCGATCAGTGTCATCGCCTGGTAGCCCGGCACTGCCTCGTAGACGAGCAGATTGTCGAACTCGTCGAGCCAGGTCATCGCGCCCGCGACGAACAGATGCGACGATTTCGCCGAAACCAGCGAGGCCGTGCGCCATTGAGTCTCCGCCAGGCGGGTCACGATCGCGCGCCGTTCGACGGCGTCGCGGTAACTCACTGCCACCCCGGCGATCTCGTGCTCGTCGTCGAGCTCGGTCGCGATCGCGTCGAGGGCGGTGTGTACCGCTGCCGCCACTTCGGCCTTACCGTCTCCGTTGGCACGGACGGTGCGCCGCAGCAGCATCCGATCCGTGAGAGTGACGCCCGATTCGGCGAACGCCACCGCGTGCACGGCTCCCCGTTCGGTGCTGACGCCGAGGGTTACCACAGATCCTGCTGCCACAAGTCTTGCCTTCCCCTGTGCGAAACGGTGCGGGACGGGACCACGCAGGGTCCGTCACTTCGCGGTAGGTCTGGTGCGGCGTGAGCTGGCTAGCCGCGAATAAGCGTGCAGATAGACGCACACTTATCTGATGATTCGTCACCGGTCAGGGCATGGATGGGTCGGGATTTCAGCCAGTTGTTGACACGCTGTCGGTAGAGGCGTGTCGCGGATCTGTGTATACCGCTAGCCTGGATGGGTGGAAGTACACGCGCAGGCCCGGTCACCGCAGAGCCGTCCGGACCCTGCGCTGGAATTGCAGGACGACCCCCAGGAGTTGATGCCGCGCAAGCGGCCGACGCAGGAGCGCAGCAAGCGCAAATTCGACGCGCTGCTGGCGTCCTCGCGCGAGTTGCTGGTCGAGGTGGGTTTCGAGTCGTTCACCTGTGAAGAGGTCGCCCAGCGCGCCGAGGTGCCCATCGGCACGCTGTATCAGTTCTTCGCCAACAAGTACGTGATCGTCTGTGAACTCAATCGGCAAGACCTGGTTGCGGTTTCCCGCGAGCTGGCCGACTTCCACGGTGAAGTGCCCTCACTGGACTGGTTGCGGCACATGAACCAGTTCGTCGACCACATGGCGAACCTGTGGACCACCGACCCGTCACGGCGCGAAGTGTGGCTGGCGATGCAGTCGACCCCGTCCACACGCGCGACAGGCGCGTTGCACGAAAAGGAATTCGCCGCGGTCGTCTCGCAGATGCTGCGGCCGCTGACACCGCGCACCCCGCGCGCCCGGCGCACGATGATGGCCGAAGTGCTGGTGCACGTCGTGTATTCGATGCTGAATTTCTCGGTACAGGAAAACCAGTCGAATACCGACGCGGTCGCCGAACTCAAGCGCCTCATGGTGGCGTATCTACTGGTGGCGGAAAAAGAATCGCGAACCGCCGAGGAACACTAGCGGTTCGCGATTTCTAGCCCCGGCCGTCGATCAGATCGGCCAGTTCGCCCGGGTCTTCCAGCACCACCATCGCCGCGGCGGTATCACCGTCATGGGTCAGGGAGAGGTGCACTCGGACGCGGGGCAGGAATTCCGCGGCGAGGCCGTGGAGTTTGATGCTGGGCCTGCCCCACGCGTCGTTGACGACTTCGATGAGCGGATACGGGTTGTCGCCGATCTGCGGACTGCGGGCGAAACGAGACGATGCCCAAGCTTTGAGCACCGCCTCCTTCGCGGCCCAGCGTGCGGCGAAGCTGCGGTCCGGGTCGGTCTGCTTGCTCTGGCAGTAGCGACGCTCACCAGCGGTGAATGTCTCCCTGAGCATGGTCGACCCGGGCCGTTGCAACTGTTCGGCGAACTCGGAGATGGTCACCAAGTCCAAGCCGATACCGAGAATCGTCACAAAGCGGCAGCCTACGACGCTTCGGTCGGCTGCGGGGTGATTTGCCCGGTGCCGCAACCCCATCCGCTCGCGCTGTAGACGCCGTCGCTGTCCAGACGCGCCTGCGGCGAGAGCAACATGTCGGCCTCGAGCTGACGGATCTGCTTGGCCGGCGTGCCGTCGGCGCCCAGTCGACGATCAGCGGGCTTCTCGTACAGCGCCGACCCGCCGCACATGGCCTCGGCGAACCGCTGCCTGCCCGCGAGCTGACGCGTCTGCGCCCGCTCCTGGTACTCCGCCCGCGCGGCCGGTTCGATGGCGGCCAGGAACGCCTGCGGATGCACCACCGCGAGCAGACCGGACACGTGACCGAAGCCGAGCGAGGTCACCAGACCCGCCTTCAGCGCGAACTTCTCACCGAAGCGCAGCGGCTCGCGCGCCCACACCAGGTGCGGGTAGCCCGCCATCTTCTCGTCGACGCAGTCCAGGCTCCGGTTCGGCGGCACCACACCGTTTTCCAGCACCTGGCACAGGCCGATGAGCTGGAACGCCGCCGCGCCGCCCTTGGCATGTCCGGTGAGGCTCTTCTGCGAGACCACGAACAGCGGTGCGCCCTCGGTACGACCCAGCGCGCCCGCCAGCCGCTCGTGCAGCTCCGACTCGTTGGGGTCGTTGGCCGCGGTGGAGGTGTCGTGCTTGGAGATCACCGCGATGTCGTCGGGGGTCACACCGAGCTTGCGCAGTTCGGCCGCCAGTCGCGACTCGCTGCCGCCGCGCCCCGCACCCAATGCGCCGAGACCCGGCGCCGGGATGGAGGTGTGCACGCCGTCGGCGAAGGACTGGGCGAAGGCGACGACGCCGAGCACCGGCAGACCCATCTGCACGGCCACGTCACCACGGGCCAGCAGCACGGTGCCGCCACCCTGCGATTCCACGAACCCGCCGCGGCGGCGATCGTTGGCGCGGGAGAAGTAGCGGTCGCTGATTCCCTTGGCGCGCATGCTCGCCGAGTCGGCGGTGGCCGACATGTCACCGAAGCCGACGATGCCTTCGATACCCAGGTCGTCGAAGCCACCGGCGACCACGACCTCGGCCTTGCCGAGCCGGATCTTGTCGACGCCTTCCTCGACCGAGACCGCCGCCGTGGCGCACGCCGCGACCGGATGCACCATGGCGCCGTAGCTGCCGACGTAGGACTGCACCACGTGCGCCAGGGCGACGTTGGGCAGTGCTTCCTGGAGGATGTCGTTCGGGCGCGGTTCGCCGAGCAGGTTGTCGACGTAGAGCGAGCGCATCGAGGACATGCCGCCCATGCCGGTGCCCTGGGTGTTGGCCACCAGGCTCGGGTGCACCCAGCTCATCAGCTCGTCGGGGCTGAAGCCCGCGCCGACGAACGCGTCGACGGTGCAGACGATGTTCCACAGCGCGACCCGGTCGATCGAAGCGGCCATGTCGGCCGAGACGCCCCAGATGGTGGGATCCCAGCCGGTCGGGATCTGACCGCCGACCACACGCGACAGCTTCGCCTTGCG
This sequence comes from Nocardia sp. NPDC056541, assembly GCF_042794235.1. Taxonomy (NCBI): domain Bacteria; kingdom Bacillati; phylum Actinomycetota; class Actinomycetes; order Mycobacteriales; family Nocardiaceae; genus Nocardia; species Nocardia sp. NPDC056541. The sequence continues at coordinate 26,321 of NZ_JBHTUD010000019.1, forward strand.
CGGCACCCGGATCTCGGTGCCCGCCTGACGAGTCACGGTCCAGTCGCTGGAGTCGGTGACCGGCGCGATGACGGTGTGCTCGGGATCGGCGGTGTGGAAGGCGCGTGCCTCCGCCTCGCCGGCGACGGTGAACGACAGGTCCTGATCGAGGAACACCGAGGTGAGCAGCGGGGCCGCGTTGTCGAGCATCGCGCCGTCGTCTTCGTAGCGGCGCACACCGCAGCGTTCGACCACGGTGTCGTGGTAGCGCTGCGCGACCTCCGATTCCGGCACGAAGTCGCCGGATTCGGTGTCGTACCAGCCGGGCTTCGGTTCGTTCTCCCAGCGGATCAGACCGGTGGTCCAGGCCAGCTCGAGCACGCCGGCGGCCGACAGCTCGTCTTCGACCTCCATCTCGAAGCGGGTGCGCGAGGAGCCGTACGGCCCGAGCTCACCGGCGCCGACGATCACGACCATGTCGCTCAGCTCCGCGGTGACCGGGGCCCATTCCGGCACCGGCAGTGCCGAACTCAGGGTCGGCGGGGCGGGCAGTGCGGCGATCGTCGCGACGGTGGCGGCTTCTTCGACCTTCTCGGCCGCGGCCTCCTGCGCCTGCTTGGCGAGCGCGGGCAGGTCGAGCTTGGCACGCGCCAGACCACCGGTGAGGTCGATCTGCTGCGGGCCGGTGATGGTCACCTGGCGGGCACGCGAGGTGCACCACTTGAGCAGTTCGTCGGCCATCTCGTCGGTCGACCAGGTGTGCACACCCGCCTTCTCGACGGCTTCGACCATGGGGTCGTTGTGGCCCATCAGCCCGGTGCCGCGCACCCAGCCGATCAGCGCGTGCACCAGGGTGACGCGTTCGGCCCAGGACTTCTCGGCCTTCCACTTCAAGACCACCGCGTCGAGGGCGGCCTTGGACTCGCCGTACGCGCCGTCGCCGCCGAACAGACCACGGTTGGGCGAACCCGGCAGCACCACATGCAGTTTCGCGTCGACGTCGTGGTCGGCGCCGAGGGCGGACAGGCCGCCGATCAGCCGTTCCACCGACCACAGCAGCACGCGCATTTCCATTTCGGCCCGAGCGCCCGCGTCGGCGAGGTCACCGGCGACGCGCGGCGCCGCGAACGGCAGCAGCATCGTCGGGGTCATCGCGTCCTTGATCTTGATCTTGGCGCCGCCCGCGTTGTCGACCTGTTCGGTGCCGACCCAGTCGATCAGCGCGTCGAGGTCCTGGTAGGAGGCCATGTTGGCCGGGACCACCCACAGCGCCGCACCGTGGCGGGCGTTGTCGCGGTAGAGCGAGCGGTAGAACCGCAGCCGCTCGTCGTTGAGACCCGACGTGGTGACCACCACGGTCGCGCCGCCGGACAGCAGCTTGCCGGTGACCGCTGCCGCGATGGAACCCTTGCTGGCGCCGGTGATCACGGCGAGGTCGTCGGACCACAGACCTGGCTCGGTGGTGTCGAGCGCGGTCTTCGCGATCTGCGCGTACACCCCGGCCAGCACCGAACGGGCCTCGTGCATGGCCCGCTGCCGCCACCAGTTCGCCTGGGCGGCCACGGCTTCACCGGCGCCGGCGAATCCGTCGATCGACTGTTCCGCGGTGGTGGCGTCGTCGCCGAGCCACATCTTCGCGAGATCCTCGCGGGCGGTGGCCCACCGGTCGTCGATGAGAACGGCCTTGCGGGCGTCGAACGCGGGCGCGACCAGACGCGGCCAGTCCGAACCCAATTCAGCCGAGACGAGGTCCGCGAGAGTGTCGTCAGTCGCCTCGGGAGCGCTGATCTTCTCGCTGAGGCCGAGTTGTTCGAGTACCACCCGCGCCGCGGTGGCGAGCACGCCGTCGCGTCCGGTGATCTGCTCGGTGAACTCGCCGAGCGCCGCCGCGTCGACGGTGCCGCCTGCCGCGCCACCCGCCGAGGGCATCGAGACCGAGACACCGCGCCGAGCCGCCACGGCCTGCACGGCCGCGTCGATGGCGGCGTCGACCGATGCGGCGTCACCGAGCGCACCACCGGCGAGACCGCCGAGGTCACCACCGCGCACGCTGGCGCCTTCGCGGGTGCCGAGCGAGACCTCCGCGGTGACGTGGCTGGCCCAGCCGTCGCCGAGTTCCCAGACCTTCTTGACCCGGTCGGCGATGGCGGCGGGCCGCTTGCCCGACGGGCCGAAGACCTTGCGCAGGTGGTCGCCGATGGAGTCGGTGAGCACGCTGCCGAACGGCTTGTAGGTGCGGGCCAGGCGTTCGACCGTGGCCGCCAGCGCGCCCATGTCGGCGTCGGCGGCACCGTCGATGGCACCGAGGGACAGTTCGGCGCCGAGGTCGACGAGCAGCTGGTTGCGGCGCGAGGAGACACCGTCGCACAGGCCTTCGATGGTGTCGACCGGGCCGATCTGGTCCATCCGCAGCTTCGTCCACAGCGCGATGAGCACACGGGTGGCGTCGGCGGCGCTGAAGGCGATGTCGTCGGGGCGCGGGCCGCCGGTCGCCACCGGAGCGGCGGCGACGACGGGTGCCGCCGTGGCCGGTGCGGCCGCGGCTTCGACCGGGGTCTCGTCGATGTCGTCGACCGGGGCCGGATCGGTATCGGTGGAGTAGACGACCGCGGCGTCACGTTCGACGTTGACGACCTCCACGGTCGCCCCGCCGAACGCGGGCAGCTTCAGCGTCTGCGAGGCCAGGTTCGCCACCGTCGGGGTGGCGCCGAGGCCGATTTCGACGAAGCGCTCGACCCCGAGACCGCCGTGCGCGGTGTCGGTGAACAGCAGATCCTGGGTCTCGATCCAGCGCACCGGGCTGGCGAACTGCCAGGCCAGCAGCTCGATCAGCACCACCCGGCACAGCTCGGCATCGCGCGTGGCCCAGCTGTCGAAGTCGGCCAGCACGGCTACGAGCGGCTCCGAGGGCACGAGTTCGGCGATCTCGGCGAGGAACGCGCGATCCAGGGAGAACGGGCGTGGCACCAGGTTCGGAATGTAGCGTCCGACCAGGACTTCCGGGTGCACCTCGGCGGGCAGCAGCTGCTCGAGCTTGTGCCGGAACTCCGGCACACCGTCGCGCAGCACCGAGGAGTGGAACGGCACGTCGATGCCGGGCACCAGGATGAAGGCCCGCTTGCCACCGAATTCCGCACGGCGGCGATCGATTTCGGTCTCGAGCGCTTCGAGCCCGGCGACCGTGCCCGCGATGGCGTACTGCGAGCCGCGCAGGTTCAGGTTCACCACCTCGAGGAACTCGCCGGTCTCGGCGCCGATGCCGTTGACGAAGTCGATCACCTCGGCGTCGGGCAGGCCGATCTGCGACGGGCGGATGGCGGCCATCCGATAGTCACTGCGGCCCTTGGCATCACGCGGTACCAGCTCGTGCATGGCCGAGCCACGCTGGAACACCACCTCGAGCACGGCCTCCAGCGGCAGCACACCGGCGACGGCGGCGAGGGCGTTGTACTCGCCGACCGAGTGACCGGCCAGCATCGCGCCTTCGACGAACGCGCCCGCTTCCCGCAGTTCGGCGACCTGGGCGACACCGAGGGTGGCCATGGCGACCTGGGTGAACTGGGTCAGGTGCAGCACGCCGTCCGGGTGCCGATGTTCGACACCGCGCGCCTTGAGGTAGGTCGGGTTGTCGCGCACCACCGCCAGGATCGAGAAACCGAGGGCTTCGCGGGTGTGCGCGTCGGCACGCTCCCACACCCGCTTGGCCGCCTTCGAGCGGGTCAGCGCGTCCAGGCCCATCCCCTTGCGCTGGATGCCCTGGCCCGGGAAGGCGTACACGGTCTTCGGGGCGGCGGTGCGCCCGGTCGCGGTCATGACCAGGTCACCGTCGACGCGGCAGGAGACCTCGACGATCTCGGCGCCCGCGTCCACCGCGATCCGCTCCACCCGCACGTCCACGGTCGCGCCGGGGCGCACCATGCCGAGGAACCGGGTGGTCCATGCCGTGAGAGTGCGTGCGGGAACGGAGCTTTCGGGATCCACGGCGACCACCGCGTGCTGGGCAGCGGCGGAGAGCCACATGCCGTGCACGATCGGGCTGCCGAGGCCGGCCAGCTTGGCGGCGGCCTCGGAGGTGTGGATCGGGTTGTGGTCACCGGAGACCGCGGCGAAGGCGTGCATGGCGCGCGGGGCGGCCATCTGCACGTCGCGGCGACGGCGGCGCGGGGTGTCGGTGGCGGTGTCGGACACCGCACCGGCCGCACGCGGCGGATCGGTGAGCTCGCCCGCGCCGTTGCGGCCGCGGATGGCGAAGCGTTCGACGAGGCGGGCCAGCGGGGTGGCGTCGAGTCCCTGATCCAGGATCAGGCCGATGTTCACCACGACCTCGACCACGCGGCCCATGTCGGTGTCGACCACCGCGCCGCCTTCGGCGCGAACGACAAGAATGCTTGTCTCGGAGGGCAATTCGTTCAGCAGTTCGACCTGGTGATCGAGGTGGACCAGGTCGAGCATGCCCTCGATGACGCAGCCACCGACCGGGGTGCGAGCCGCACCGAGCACCGCGAAGACCGCGGGCCAGCAGGCGCCGACGAGCACATCGGGGGCGGTGCGACCGAGGGTGCTGAGGGTGTCGGGCAGGCCGGAGCCGGTGACACCGGCGTGGTCGGCGATCAGGTCCGGCATCCACGCCAGATTGAGGTGCGCCACACCGGCTTTCACCTCGGGCAGCGACTTTCCGGCGGCAACGCCGAGCAGTGCCGACATCGCGGTTTCGGCGTCGGCGTCGGTGATCACCGGCGCGCCACCGGAGTACACGCTCGCCGGCACGGTGATGCGGATCCGCACGGAGTCGCGGGCCAGCGGCACCGAAAGCTCCACGTAGCTGAATTCGCTTTCGGGCCCGGTGGTTTCGGTCAGCGTGGCACCGGTGCTCTGATGCACCGCGCTCCCCTGCTCGACGGTCCACTCCGAGACGTCACCCAGGCGGTGCACCGGGTTGACGGTGGTGCGACCGGCCCACTGCACATCGGGGGCGGCAAGCACGGTGTCGATCGCTCCCGCCACCACACCGGCGACGCGACGCGCGTCCACCGGCTCGGGGACGACACCGGCCCTGACCAGGCTGTACGCGGTGTCCTGTTCGAAGCGGTCGAGCAGCTCGCCGACCGGCTCGTCCACGCGGGTGATGCCCGCGACAGCGACGGTGCCGGGGATGACGCACACCTGATCGGCCGAGTAGCGCGGATCATGGGCCTGCCACAGCGAGTCCGAACGCCACCAGCGGCGCACATCGGCGTCGACGACGGGCACGAAGTTCACCGGCTTGCCCGGTGTCTTGCACAGGGAAACGAAGAACGGCACGTCGGCCGGGTGCAGCACGGTGTCCGCGACGGTCGGGTACTGCTTCTTCAGCTCGCACAACGCCTGCACGGGGTGCTCGAAGGCGTCGTCGTCGGCGAACAGGGTTTCGATCTCGCCGCTGTCGGCCGGGTTGAGCCGGGATTCGGTGCGGCGCATCATCTCCGCGAACCGGTCGCGCCAGCTGATGTCGAGCCAGTCCGAGCGGGTCGCGTCGCGGATCGCGTCACCGATATCGCTGCCGCAGTCGAACGAGATCGGCACCTCGCTCGACACAGCCAGCGAGACGTAGCGTTCCAGCCACTGCTGGTAGGTCATGGTGGCGATGTCGCCGAAGTAGGGCTTGGCGGTGGCGTCGAGCGCCGCGATGATCTCGGCGCGACGGCTCGCCACGGCCTCGGCATCGCCCGCGACCTCGTCGAGCAGGCGACCGGTGCGCGAGGCGGCGTTGTCGATCTCGTGGATGTCGGCGCCCAGCTGGCTGCGCCCGGAGGCCATCCCGCCGCTGGCGGTGCCCGCACCGACCCAATCGGGGGTGCCGGGGGTATCGACCAGCAGCTGCTTCACCGCGGGGGCGGTGGTGGCTTCCAGGGTCGCCATGGCCGCGGTGCCGACGAGCACACCGTCGAGGGGCATCAGCGGGTAGCCGTGGCCGGTGGACCAGGTGCCGGTGAGGTAGTCGGTGGCGCGTTCGGGGGTGCCGATGCCGCCGCCGACGCAGATCACCACATTGGCCTGGCTGCGCAGCTGGGCATAGGTCGCCAGCAGCAGGTCGTCGAGGTCTTCCCAGGAGTGGTGCCCGCCCGCCTTGCCGCCTTCGATGTGCATGATCACCGGGTAGTCCGGGACAGCGTCGGCGATGCGCAGCACGGCCTTGATCTGGGCGACGGTGCCCGGCTTGAACGCGACGTGGCTGATGCCGGCCTCGGACAGCTCGCCGATCAGCGCGACGGCCTCGTCGAGTTCGGGGATGCCCGCGGTGACGATCACGCCGTCGATCGGCGCACCCGCGGCCCGCGCCTTCTGCACCAGGCGCTTGCCGCCGAGCTGCAGCTTCCACAGGTAGGGGTCGAGGAACAGCGAGTTGAACTGCACCGCGCGGCCCGGTTGCAGCAGCTGACGCAGCTCGCTCACCCGGTCGGCGAAGATCTGCTCGGTGACCTGTCCGCCGCCGGCCAGCTCGGCCCAGTGGCCAGCGTTGGCCGCGGCCGCGACGATTTTCGCGTCGACGGTGGTCGGGGTCATGCCTGCCAGCAGGATCGGCGAGCGACCGGTGAGCTTGGTGAACGCGGTCTCGACGACGATGCGGCCGTTGGGCAGACGCACCGGCTTCGGCGCGAACGCCGACCACGGCGTCGACGCCTCGGGCGCGGCGCCCGGGGTGAGCAGGCTGCGCTGACCGGCGCGGGTGGCGGCGGCGACCACACCGACACCGGTGCCCTTGAGCGAGCCGCCGGTCACCCGCGAGAGCAGGTCGCCGGGCCCCAGGTCCAGGATCCACTGCGCGCCCGCGTCGACCACGGCGTCGACGGTGGCGACCCAGTCGATCGGGTCGACGAGCACCTGCTGGGTCAGAGCGGCGGCGAGGTCGGCGTCGATCTCGCACTGACGGGCCCAGCCCGCGACCAGTTCGACCGTCTCGGCGAGTGCCGGGTGGTGGAAGGCGACGTCGACGGCGATGTCCTCGAACACGGGCGCGAAGACCGCACCACCGCGGGCCTTGCTCTCGCGCTCACGGGTCTGCTCGTCGTGCAGCTGCGCGCAACGCGTGCGCACTCGATCGATCTGCGCGGGCGCACCCGAGAGCACGACGCGCTTGCGCCCGTTGCGGATCGACACGACCGCGGCGACCGCGGGGTCGACTCCTTCGGCCACCTCGGCGACGATCGCCCGCAGCTGTTCGGGATCCACGTTCGACACCGCCACCATCGGCGAGCGCTCGCCCACCGGCATCAGTCCGCGCCTGCGCGCGACGAGCCCGGCAGCGGCGCCGACGAGCTGGGCGATGGCCAGCAGCTCCGCGTCACGCGTGCCGCCCGCTTCGACCGCGGCGGCGGCGAACAGCCCCTGCGAGTGTCCGACGATGGCGACGGGAGCGTGCTCGACCGGGTCAAGGCCCTGCAAGCGCAATGCCCTGGTCGCGGCGAGCTGGGCCAGCAGTACGCCGGGCATGGACACAGCCACCGAGCGCAGCACCGCGTCCGAGGGCGCCGAGGACGGCTCCTCCGGCTCGTCGAGCTCGCTCTCGAGCACCCAGCCCATCGGGTCGAAACCGCCGGGGCGCACCACCAGCAACTGCGTCGCAACCGGCTCGAGCAGCACGGCCGCGTCGTTGACCAGCGCGGTCAGCTCGGGCTCCAGCGCGCTGTCGCGCCCGATCTCCTCGAGCTCGCGCAGCCACTGCGCACCCTGTCCACCGAACGCCAACGCGTATCCCGCCCCGTTGCGCAGCTGCTCCAGCAGCGCCGCGCGGACACCTCTCGCCTGGCCACGACCATTGGCGCTCGCGGTCGCTCCCATGCCGATTTCGGTGCTCTCGTTGATCGTCAAGACGCTCGACTTCCTTCTCCTGGCGTGTCGCCCACCGACGGCACGCACACGTTTCCGGCAGCCCCTCGGGCCTGTTGAGAGCCACAATCGCACAAAATCATGAGGAAAGCCTCACGTTTCCGGCCCGGTAGCGGGCTACTCCCCAGTATTTCTGTACGCCCGTACCGAAATCTTCTGAAACATGACGCAGCCTCATGTTTGAACGCGCAGGTCCGGCCTGTTACCCGAGTTCTCAAACATGAGTGCCCCTCACATTGAGAGTTACCGAATCGTTATAACCCCAGGTCGTGTTACCCACGAGTACGCCACGCCGCCCCAACGCTTCGCGAAGCCCGATTCGCCCGGTAGAGTTTGGACGGTCGTACACATCCAAGCGCGAGTGGCGAAATTGGCAGACGCGCCAGATTTAGGTTCTGGTGTCCACGGACGTAGGGGTTCAAGTCCCCTCTCGCGCACAGATTTGTGGCATCTATGCCACTTTCCAGCCTGTTCGACGCCCTCGGCGCCGGGTGCGGTGAACGCCGGTGATCGAGCCCGTCGTTCCGCCGCAGACCCCGCTCCAGGAACGCATCCACGGCCCGCTGCCGGTGCGTTTCATCCCCCGCACAACCGACCCGGAGATCATCTACGGCTTCGCTGTCGTGGGTGATGCGGGCCGTGTCACCGACCGCGACGACTACATCTGGGGACGGGTCAGCGAGTCACTGCCCTGGGTGGCCACGCAAGGTGTTACCGCCCACTGGCTGCGTCACACCACGTTGACCTGGGTCGAACGAACTTTCAGCTATGCCGTGGCCCGTGCTTTCGCCGGACACCGTGGTAAGAGTTCCGGCACTACCGACACCTACGTCAAGTCGTACTTGGACGAAGTCGCTGCCGCGCTCGCGGTACTCACCGGCGAGCCGCACCCGCTTGCGCGCGGTGTCGGGCACCCGGCTGCGACTGTCGAACTCGGCCACCGGACCATCTGAAAGGCATTGCTACGCCTGAGACGGTAAGCAACACGGACCGGCGGGTGTTGCCCGCCGATCCGTGTTGCTTGGTTGGGGATGAATGTCAGTGGGGGCTGGAACAGTTGTCGCTATGGAAGTACGAACCGTCGTTGTCGCAGGTGCCTCGCTATCCGTTGAACTTTCCGGGCGAGGGACGTTGCCCCCGCTTCTGCTCCTCCACGGCGGAATGGGGAGCACCGCCGATTTCGCCGAACTCGTGCCCCTCCTTACTCATGACCGCCGGGTGATCTGCCTGGACAGTCGCGGACACGGACGCTCCACCTTGGGCGACGTGCCGTTGAGCTATCAGCGCCTCGAGTGGGATGCGCTCGCTGTCCTGGACGAGCTCGGCGTCGCGCGTGCCGACGTGATGGGATTCAGTGACGGAGGCATCGCAGGGCTCCGACTCGCCGCGCATCACCCGGAAAGGGTCGGGATGCTGTTCACGATCGGTTCGGACTGGACCTTGCCAGAGGCAAGCCGCGCGTTCCTGTCGCAGGTCACCCCGCAAGGGTGGCGCGACCGCAACCAGAATGGCCCGTACTCCGAGGCGGCCTACACCGCGAAGAACCCGGAGCCTGACTTCGAACGGCTGGTCAGGGAGAACGTGACCATGTGGATCGACGACACCAATGCGACCGGATACCCCGGCGAGGACATCCGGAAGATCAGCGCCCCGATCGTCATGATCCGCGGCGCCGACGACCGCCTCTCCAGCCACGATCTCGCCGTCGCTCTACTGCAGATGCTTCCAGGGTCCGCGCTGCACGAACTCCCTGACGCCGGACACGAAGTCGCCGCCAGCCGACCCGCCGCCGTCGCCGAGATCGTTCGTCAGGACCAGACTCACACGGTCTGAGAATTGCCTCGTGATTCAAGAAATGTCGCTGCATTGATGTTCAGCGGTTGCTCGGTTACGTGGTGGTGGTCAGCGAGGATTCTTCCCATGGAGTTCTTCTGCCACCACCATGACCGAACCAGATCGATGACGCTCCGACGCGAGCTGCTGGCGCAGCCCTGAACTTAGATGGATCAGTTCGATAATGTGCCACCCCATGGCAATTGGCCAGCAGGCTACTGGCCGATCGCACCGTCCACGAGTGCTACTTTCAAAACGCAAGGTGCGGTGAGCGCTGGTTATCCCGCCGCAAGCCCCGCTTCAGGAACGCATCCACGGCCCGCTGCCGGTGCGCTTCATCCCCCGCAACCGTGCCCGGAGATCATCGACGGCATCGCGGTCGTGGGTGATGCGGGCCGTGTCACCGAACGCGCGGTGCTCTCGACGCTGGGATGGCTACCGGGCAGCGGCTGGCAGTGTCGCGCCGAGAGAATCGACTGATTCTCGTATGCGGACGACCGATGGCCACAAGTTCGCTCCAGTGATGCGCGCATCACTGGAGCGAACTCGGTATCGGTGATCACAGGTCGACGGTGACTCGGCGTCCTCGCGCACGGTCGGTGCACAGCAGCATCGTGTCGGGTTCGTCGAGGAACCGCGCGGTCCCCCGGCTCTCGACGGCACCGGCAAGCACCTTGACCCGGCAGGTGCCACAGAAACCTTGCTGACACGAGTAGGCGGTGCCCGGCCGGGTCGCGCGCACCGCGGACAGGGCCGACTGGTCCGCGGCGACCTCGACCTCGGTATCGGTGCGCGCCAAACGAATTCGGAACTGCTCGCCACCGATCACCGGCGGTGCCGAGAAGCGTTCGAAATGCAGTCCCGCCGCGCCCGTTTCGGGTAGGAACGCACGAAAAGTGTCGTGCAGCACGGGCGGACCGCAGTAGTAGATCGACGACCCGGCGCGGACGTCGGCGAGCAGCTCGGCGGGGTCGGGGCGGCCGTTGCGCTCGGTGGTCAGCACGCGGACCCGGTTCCGGTCCGTGGCGGCGAGCTCTGCCAGGAACGGCAGGGTCGCTTCGTTGCGGCCGAAGTAGGTGAGGGTCCAGTCGAGGCCGGAGCGGTGGGCGTGGCCGATCATGGGCAGCAGGGCGGTGATGCCGATCCCGCCGGCGACGAAGGCGATGTTGTCGACGCCGGCCTTCGACAGCCCCGGGTCAGCGAACGGAAAAGCATTGCGCGGCCCACGAATCGACAGGATCGAGCCTGCGCGTACATCGTCGTGGATCTCGGTCGACGCCGTTCCGCCGTCGATCCAGCGCACCGCGATCCGGTACGTCGTCCGGTCGTCGGGATCGCCGCACAACGAGTACTGGCGGACCGTCCCCGACGGCAATGTGACATCGATGTGCGAGCCGGGATGCCAGCGCGGCAGCTCGGTTCCGGCACAGGATCGCAGCGTCAGGCTCACCACGCCCAGCGCCTCGGTCGTCTTCTCCACGACCCGGACCGCGATGCCACGCTCCACGACCGCAGGCCCGGTCGCGGGCAGGCGCATGTTGCTGAGCGCACTGTAGAAGCGCAGCAGGGAACGGTAGGCCCGCATGACCCGGTCGGGCCGGTTCGGATCGGTGAAAGACGGTGGGATGCGGCGACGGTCGAGCACGACGCCGACCCGGTCCGTGGTGGTCCGGATCTCGCTCATGACGCGGCCAGTGCGGCGGGAGAGGCCGCGAGGTAGGCGACCGCCTGCGAGGTCGAGCCGTAATTGCGCGGATGGTAGGACGGCCTGAAGTACTCGATGGACATCTTCGCGAGGCTGCCGGGTGACGGCACCATCCCCGCGCGCCAGGCGCGGCGCGCGGCCCGCACTGTCGCGAACAGTCCGTGTTCGGCGACCGGATCGTCGTTGAGCAGCAGCCGCATTCCGCGCAAGTGCAGCAAGGCGAAGGTGGGCATCGCGACCAGATAGGCCCTGATGCGATGCCAATAGCTGCCGTCCAGATGCGTGAACAGGTCGTAGGCGACATGCCGATGTTCGACTTCCTCGGCAAGGTGCCACAGCACCAGGTCGAGCACCCGCGGCTCGATGGTGCCTCGGCGCCACGCGTCGGCGTTGAGCGCCCAGTCGCCCAGGTACGACGTGAAGTGCTCGAGCGCCGCGACAACGGCGACGCGTTCGAGCAGCCAGTTGTGCGCACGCCGGTCGGTCAGTTCGCGCTCGCCGAGCAGAGCGCGGAAGAACCACCGGATCTGGTCGGTGAACCGGGTGGAGTCGAGCCCGTGCAGGTCGAGGTAGTCGACCAGGCTCTGATGCGCGGACGAGTGCGTGGCCTCCTGCCCGATGAAACCCACGACGTCCTCGTGGACCTCGGGATCAGTGATCAGCGGCAGCGCCTGCTGGAAGACCTGGACGAAGAACACCTCGCCCTCGGGCAGCAGCATGTTGAAGCTGTTGATCACATGAGTCGAGAACGGGTCGTCGTAGACGTAGTGGAACGGCAGACCGGTCCAATCCCATTCCACGGCACGTGCTTTGAGTGCGACTTTGTCTTGATCACGCAGAGTGCTCACGGGGTTCTCCTGCCTGGGTTGCGGTGGTGGCTGCTTCGACGGCGTCGACGAACGCGCGGATGCGGTCGGCGATCTCGGCGGGGTTGAACGCCGGGGCCCAGTGGCCGCCGTCGACGTCGTGGACCTGCCACTGGTCGGCGACGTGGGCCACATCGCGCTGCGCGGCGGGCGTGATGAAGATGTCGCGACGCGGGGCGAGCACCTGCACCGGCACGCCGACCCTGCGCATGTGGGGACGGAGCAGCGTCGGTACCAGATTGGCGCTGTAGATCTTGAGGCCGGCGCGGTTGTCGCGCGCCCGGTGCGGCGAAATATCCGGTGCCACACCGGCTTCCAGTCGGTGCGCGAGCCCGATCGCGGCGTCGACTAGACCGAGCCTGCACAGCAGCGCGCCGAGCACGGGGGTGGCCAGCGCGCCCATGTACAGCGGGGACTTCCACATCGTGGCGACCGCACGCCATCCGGGCGGTCCGGCGGCGAGGCTGCTGCGCAACCAGTGCGGGACACCGTCCAGACAGGGCCCGGAGATCGAGGTCAGGGAGGCGATCGCCGAGCGCGTCGCCGGGGCCGCGGCGGCGTGCCATGCCTGCACCGCGCCCCAGTCGTGGCCGACCAGGTGCACCGGCCGGTCGGGGGAGACCGCCGCGGCTACCGCGCCGATATCGGCGGCGAGCTGATCCTTGCGATAGGCGGAGATCGCCCGGGGTTTGTCCGATTCGCCGCTGCCACGTACGTCGAACGTCACGGTGTGGAACCGGTCCGACAGCACGCGCGCGACGCCGTTCCAGACCGTCTGGTCGTCGGGGAAGCCGTGTACCAGCACGACGGTGGGCCGGGCGAGGTCGCCGGCCGTGGTGACGACCAGGCGATGTCCGTCGGTCGTCTCGATGGGGAAGCTCATCTGCGAATGCCCTTCTGCCTCGGATCATCGGTGATCCGAACGAGCTCGTCGTCTATGACGCGCTACATAGTGGGATGCCAGCAATGTAGCCGTAACTGCGTGTTACAGTCAATGGAGAATGAGTTTCTACCTGCGTAACTCAGGTGGAAATGGTGCACGAACGGGATCGTGGCAGAATCTGGATATGATGATGGACATAGGATGGTGACGCGGTGACCGCAGAGAACAGCGCGGCCGGAGTGACAGCGTCGGCCCGCGACAAGATGCTGATCGGCGCCGCCCTGCTTTTCCGGGAGAAGGGCATCGAGGGCACCTCCTTCGCCGACGTGATCGCCCGCTCGCAGGCGCCCCGGGGCTCGATCTATCACCACTTCCCCGGCGGGAAGGCACAGCTGGCCGAGGAGGCCACCCGGCACGCCGGGGCGCTGATGGCGTCGATGATCCTCAACGATCTGGCCACGAGTGGCCCCACCGCGACGCTGTCGCACATCGTCGACCTCTTCCGGCGCCAGCTCCACGACACCGATTTCGCGGCAGGCTGCCCCATCGCCGCGGGCGCGCTGGAAAGCGGCGATTTCGCCGAGGCGAAGAACGCCGCGGGCGAGGCCTTCGCGTCCTGGGAGTCGCTGATCACCGTCGCGCTGTGGCAACAAGGGGTACCGATGCCACGCGCCCAATCGCTGTCGACCACCGCGATCGCGGCGATCGAGGGCGCGATCCTGGTCGCCAAGGCGCAGCGATCGACCACAGCCCTGGATCGGGTAGATGCCGAACTCACCGCATGGCTGACGGCAGTACTGCCTACCGCGCGCACCGAGAACGACGTATGACCGACACCGCCACCGACGGGCGAGCACCGTTGCGAGCCGCGTCCACTACAGATTTCTCGCCGGAGGCCACCACCCCATGTCGACCACCACGCTGAACCCGATCGATGTCGCCTTCCTCTGGGGGGAAACGGACTCCAACCTGATGAACATCGCACACCTCGACATCTTCCGGCTGCCACCGGACGCGGGCCCGGACTTCGTCGCGGACCTGCTCGACGACCTACGGACCTACACCGGTGCGACCAGCCCCTTCGACCGCCGCATCGACTCCGCGCTGATCGCTCGTGTGCTCCCACAATGGGTCAGCGTCGAAGCGCCGGACCTCGACTACCACCTCCAGCACCATGTACTGCCCGCGCCGGGCGGACAGCGTGAGCTCGGCGCCCTCGTCTCGCGCCTGCACGGTGTACCGATGGATCGGTCGCACCCGCTGTGGCAACTGCACGTCATCGAGGGCCTCGACGACGGACGTCTGGCGCTCTACGTCAAAGGACACCACGCCCTGCTCGACGGCGTCGCCACCGTGCGGCTCGCCCGCAAAGTGATGTCGAACGATCCCGACGAACGTGGCAGGCCGGCGATCTGGGCCTATCGGGAAACCCGGAAGCCCCGGCCCCACCCCACCCCGGATTCGGCAGGTGCGGGCGCGAGCCCGGTCTCCTCGCTCCGGCGACTGATGAACGCTCCGATCCGGGGAATCGCCGATCAGCTCACGGGTGTGCAGGCGATCTCACGCATGTACGGCGGGCTGTTCGAATCCGACGCGGCCCTGGTCAAGCCGTATTCCGCGCCGGCATCGATCCTCAACGGCGCGATCACCGCCGAACGCCGGATAGCCACCCAGTCGTTCGATCTGGCGCGCATCACCGCGCTCGCTCAGCGATGCGGGGGAACGATCAACGACGTCATCCTCGCGATCTGTGCGGGCGGCCTGCGCCGCTACCTCGCCGAGATCGACGCGCTGCCCGCGGACTCACTGATCGCCGGCATGCCGATGTCGTTCCGCCCCAAGGACAGCGACGACGCCGAGGGCAACGCGACGACCATGGCGCTGGCCACCCTCGCGACCGACATCACCGATGTCCGGGAACGCGTCTCGGCGATCGTCGCCTCGACGGTCGCTGCCAAGGAACACATGAGCCGGATGTCGGGCGCGGCGGTCATGGCGTACACGGCGATGCTCATGGCGCCCTTCGGCGCGAGTCTGGTACTCGGCGTGAGCAGCCGGATCACGCCGATGTTCAATGTCGTCATCTCCAATATGCCGGGCCCGAGCCGGCAATTGCACTACAACGGTATGACCCTGGAGGAGTGGCACGCGGTATCGATCCCGCTCGACGGTCAAGCACTCAACCTGACGATCCTGTCCTACGCGAATCGCCTCAACCTGTGCGTGACCGCGTGCGCGACCGCACTGCCCCATGTCCAACGGGTCGCACCGTACTGCGGTGACGCGCTGGCCGAACTCGAACGTGCCTACGGGCAATAGCGACAACGAAAGGCAATGGCATGGAGTTTCTCCGCACCGACCGGAACGGCCCCGTTCAAACCATCTGGTTGAACAACCCGCCCTACAACTTCCTCACCGATGCCGTGATGGGTGAACTACTCGACCTCCTGCGCGCCATCGACGGTGACGCCGGAGTCCGTGCGGTCGTGCTCACCAGCGCCGTCGACGGGGTCTTCGTCAGCCATTACTCGGTGTCGGAGATCCTGGAGGGCGTCGAGGCCGCACCGCTGACGCTGAACGCGCGCACGGCGGGCGCAGCGCTGCGGATGAGTTCCTTGGCCGACCATGTTCCCGGCGGGCAGTCGGGCTTGGCCCGGGCCGGCGCGGGCGGTGTCGCGAATCTCCGCCGCTATCACGAGGTGTGCCGACTGATGCGGGAGTCCAGCACCGTCTTCATCGCCGCGCTCAACGGCCGCGCGCTGGGTGGCGGTTGCGAGCTGTCGCTGGCTTGCGACCTGCGCCTGATGGCCGATGGTCCCTTCGAAATCGGGCAGCCCGAGATCCTGGTCGGCATCATCCCCGGCGGCGGCGGCACCCAGATGCTGACTCGCGTGCTCGGCGCGGGGCGTGCGCTCGAATTGTGTCTCGAGGGCGCTCCGATCACCCCGAGCCGGGCGCTGGAGATCGGGCTCGTGCACAGATTGATCGACGCCGACGAGCTGCTGACCGAGGCGCAGGCGACGGCTGCCAGGTTGGCGAAGCGCTCCCCCACGGCGGTCCGTGGTATCAAACACGCTGTCTACCAGGGTGGTTCGACCTCACTCGAGAAGGGCCTGCACATCGAACGCGCCCACTTCCTCACCGCGGCGTCCACGCCGTCGGCCAAACGCGCGATGGCCACCTACCTCGCCGACGTCGAATCGACGATCGACGCGGGCCGCGACATGTCCGACTTCGTCGCGGACAGCCTGCCGGGCTGGATCGACGGCACCAAGGTGGACTTCACGCAATAGCGCGGCCAGGCTGCCGCTGCCGATCGCGGTCCCTGCCTGCCCATGACGACGTCACGGGTGGCTCGAACTCGAAGAGCTGCTCGCTCAGGTCGGCTGTGGCTGCCAACCGGGACCTCGGAACAGGAACCCGAGCTTGTCCGAGAATTTCGCCGCGTTCTGCACGTCCTGCCAGATCGCGACTATCTCGCGGGCGTTGATCTTTGCGATGTTGTAGGTGTCGACGTTCTTGGTGAGACCGTAGATCGCCTGCTCGCCCTCCGGTTCGAAGGAGCCGAAGACGCGGTCCCAGATGATGAGCACGCCACCGTAGTTGCGGTCGAGGTATTCAGTGTTGGAGCCGTGGTGCACGCGGTGGTGGCTCGGTGTGTTGAACACGAATTCGATAGGCGCCCAGAGTTTGCCGATGGCCTCGGTGTGGATGCCGAACTGGTACAGCAGGTTGATCGCGTAGGAGGCGGCGATGATCTTGCCATCGATTCCCGACAGCGCCAGCGGTGCCAGGAACGGCAGGGACGTGACAACCAGCCATGGCGTACGCAGTGCTGTGGTGAGGTTGAAGTTCTCGCTCGAGTGATGCACGACGTGGACCGACCAGAACACCCGGATTTCGTGGTGTGCGCGATGAAACCAGTAGTAGGCGAAGTCGACCCCGATCAGCGCGACGGCCCACGCAACCCAGCCCTCGAGGTGCCACGGCACCAGCGAGGAAACAGTTGCGAAGATCGCGAGCTCCGCCAGCGCCCAGGGAATGTTGAGCACTTGATACCCCACACCGGCGGCGATGGAGGTAGCTGAGTCACGGTAGTCGTAGGGCTTGCCGTGACGCTTGATGTACACGAACTCCGCCACAACGGCGACAAGGAAGACCGGAATCGCCAGCCAGATCAGCATGGTCGAGACATCCGTGCCGGACATCGCGGACGCAAGTCGGGGCACGACGACTACGGCAGCCGTGCTCAGTCCCGCGAGGAGCACTCCGAACGCCACGACGAACCTGGTCCGGCGGCGGGCCCGGAACTTCTCCCGCCACACCTCGGTAGTCGATTTCGCGCCACTCATAGGTAAACCATTGTCCGGAGCCGCACTCCACACCAGGGACCCCAGGTGTGGCTGATCGCCACCTTGTTGCCGGCAGGGCCGAATGCCCCGCCGATATCGCGACCGGGATCAGGACGGCTTCGGCACGGCTTCCGGGATGCGTCTCATCCGGAACGAGGTGAACAACCCGACGAGACCGGCCAGCAGCGGAACCAGTAGTGCCACCTGCAGAGCTAAGGGCCGAGCCTCGGTGTTGATGCGAACGATCTCGTCGCGGATCTGCGGCGGTTGGTCGACGAGCAGCTGATCGAGCTGGGTGTTGCTCATGATCTCGGCGTCGTCCTCCAGCACCTGCGCCACCTGTTGTTGCTGTGCCTGCGGGAGCACCGTGCTCGATTCCGCCATGCTCGTGAAGGTGATCGACAACGTCGCCAGCATGATGGCGCCGGCGAACGCCAGCCCGAAGGACAACCCGAACGACCCGGCCGCCGAATTGACGCCGGCGGCTTCGCTGATCCGCTCCTCCTCGATCGGGGCCAGTGTGTAGTTGTTGAGCTGGGACACCAGCAGACCCAGCCCTGAGCCCGCGATGATGAGGGGAATGATGAGCCCCCAGCCGAATTCCGCGCGGGGCACGATCGGAACGAGTACCACCGTCCCGACCGTCAGGAGCACGAATCCCCACCGGATGATGGTGCTCGCGGGCCGATCGCCCGCGTATCTGCCGGCGAGCAGCGCTACGGCGAACATGCTCAACGACAGGGGCGCGATGGACAGTCCTGCTTGCATCGCGTTGTACTCGAGCACCATCTGCAGGTAGATCGGCAGGGCGATCATCGTGCCGCCGAGGGCGATCTGCTGCAGCATCTGTCCCGAGATGCCCAGCCGGAAGGCCTTGGAACGGAACAGGTCCGGGTCGAGCAGTATCGATTTGCCCGCACGCTTGCGCCGAACGAGCCAATAGGCGAGGCCGGCCAGCGCGACGGCCCCGAGGGCCAGGAGGGCGCCGACTGCTTCGCCGCCCTCCTGCCACACCAGGATTCCCAGCACGATTCCGCCCATACCGAGTACCGACAGCACCGCCCCGACCAGGTCGACGCTGCGCGGGCCGGTATAGGACACATCGCGGACGATGCCCATCCCGGACAGCACGATCGCGATAACGACGACCTCCAACACGAACCCGACGCGCCACGACAGGTAGGTGGTGATGAATCCGCCGAGCAGTGGGCCGATCGCGGCCGCGATCGCGGCCGCCGCGCCGACCAGGGCATAGACCTTCTTCTGCGCCGCGCCTTCGAAGTTGCCGTGGATCAGCGATTGCATGGCGGGCAACAGCAGCGATGCGCCGATCCCGCCGAGCACCGCCCAGAAGATGACGATCGCGATCAGGCTCTGCGCGAACGCCATCGCCGTCGCCCCGATCGCGTAGCCGATCAATCCCAGCGCATAGGCCCGCTTGCGTCCGATCAGGTCACCTGCTTTTCCGCCGATCAGAATGAATGCGGCCGAAACCAGCGCTTCCAACGCGATCGCCGCTTGGACCCCGCTGACGGTCGTGTCGAGATCTCGCACCACCGCCGAGATCGACACGTTCATCAGCGATGTATCGACGACGAGCACGAACATCGCCATCGCCAGCAACACCGCCAGCAGTCGCTGTGTGCCGCCCGTCTGCCCAGCCGAATCGTTGCTCATCGACGCTCACCATCCCGGCAGTCGTGACGTACTTCTGCTGTTTGCTATGACCGGAATCCATTGCAACACGGAATTCACCGTGAGCGTCGGACCGACGACGCCGTGACCTCGACGAGAAGACCTGATCCGAGCGACACTCACCCGTCCCGAGCCGGCACCGCCTCCGTGACCGGTGAGTCGCGTTCGACCAGCGCGGGCCGTGCCACCAGTTCCACCACCAGCAGGGCTGCCACCGCGACGAGCACGGTCACCACCACGACCACGCCCGACGGGTACGGCCAGAACACCAGGGTCGTCACCGCGATCACGATGATGACCACCCGCAGCGGGATGCGGAACCGCGCGACCGCGGACTCGATCGGATTCGGGGCCCGCCCGTGCTCGGGGCGCAGCGCGTCGAGCGCCCGAGTACCAGCGCCACGGACCGCGGCCGCCGATCCCGACGATCCGGTGAGGTATCCGACTACCGCGATCACCACGGCCAGCACGAACACCGCCCGCAACGCGGTGCGCAGCGGAACCAGCACGGTGTCGATCAGCACCGTGGCCGCCTGCGCGGAGAGCACGTCCGCAGGGACGGCCCCCAGATACCACGACCGGCCGAGAGCGATCGCCACGGCCAGCAGCGCCATCGCGATCGCGATGCTGACTCCGACCAGCGCAACGGCGCGTCGGCGTGCGCCGTTCGGCGCCACCCACACGGCACCGACGGCGGCCAGCAGGGTCAGCCAGGGCAGCACCGCGGAGGCCTTGTCCAATGCCGAGGTCGCCCGCTGCGCCTTGACGAGTTCGGGCGATTCGAACAGCACGAACGACTTGTCGACCGTGGGGACCTTGTCCGCGAACGCGAACCCCCGATCGATCAGCGCGGCCCGAACCCGGTCGATGATCGGGGCCAGCGAGATGCTGACCACGCCCTGATCGCTGACATCGACGCCAGGCCGGGTCTGCCCGGTCAGCACCGCGACCAGCGCCTGATGCGCCTGCTCGTTGGCCTGGATCCACAGGGCTTCGAACTGGTCGGAGGCCACGAACGATGCCACCGTCCGGTGCACGAACGACTCGGCCTGATCGGCGATCACCGGCGCCAGCCCGACCACGGCGGGCGGCACGCGGGGAGCGTCGTCGGCGATCGACCGCAGCGCGTCGGCGGTGATCGCCTCGACATCGAGGCGCGTCATGACCTCATCGGTGATCTGATCGGTGAGTTCGCCCTGCAGCACCGGGTCCGACCCCAGCGCGGCCATTGTCCGGACATAGCGGTCGGTGTCGAGGACCTCGCTGTGGGCGTAGCGGGCGAGGACCGCGGAAAAGGACAGGACGGCGACCAGCACGAGCAGGACCGCCGCGCCCGTCCAGCGCAATTTCCGGTGACCGGAGGGACGTCGGCCCTCGGCCGGAGCAGCGTTCGGCGATTCCTCATCGCGGGCGCGACGAAGTTCGGTCAGTTCCTGTCGCAGGCGCTGTAGTTCCGCGCGCTCAGCCGCGTCGAGTGGTTCGTCGGCATTCACAATGCTCCTCCGATACAGCCCGAAGGCCGGCCGGGAGTTGCCGCTCCGCGGCCGGATGTTTCGTCGTTCAGACCAACTCGGGGACGCGCAGATGGGCGAAGCCGAGTCGGAACTCCGCCACCTCGAGGACCTCAGCTCCCATGGTGCGGACGGCTTCGGCGCGCATGCGATCCACCAGGGGGCGGCTGTTGTCCAATTCCTCTCGGCTTGCCCAGACCGTGGATCCCACCCCTCGGCCGGTGTCCCGGTCGACGAACAGGCTGGCGCTGCGGAATCCATCGATCTTCTCGAATTCCGGCAGCAAGCTGGACTTGAATGTGTGGATCGCCAAGTCGACTGCCGTCGGGTCGACCTGGATCCAGGTGCATCGGGTGCAGGCACTCGCGCCGGCCAGGTGATCGCGGTGCATGACCGCGACTTCCCATTCCTCGATGTGCTCGACCTGTCCGTTGAGCGCTTCGGCCAGACCGTCGCGCAGCGATCGGACGCGCATCCTGCTGTCGTGCAGGGCGTCCTCCGATTCCCACGCGGTCGTGGCGATGCATCGGCCTGTCGCCCTGTCCACCATCAGTGACATTCCGACCCACCCGTCGATTTCGGGCATATTCGGCATCACCGCATTGTGGAGGTATGCGATACCACGGTCGATCGACGACCGCTGGGCAGCGAATGTGCTGGAACGTGCGTACACGGGCCACCTCCTACTCCAGGAAGGGCGGCGCCCCGGCGGGCGCCACCGGACATATCCACTGTCCTCCGAAAAGACCGTCCACACAATGCGACGGCCGTCGTCACCACGTTCGAAATCAGGCAATATTCGACAGCGCGAAGGTATTGACATCGAGCAGATCCGGAGAAGACTGGATATACACCGGAATACCGGAATGAGCCGCACTGCCGACGAAGACGTTCGCCGACGGTAGTGACGACATTTCAGGATCTGGCTAAGCCCCCGGCAAGCCAATCGAAACCGGAGTTGTCAGCGACGACTGAGCTCATGGTTTCGATGGAGACTACCGGGGACTGTTCTGTTTACGGCCGAAATTCTCGGCAGTGCAATGAATTCGAACGACGGAGCCGCGCATGGCGGGGAGGCCCCGCCTAGGCGAGGGTGATGTCGACGGGCACCGCGGTGCGCACTGTGTGCCCCACCGGCGAGCTGGACAACACCTTCGTGTGCAGGTCCTCGAGCTGCTCCCGGGAAGCGTCCGAATCGATCGACACTGTCGCGGTGATGGACTCGAAGCCCGCGTGCCCCTGGGCGAGCCCGAGGAAAACGTGCAGGTCGAGGTCGCCCTTCACGTCGATGCGCAGATCGTCGATGCGGATGCCGGCGATCGTGGCGTTGGCCGCGTAGCCGACCGCGAGGCAGTTGCCCAGGGCCGCGAGCAGTTGTTCGACGGGGTTGGGGGCGGTGTCGGCGCCGCCGAGCGCCGACGGCTCGTCCGACGGGATCGGCGCGAACTTGCGGACGCGCGCCTCCGAGGCGAACCCACCTTTCCACCCGACATGCGCCGCCCAGGTGGTCTGCCCCTTGGCCGGATCGGCTCGAACAGCCGCCACGAGACCCCCGACGGCGTCGATATCCACGTTGTTGAGTCGGGTACTGGCTTCGACGGTCATGAGAGTCTCCTTGCGGCAGCGAGGCGGGAATACTCGAACCACCACAGGGTCCTCGCCGCAGCCGCACTCCCAACAGGGTTTGCCGCACGATGAATCCAGCGCCGGACCGGTCAGTACTCGTTCTTGATGACGAAGTAGGAACCGCGAATGGTGCCTGCGAGCTTCGACTTCTGCCGGGCGAACTTGAACGAGTCGAGCTCGGCGGGTACTTCCATTCCGTCGCTGAGCTTGAACCCGACCGCCCGCTTCTTCGCGTCGTCGATCGAGTACATCACGTTGATCGACAGGCCGCTTTCGTAGAAGACATAGGCCATACGAATGTTCTCGACCTGGAAAGCGGTAGCTTCGAGCGGGCGCGAGGCGATGACGATGTCACGTTCTTCGGCGAGTATCCGGCTCACCCGGTCGACAGCCGATGTCGCCTCGCTCGCGGGCTCCACGGTGAAGACATGATCGTATTTGTTCTTGAAATACCTGGCCTCGTTCGCCCGCAATCCCGCGAGCGCGTCGGCGACCGGCGACGACTCCAATCCCCGGGTCGAAACGGTCTCGAAATCCACAATGTAAGCCACGGCGAACTCCTCAGCGGGTACGGCCGGGTGCAGCCCGGCGAGCTGGCCGGGACCCATACTGCACCAGCACAACCCATCGCGCCCCCTGACAGGCCAGGGTGCGACGCGCGAGTTTCGCTGCGTCAGTGCGAGTAGTCGCGGAAGGTCATGACACCGCCGACCAGGACTACCACCGCCGTGAGGATGTAGACGGTGACGCGAAACCAGGTCGGCCCGTAGTAACTGACCGCCATCGACGCGCCCAACGCTGCGAGAATCAGCACCACCCCGTAGAAGGGTGTGCGTTGCTCCCTGTCAACCATTCCTCCAGTGTCCGCCGACTGCGCCGCGGGTGCCAATGCCGATCTTGCCGATCACGGTTGCCTCACCGCCGCGACACTTGTTTATACGTATACTTCTACGTATAGTCACAAGCGTTGTCCGGCAGCACCGCCGGGTCCGCACGCTCGATCGGAACGAACATGACCGTCTCGCAGATCACCCGCCCCGGAATGCTGCCCACCAGCACCTACGCACCGTGGGTCAGCTCTGCGTCGCACGTCGACCCCATCCGTGTGCTGCGATTCCTGCGCGGCGACCACGCCCTCGCTCAGCTGATCCGGTTCGCTCTGGTCGGCGGTGCCAGCAACATCGCCTATGTGCTGTTGTTCATGACCATGCACGACAGCGGTCCACTGGTCGCCAATGTCGCCGGGTCGATGGTGAGCACCGTGATCGCCAACGAATTGCACCGCCAGCTCACCTTCCGGGCGGGAAGTAGGGTCGGCGGATTCACCGCGCAGTGGGAGGGCGGCGGGCTGGCGCTGCTCGGCCTCGGCATCAGCACGGCGGCGCTGGCCGGGCTGGATTTCCTGGCGCCGGATCTCGGGGAGGTCGCGCAGGCGGGTGCGGTGATCGCCGTCATGGCCGCGGTCGGCGGTCTGCGGTTCCTGGTTCTGCGCAGTCTCGTCTTCGGGAACTAGGCGAGAGATGCGCCGAATCATTATCAGTGGCACCGTCTCCCTTATCGTGCCAGGACGAATTCTTTTGGGCAGCAGGCGTTTACGCGTCGATCGCACAATCGATACCCCCACATAATTTCGCCCTGTCAGAAATGTCTGATGAATGACGGGCCCTGCAGACCGGGCGGGACAGTTCTGCTGACCGGGCTGCCCAGTTCGGGAAAATCCACCATCGCAGCCGCCACCCGGCAGCGGGTGGCGGCCGCTGGGCATCGGGTCGAGGTACTCGACGGCGACGACGTGCGCGGGCGGCTGTGGCCCGAACTCGGCCTCTCCCCCGACGACCGCACACAGAATCTCGGCCGGATCACCACCCTCGCGCTGATGCTGGCCGGGCACGGCGTGCTCGTTCTCGTGGCAGCCATCGCGCCGTACGCCGCCGATCGCGCGCTGATGCGGGTGCGCCACGACGACGCCGGCCTCGACTTCGCCGAAGTCCACGTCGCGACAGCGCTTTCCACCTGCACACAACGCGACGTCAAGGGCCTGTACGGGCGCCGGTCCAGAGGCGAGCTCACCCAGCTCACCGGGGTCGACGCGGCCTACGAGGAACCGCTGTTGCCCGCTCTGCGGATAGACACCACCGCCGAGCCGGTCGCCGAATCCACCGATCACGTCCTCGATCTCCTGATCCGCCGGGGCCTGATCACCGCTGTGCTGCCGAGCCCTCGCCCGTGAAGCAGACGACGGCGAACCGCCTCGTACCCGCGCCGATCTTCATCCTGTCCGCGCCCCGATCCGGGTCGACCCTGCTGCGGTCGGTCCTCGACAGCCACGCACGCATCCACGCCCCACACGAACTCCACCTGAACCTGCTCACCGTCCAGGAACTGGAGTGGGCCGCCGACGACATCACCGAGCGCTACGCGAGTATCTCGCTGGACGCGCTCGGCCTGACGAT
This sequence comes from Nocardia sp. NPDC056541, assembly GCF_042794235.1. Lineage (NCBI taxonomy): Bacteria > Bacillati > Actinomycetota > Actinomycetes > Mycobacteriales > Nocardiaceae > Nocardia > Nocardia sp. NPDC056541. The sequence goes on from NZ_JBHTUD010000019.1 coordinate 51,090, forward strand.
CCGTGAACTCGAACATCTCCTCTGGGACCGCCTGCTGCACCACGAGCTGGAACGCAGCGGGAAGGACCGGATGGTCAACAAGACGACGAGCAGCGTGCTGACCTGGCGACGGATCGCCGCGTGCTGGCCCGGCGCCCGCTACGTGTTCCTGTTGCGCCACCCGGTCCAGATCGCCGACTCGCTGGGCCGCGCATGGGCGGATCGCCGTGAGATCGACCCGGTGCGGCGGACGCTGGAGTTCGTCGCGGCGATGAACGAGGCCAGGGCGACGCTGGACGGCCACGAGATCCGCTACGAGGACCTGACCCACCGCCCCGAGGAAACCGTGCGCGGCCTGTGCCGGTTCCTCGACGTCGAGTGGCAGCCCTCGATGCTGGACTACGGCCGTTTCGACCACGGCAGCTACATTCGCGGCATCGGCGACTGGAGCGACACCATCCGCTCCGGCGCCATCCAGCCTGCCCGGCCACTGCCCGCCGACGAGCCGATCCCGGACGCGCTGAGGACGGCGTGCCGAGAATGGGGCTACCCGGCTCGCGCGGAGCAGGACCACCGAGATGCCGCGCTGAGCTAGCGACTCAGATCCCGGAACCGCTTCACTGCCAGCGGGAAGAACACCGCGATCAACGCCAGCGGCCACACCACCGCCAGCATTTCGGCGTGTGCCCCGGCCCAGGAGTCACCGACCGCACCCGGATTGCCCAGCAGACCGCGCACCGCCGTGGCCGTCGCCGACATCGGGTTCCACTCGACGACCGCACCCAGCCAGGACGGCATCGACTCGGGCGAGGCGATGGCATTGGAGAGGAAGCTGATCGGCCAGACCAGGATCTGCACCGCCTGCACCAGCTCGGGCTTGCCCGCGACCATCGCCAGGTAGATGCCGATCCACAACATCGCGAAGCGGAACAGCAACAACAGCCCTACCGCCGCCAGGAACGAGGCGGCACCATCGTGCCAGCGCCAGCCGATCGCGTACCCGACCGCGATCATCACGATCAGCCCGACCGCCGACTGCAGCATGTCGGCGACGCTGCGACCCACCAGGACCGCGGCCGAGTTCATCGGCATCGAGCGGAATCGATCGATGACTCCCTTGCCGAGGTCCTGGGTCACCGCGAGCATGGTCGCCTCGAGACCGAAGGCCATTGTCATGGTGAGGATTCCGGGCACCAGATAATCCTTGAAGTCACCGTCGATGCCGCGCCCGCCGCCGATCAGGTAGCTGAACATCAGCAACAGCATCACCGGGAACACCAGCCCGACGACCACCTGGACGGGCTGGCGGGCCCAGTGCGCCAGCTCGCGCCTGGTCATCGTCCAGGAATCGGTGAGCGCCGTGCTCAGGGTCCGGTTCGTCGAATATGTCGCGCTCACGCCGCGTCCTCCTTGGTCAGCTGCATGAAGACTTCGTCGAGCGTCGGCCGTCTGATCGCGATGTCCTCGGCTTCGATGCCGTTGGTCTCCAGCGCCCGGACCGTCTCGGTGAGTGCCGCCATCCGGTCGCCGACCGCGGCGCTGACCATCCGCCGGTCCTCGTCCACCACCGCCTCGCCGGGGATGAGCGCGGCCGCGAGGGCCAGCTGGGTGGAGTCGTGCAGGACTACGTCGATGCGGTCGCCGCCGGTCTTGGATTTCAGCTGGTCGGCGGTGCCCGCCGCGATGACCTTCCCGTGGTCGATCACCGAGATCTGATCGGCCAATTGATCGGCCTCCTCCAGGTATTGCGTGGTCAACAGCACGGTGGTGCCGCCGTCGACCAGGGAGCGCACCGAACTCCACACCTCGGCGCGACCGCGGGGATCGAGCCCGGTCGTGGGTTCGTCCAGGAACAGCACCTGCGGTGCGGAGATGAGCGACGCCGCGAGGTCGAGCCGCCGGCGCATACCGCCGCTGTACTGCTTGACCGCTTTCTTGCCGGTGTCCGCGAGACCGAATCGCGCGAGGAGTTCGTCGGCCCTGACACCCGCGCGCCGCGCGCCCAGGTGGTAGAGACGCCCGAACATCTCCAGGTTCTGCCGACCGCTGAGTTCCTCGTCGACAGCCGCGCTCTGGCCGAGCAGGCCGATGCGTGAACGCACCTCGTCGGCTCGCGTGCGCACGTCGATGCCCGCCACCTCGACCCGCCCTTCCTCCGGCCGGAGCAACGTGGACATGATGCGCACGGCCGTGGTCTTTCCTGCGCCGTTCGGGCCGAGTACCGCGTGCACGGTACCGGCCCGAACAGCGAGATCGAGTCCGTCGAGGGCCTGCTTCGCCCCGTACTTCTTGCGCAGGCCTTCGACGACGATCGAGAGATCGTGGTCAGTCAAAACACCCTCCATCAACCAGTGATCAAATTTGACTAGATGGCCAAGGTACCGGGGCCGGTTCGGTTAGTCAAACTTGAATACTGCTATTTTGATCGCACTCGCTCGGAAGGGAGACGTCCATGTCAGCGATCCGGTTGCTGGTCCTCGGCGCGGTCCGTCAGCACGGCCGAGCGCACGGTTATCAGGTGCGCAACGACCTGGAATTCTGGGGCGCGCACGAATGGTCCAACGCCAAGCCCGGCTCGATCTACCACGCGCTCAAGCAGATGGCCAAGCAGGGACTGCTCCTCGCGCACGAGGTCGCCCCGAGCACCGCCGGCGGTCCGCCCCGCATCGAGTACGAGGTCACCGACAAGGGCACCGAGGAGTTCCTCACACTGCTCCGCGAGGCTCTGACCTCGTACGACCAGCAGATGGACATGATCTCGGCCGCCATCGGTTTCATCGTCGACCTACCGCGCGCCGAGGCCGTCGCGCTCCTGAAGCAACGAATGATCGGCCTCGAGCAGTGGCGTGCCTCGGTCACCGAGTACTACACGCCGGAGCAGGGTCCGGGGCAGCTCGGACACATCGGCGAGATCATGAACATGTGGGTGCACTCCGCCGACAGCGAAGCAGCCTGGACGCACGGCCTGATCGACCGCATCGAAGGCGGCGCGTACACCTTCGCCGACGAGGGCGAACCTTTCGTGGGCATCCTCGCCGAGGACGAGCCGAACCCGTTCGGCACCGGCCCGCACCCCGACGACCTCCGCTGACCGGGGTTTCACCGGCTCAGGGGCGAACCAGGACTTCGCTGGGCCGCTCGGCCGGGGCGGACGATTGCCGTTCGATCAAACCCAGTGCGACGCCGGCGACGATGACCGCGCCGCCCGCCACCTGGGCGAGCCGGAACGGTTCGCCGTTGATGATCACGGCGCTGAGCACGCCGAAGACCGGGACCAGGTTGAGGATGTTCACCGCGACGCTCGGCGCCATCCTGCGCAGGCCGTAGTTGTAGAGCAGGAACCCGCCGACCGAGCACGCCACGGCCAGGTAGACGAGCAGCGACGACGTGGTCACGTCGGGCATGCGCCAGCTGTCGGCTTCCAGGAGCGCGATCAGGAGGAATCCGCCCGCCCCCGCCATGGTCTGGTAGTAGGTGACGGTCAGGGCGCCGTGTCCGGCACTCGCCCGCTTGCCGAGCACGTTGTAGCCCGCCCAGGCCAGTCCGCCGAGCAGCAGGATGATGTCGCCCAGCCACCGTGCGCTGCCGCCGATCCGGGCACCGTCGTGGACCACGAGAACGGCACCGGCGGTGGCCAGCAGCACGCCCGTCACCCGCAGCGGCGGCAGCCGGACGCGCAGGACGGCCAGCTCCAGCAGCATCGTCATCAGCGGGTAGGTCGCCACGATGAGAGCCGCGTCGGAGGCTGTGGACAGATCCACGCCGACGTTCTCGAGGACGAAATAGACGGTGATGCCGAGCAATCCGCACAGGTAGAGCAGGCGCCGCTGCCCGGCATCCGGCCGGTCGCCGCGGTGGCGGTCCAGCCGCACCATCGCGGCGAGCAGCAATGCCGCCATGGTGAATCGGGCGGCCCCGATACTGAGCGGGCCGAGGTCGGCCAACAGCACTTTCGTCACCGCGTAGGAACTGCTCCACAACAGTGCGGCCGCGACCACCGCGCCCACCGCCCCCACGCTCGGCCCTCGTCCACGCACCGGAAGGCACCTCTTTCCGAAGTCTCGCAGCCGAACGAAAATCAGCTGACTGGCGAGACGCTAGCAACATAGTCAGCAGCTATGCGTACACTCCGAACTAGATTCGGAAATTGATAGAGAGAGGCGAGCGTGGACGAACTAGATTCGGCGTTGGTACGGATGCTCCAACAGGATGGTCGGCGCACCAATCGCGACATGGCCCAAGCGCTCGACATCGCCCCCTCGACCTGTCTGGAGCGGATCAGATCGCTGCGCGAACGCGGCATCCTGACCGGGTTCCACGCGGAGGCGGACCTCGCGGCGATCGGGCGCGGGTTGCAGGCCGTGATCGCCGTGCGCGTCCACCCGCCGACCCGCGCGGTGATCGAGGGCTTCCAGGCGTTCCTGGAGCAGATGCCCGAGGTGATCTCGCTGTTCGTGCTCACCGGCAACGACGATTTCCTCGTGCACGTGGCCGTCCGCGACACCGACCATCTGCACGGGGTAGTCCTGGACAAGCTGACGACGCGTCCGGAACTCGCCAACGTCCGCACCTCGGTGGTCTACGGGCACCAGCGCAAGAAGGTGATCAGCCCGACGTGAGCGGTGCCGCGGTCACGGCGCGGACGTGTTCCTCGCGCACGCCCGGTGCGCATTCGCGCAGGACCAGACCCGTCGGCTCGACGTCGATGACAGCCAAGTCGGTGATGATCCGATGCACGACGCCCGCCCCGGTGAGCGGCAAGGTACAGGTCGGCACGATTTTCGGGGTACCCGCCTTGTCGGTGTGCGTCATCACCACGATCACGCGGCGGGCGCCGTGGACCAGGTCCATCGCCCCGCCCATCCCTTTGACCATCTGACCCGGCACCATCCAGTTGGCGAGGTCGCCCGCGGCCGAGACCTGCATGCCGCCGAGGACCGCGGTGTCGATGTGGCCACCACGGATCATGCCGAAACTGAGCGACGAATCGAAGAACGAGGCGCCGTCGGCGACGGTGACGGTTTCCTTGCCCGCGTTGATCAGGTCGGCGTCGACGTCGTCGTCGCGGGGGTAGGGACCGGTGCCGAGGATCCCGTTCTCCGAATGCAGCGTCACCGCCACACCCTCGGGCAGGAAATTGGGGATCAGGGTCGGCAGCCCGATACCGAGGTTGACGTACTCGCCGGACCGTAGTTCCCGCGCGGCGCGGGCGGCCATCTCGGTGCGCGTCCAGCCGAGCGCCACCGTCGATGCGGTCATGACACGGTCCGCCTTTCGATGAGTTTGGTCTGCGGCCCCGTGTGCACGATCCGGTCGACGAACACGCCGGGCAGATGCACCTGCGCCGGATCGAGGGAACCGGCGGGCACCAGCGTCTCGACCTGGGCGATACACACCGTGCCCGCCATCGCGGCGAGCGGGTTGAAATTGCGGGCGGCCTTGTTGAACACCAGATTTCCGTCGGTGTCGCCGATCAGGGCGTGCACGAGCGCGTAGTCGGCGGTGATGGATTCCTCGAGCACGAACCGGCGACCATGGAAGGTGCGGACCTCTTTGGCGGGCGAGGCGATCGCGACGGACCCGTCGGACCGGTACCGCCACGGCAATCCCCCGTCGGATACCGGCGTCCCGACACCCGCCGCGGTGAAGAAGGCCGGAATCCCGGTCCCGCCCGCGCGCAGTTTCTCGGCGAGGGTGCCCTGCGGTGTCAGTTCGACTTCCAGTTCACCGGACAGATACTGGCGCGCGAACTCGGCGTTCTCCCCGACATAGGACGCGGTGATCCGACGGATACGCTTCTGCGCCAGCAAGATCCCCAGCCCATGACTGTCGGTGCCGCAGTTGTTCGAGAAGATCTCCAGCTCGTCGGCCGCGCCCGCCGCCAGTGCGGCGACGAGTGCGTCGGGAATGCCGCACACCCCGAAACCGCCGACGGCGAGCGAGGATCCGGACCCGATATCGGCGACCGCCGTGGCGGCCGTGGCGAACACGGTTGTCATCGGGCGAGCTCCCCGGTGAGGTCGAGGAGTTCGTCGAGCAGTTCCTGGGCGCGCGGCCACGGACCGTAGCCCGCCGCCGGATTCAGATGGCCGACGTCGCCGAGGTCGACCAGCCTGCTCCCCCACACCTCGGCCAGGCCCGCGACGCGACGCGTCGTGGCCAAGGGATCGGTGCTGCTCGCGGCCACGATGCTCGGGAACGGCAACTGCCGCCGCGGGATCGGTGTCCAGCCGTTGGCCGCCAGTTCCTCGGCGGTCGGATAGCCCGGTGGCAGCGGGGTTTCGAAGTCGGGCGGTGTCGCGAGCAGCGCGCCGCGCACCGGCCGGTCGGACTGCTGAGCCCAGTGGACGGTGATCATCACGCCCGCGCTGTGCGCGACCAGGACGACAGGGCCGTCGATCTCGGCGAGCACTGCCTCGAGTGTGGCGACCCGCGCGGCCAGGCTCAGCCCGTCGCGCTCGAGCGGCGGCACGATCGCCACCTTGTCGAGGGTGTCGGCGAGCAGCGTCTGCCAGTGGCCGGCGACATGGTCGCGCAGACCGGGCACGATCACGACGGTGGGTTCGGGGAGGGAATTCATGTGTGCGGTAATCCTTTTCGACGGGATCAGTGCGGAGCCGACGCATGGACGGAGGCGAGCTTGCGCAGACCGATCGGGTACATCCGGCGGCCGAGGAGCAGGGCGGCGATGGCGAGCACCGACACGACCGGGGTGATGCGCAGCGCGTCCCGCAGCCCGAGATGATCGGCGAGGACGCCGACGACGAACGGGCCGAGCGCGAGCCCGAGCAGGCTGTTGGCGAGGGTGAGGGTGCCGAACGCCGAGGCCCGGACCGAAGGGTGGGTGAGATTGGCGACCATGGCGACGGTGGGACCGGCCGAGCCGCCGGAGAAGAACGCGCCGATGCCGAGCAGAATCAGTTGCGGAGCACCGGTACTCAGGCTGAATCCGATGCCGAGGGCGACGAGCGAGGTCAGGCAGAACACGATCGCGGTGGTCCACTTGCGGGCCATCTCCGAACGCCCGACCCGGTCGGTGATCACCCCGCACACCACCATGCCGGTGCCGACGAGTGTCACGATCACGGCCGCCAGACCCGCGGCCCGGTCCGGGGCCAGCCCGTAGTAGCGGTTGAAGAAGCTGGGCATCCACGACAGCAGCACCGCGGCGGTGAACATCTGCAACCCGCTGCCCACATAGGCGCACAGCACCGCCGGATTGGTGAACAGCGTCGAAATCGGCGCCCGGAAGGCGACTTCGGGAGTGGGTTCGGCCGCGTGTTCGGCGTTGCGCTGCTCCTTGACCACCACCCAGAACGCCACGGCCAGCACGAGCCCGAACACCGCCATCGTCGCGAACGACCACCGCCACCCCAGGTGCACGGCGATCACACCGCCCGCGGCGACACCGAGCACCGATCCGAACGAACCACCGGCCATGAACGCGCCGCTCAGCGCGGCATGCCGCCGCGCGGCGAACACACTGAGCACCAGCGCGATGCCGACGCTGCCGTACGCGGCCTCCCCGACGCCGACGAAGAAACGCGCGGCCAGCATCTGCGGATAGTTGTCGGCCAGTGCGCACACCAGCGTCGCGATACTCCACACCACCGCCATCAGCACCAGGCTCTTGACCCGGCCCCATCGGTCGGCCAGCACCGACAGCGGCAGGGTGAGCAACCCGACCATCAGCGCGACCACGCTGCTCAGCGACGCCAACTGCGAATCCGACAGCATCCATTCGGTTTTCAGGAACGGAAAGACCGCGCTCAGCACTTGTCGGGACATGTAGTCGGCCAGTAGCAGGCCGAAAGCCAGTGCGAACACCAGCCAGGGATAGTTGCGGCGAATGGTCGAGGAACGGCTCGGCGCCGGCGCGGGCTTCGCGGCGGTGGTGGTGAGGTCCATGGGTGCTCCTGCGAACCGGTGGACGTCGTCGCTGACGTCCACCGGGTTGTCGAGAAGGGGAAGGGTCAGGCGTGGTGGGTGAACCCGACCTGGCCCGGCTGGCGATTCGGGGCGAACCCGAGCTTGGCGAGCGTCTCGTCGGCGTCGGCGTAGTGCTCGTCGAGTTTGTAGATCTCGCGCGCTTCCTTGCCGGTGGCGACCTCACGGCCGAGCTCACCGGCGATCCGGATCAGCTGCTGGACCTGCTGGACCGAGGTCATCTTCTCGCCCTTGCGACCCCACAGGGTGTCCTCGTTGCCGCAGCGCGCGTGCAGACCCATGGCGATGGCCATCGTGTTCACCGGCAGCACGCTGCGCATCAGCGTCTCCAGGGTGAGCACGGCGCCGTCGGGGGTGCGGCGGATGAACTCCATCATGTTGTAGGGATTCGGGCCGTCGAAGCCGCCGCCGATGCCGACCCAGGTGAGCATGAGCGGGCCGGTGTAGACGCCGCGCCGGATCAGCCGCTCCACGGTCTCGAGCTGCGGGATGCTCGACAGCTGGAAGTGCGGCTGAATGCCGTTGGCCTGCAATCGCTTCAGGTGTTCGGCGACCCAGGTCGGACCCGCAGGGACGAACATCTCGCGATAGGCCTCGTACACCTCGGGCCGCTCGAAGGAGGTGCCCGCGATATCGTCGTCGGTCATCAGCTCGACGATGTTCATCTGACTGGTGTTGATCGCGATGGTGACCTGATCGGGCTTGGGATCGAGCTCGGCCAGCATGTGCCGGGCGTCGTCGGTGAGCCATTTCGCGTCGGCGCCTTCACCTTCGGGCGAGAACGAGATCGAGCCGCCCACCTGCAGGATCATGTCCGGCACGGCCTCGCGCAGGCGGCCGAGCAGCTCGTTGAACTTCGACAGGCGCTTGGAGCCCTTGCCATCGAGTTCACGCACATGGATGTGCAGCACGGTGGCGCCGGCTTCATAGCAGTCCACAGCCGCCTGGACGTGCTCGTCCATGGTCAGCGGCAGGTCGTCGCGGAAGTCGTCGAGTTCCCATTCCGGGCCGTACGGTGCGACGGTGATAACCAGCTTTTCCTGGTTTTCGGGGAACAGTGCGTCGTCGTGAAAATGCATGGGGGTACTCCGATCGGAATTGCGGGGGTTATCGAAAAAGGGAATGTCAGAAGGGACGGTCGCCGACGATCCCGGCACGTTCCATCTTGCGGACGGCGGGCCAGTAGTCCTGGACCGCGTAGTGCTGGGTGCACCGGTTGTCCCAGATCGCGAAGCTGTTCTCGGTCCAGCGCCAGCGCACCTGGTATTCGGGGATACTCGCCTGGCGCATCAGGTAATTGAGCAGTTCGCTCGCGCCCGGCGCGTAGTCGGCGCCGAATCGGATGTTCTCCGGCGTGTGGTAATTGACCAGATGCGTCGTGAAGGAATTGACGAACAGAATGTCCTCGCCGGTGTCCGGATGAATGCGCACCACCGGATGTTCGGCATCGGGGAAACGCTCGTGCAGGGCGAGCCGCTTCTCCTCCGTGAGCGCGGCGCCGAAACTCGCCTCGATACTGTGCCGGGCCCGCAGATGCGCGATCTGGGATTTCACCGACTGCGGCAGCCGTTTGTACGCCTCGACCATGTTCACCCAGATGGTGTCGCCGCCGACGGGCGGCGTTTCCACGCAGCGCAGCACGGCGCCCATCGGCGGATTGACCCGCCAGGTGGCATCGCAGTGGTAGGCGTTCTCGTAGTGCTCGGGCGCACTGTCGAGGTCCTTGTAGATGCGGACGAGACCAGGGTGGTCGGGATCGCTGCCGAGGGCCGGGTGGTCCTCGAGCGGGCCGAAACGTTCAGCGAGGGCGACGTGTTCGGCGCGAGTGATGTCCTGGTCGCGGACGAAGAGCACCTTGTGGCGCAGCAGCAGGGTGCGCAGTTCGGCGAACAGGGCGTCGTCGACGGCGGCCTCGGCGAGGTCCACCCCGTGCAGTTGCGCGCCGATGGTCGCGGTCAGCGGCACCGCGTGGATCGCGGTTCGAACGGTCATTGGCTTGTTCCTTTCCGGTGGGCGCGTCAGATCGCGAAGACCGACGCGCCGACGCTGCGGCCCGCTTCGAGGTCGCGATGGGCCTGGACGGCGTTCGGGAGTTCGTAGCGCTGGTTGATCTCGACCCGCAGGCGCCCCGCGGTGAGGTGGTCGTGCAGTTCACCGGCCAGTTCGGCGCGTTCGGCCGGGTCGGCGATGTAGTCCGCGAGCGCGGGCCGGGTGACGTACAGCGAGCCCTTCACGGCCAGCTGCATCGGCTCGATCGGCGGCACCGGACCCGAGGCGGTGCCGAAGCACACCAGCAGCCCGCGCCGGGCGAGGGAGTCGATCGAGGACTGGTAGGTGGTCTTGCCGATGCTGTCGTAGACCACGGGAACGCCCGCGCCGTCGGTGATTTCACGGACCCGGGTCGCGACGTCCTCGCGGGTGTAGATCACCACGTGGTCGCAGCCGTTGGCGCGGGCGACCGCCGCCTTCTCCTCGCTGGAGACGGTGCCGATCACACTGACCCTGAGCAGTTTCGCCCACTGGGTGAACAGCTGACCGACCCCACCCGCCGCCGCGTGCAGGAGCACCGTGTCGCCGGCGCGCAGCGGATGGATGCGGCGCAACAGGTAGGCGGTGGTCAGGCCGCGCATCGTGGTCGCGGCCGCGGTGTCGAACGCGATGGCATCGGGCAGGGCGATCAGGTGCTCGGCGGGCATGATCCGTTCGGTGCTGTACGCGCCGAGCGGACTGCCGGTGTAGGTGACGCGGTCACCGGGCGCGAAATCGACGCCGGGGCCGACGGCTTCGACGACGCCCGCCCCCTCTACGCCGAGGCCCGCAGGCAACGCCGCCGGGTACAGACCGGTGCGGAAATACGTGTCGGCGAAGTTGAGACCGACCGCCTCGTGCCGGATCCGGACCTGGCCCGGCCCCGGCTCACCGACCTCGGTGGACTCCCACCGCATCACGTCGGGACCACCGGTTTCAGCGAATCGAATTGCGTGTGCCACTGCCATCTCCTCCTGTGTGATGCAGCTAACTGTAGGGTGGGTCACACCGAGATATTTGCCCTCACGGGACAGAAAACTATTCATTTCGGGACAGCGAGGAGGTGTCGGATGAAGCCGTTGTCCAGGTACGCGTCACTGAACGACTACGTCGAACTGGCGCGCTCGCTCGGGCTCGAACCGGCCCGGCTGATCCGCGATTGCGGACTCGACCCGGCCGGTTTCGGCACGCAGGACCGCTGGATTCCGGCCGAAGCCGTCGCCGAGCTACTGGAACGCTCGGCCGCCGAATCCGGCCGCGAGGACTTCGGTGTGCGATTGGCGCAGCTGCGCCGCTTCTCCAACCTCGGCCCGTTGAGCCTGGTCATCCGCGAGGAACCGGACGTGCGCAGCGCGCTGCGGTTGCTGTCGCGCCACGAGCACATGTACAACGAGGCGCTGCACACCGAGGTCATCGAGGCGAACGGCATGGCCACTATTCGGGTGAGCGTGGACGTCGGCCGAGCGGTGCCCGTGCGGCAGGCCGTCGAACTCACCACCGGGGTGCTGCACGGATTGCTCCGCGGTTTCGTCGGACCCACCTGGCGGCCGATGCAGGTGTGCTTCTCCCACCCCGCCCCGCGCGAGAGCACCACCTACCTCAAGATGTTCGGCCCGCATGTCGAGTTCGATCAGGATTTCGACGGAATCCTCACCTACAGCAGCGATCTCGACGCGGAGAACGCGATGGCCGACCCGCTGCTGCACGCCTACACGCAGCAGTTGCTCGGCGCGATGGCGCCCTCGCGGGAGGCCACGGTCGCCGACCGGGTCCGCGAACTCGTCGAACTGCTGTTGCCGACCGGCCGGTGCACCGTCGAACAGGTGGCGCGCAGCCTCGGGGTCGACCGGCGCACGGTCCACCGCAAGCTCGCCCAGGACGGCACGACGTTCACCTCGATGGTCGACGAGATCCGCGGGGCACTGGCCGAGCGGATGGTGGCCAACCGCCGCCACTCCCTCACCGAAGTAGGTGACCTGCTCGGCTTTTCGTCGGTGAGCAACTTCTCGCGGTGGTTCAGTACCAGGTATGGAGTCAGCCCCCGGCAGTGGCGGCAACGCGAGTGAGCGCGCCATCGCCGCAACTCAACGGTGAGTGGCCAGTTCGGCGATGGTCGTACGGACCCCGCGCACGGCGGGAACCGCGGCGAATTCGGCTGCTTCGTAATGGAAGTCGCGCAGGCGGGCGGTAGTGCGGGCAGGCATCGCGGCCCCGTGCGTCGCCAGTGCCTGCTCGATCTGTGCGGCGGCCCGCTCTGGTTCGCGGAGCATCAGTTGGAGTCTGGCCGAGAAGATCAACGCCATCGCGGCCGGGATGAAGCTGTCGAGCCGCGGTGCTCGAATATGGGCCGAGGCGGTGCGAACCAGATCCGGGCGGGTGACGGCAAGGTCCCGGTAGGTCGGACCGAGTAATTGGGACTGCCGGCCGGGGCCCGGCCAATCGCGGCGTGGGCCGAGCACCATGCTGAACGCGACGGCGGCGAGACTGGTATCGCCCGGGACCGGCTCACGTACCACCTCGTTCGCCTCTGCCCGACATTCGGCGGCGACGATGCTGGCCCGCAGGCAAGCGGCCCGGTCACCGAGGATGCCGTGCGCGCAGGCCTCGAGTTCGGCGAGGATCGACCGCAGATGTGGAGTCGCGGTGCGGCGCGCGATGTACTGCGCGAGCTGGACGATCTCCAGCCCCTCCGCAGGACAGCCGTTGTCGAGGCACTGCCAGGTTGTCTCAGCGAGGACGGCGCCGGTCAGCGCCGGGTCGCCGGCGGCGTGCGCCAGCCGCGCGGCGGTGACGAAGTAGCGCCGCGCGGCCCGGTTGTCCTCCACATCCCAGCTCATGGTGGCCGCGATATCGGCCAGTTCGGCACCAATGAGCAGCGCAGGCGCATTCGAGGTTCCCGGCGAAAGGCGTCGTAACCGAGGAATGTTCATCGCCAACCAAGCGGTCACCGGCGCTCGCACCGGTGACTCGTCGTCCCACTGTCTGGCGCGGGCCCACCGCGCCAGCTCCTCGGCCGCGTCGACTTCCTCGGGCGCGAACCCGTCGCGCGAACGGGTCGGCGGCGGCTGCCGCAACAATTGCCTGAACTGCGCGGGCAGGTCCGCGTCGGGCAACAACGACAGCAGCGGCGCCAACTGGGCGGGCAGGTCTCGCGCGACGCCGACCGATTCGACGGCGAGCCGGTCGTGCAAGTCCCACAGTGACGTGTGCAGCACGGACTCGTACGCGGCGACATGCTCGGCTCGCACCATCCGCACGCCGGTTTCGAGCTGGCCCAGGTACGGCTTCGAATAGTTCGTCCGCGCGGCCATCGCCTGCAGGCTCAGGCCCGCCGCCGTGCGCGCGGCCCGCAGCGCGCGCCCGACCTCGGTCATGAGGTCGGCCTCGCGGCATGAGTCGGGTCGATCATCGTTGGAAGCGTACGTCGCCGTGCTGGTCCGCGTGCGGGGTCTGCAACTGTCTGCAGAAGGGGCGTGGCCGAGCTCCTCCTGCCCTGGACGGACCTAACGTCCACGATTGTGAGCACAACCCTGCTCGCCGTGCGGATCTACCAGCTCGAAATCTCTATCAGCTCGAACAACGGAGCGTGGCCATGTCCACCAGCACCATCCAGCCCGACAACGACACCGGAAGGCTCGAAGGCGCCTCGCGCGCACGAATTTTCACGGTGCTAGCGGTGATCGTTCTCTTCTCCGAGATCGCACCCATGCAGTACACGATCGTCGCGGCAGCGCTACAGAAGATCGCCCCGAGTTTCCCCGGCGTCGGCGCCAACATCAACTGGGCCATCATCGTTTTCGGATTGATCGGCGCGGCCGCGTCTCCGTTGATCGGCAAGATGAGTGATGTCTGGGGCAAGAAGCGGATGTTCCTCATCTGCGGCGCCCTGTTCGTGATCGGCTGCGTACTCGACGCGACCACCTCGAACTGGGGTGTGTTCCTGTTCGGTCGCTGCCTGCAAGCCACCGCCATCGCGACCGCCGTGATCGCCTACGGCCTCATCCGGGATCTGATGCCGCGCAAGATGGTTCCGCTCGCGCTGGGTCTCACCGCGACCGGCTTCGGCGTCGCCTCCATCGCGGGCCCGCTGCTGGGCGGCTACCTCGTCGACAACCACAGCTGGCGTGCCATCTTCTGGGTACTGGGGGCATTCACTGTGGTGATGCTGCCGCTGGTGTGGTTCATCGTGCCCGAGTCCAAGCTCCGCGTGACCGAGCGCATCGACATCGTCGGCGCCGCGCTGCTCGCCGGTGGTGCCGCGCTCACCCTGATCTACGTCGACAAAGGCCACGACTGGGGTTGGTCGAAGCCGACCACGCTGGCCTGGCTGATCGCGGGCCTCGTGCTGCTCGTGCTGTTCGTCCTCGTCGAAAAGCGGGCCACCACACCGATCATGGACATGAAGCTGCTGTTCCATCCGCGCGTGGCGCTGGTCCTCGCCGGTGCGCTCTTCGCGTCCCTGCAGATCGGCATCGTGTCCTACGCCATCGCCTACATGTCCCAGACCCCGCCGGAGTCGACCGTCGTCGACGGTGTTGCGCAGGGCACCCTGGCCCAGATCCAGCAGCTGACGGGTCAGGCGCTGCCGATCGAGGCCGTGCAGGTAACCCTCGATCCCGGCTATACCTACGGCAGTGGATACACCCTGCTCGAGTTCGCCGTCCGGATCGCGCTGCTCGGTTCGGTGGTCACGATGATCTTCGGCGCGGTCGCGGGCCTGCTGGCCAGGCGGGTCGGTGCCCGGCTGCCGCTCGTCGCGGCACTGGTCATCTTCGCCGCAGCGGCCGTAGCGTTCGCGGTCCTGCCGCTGACCGCCACCAACTTCCTGATCGTGAACTCGATCTTCAGCATCGGCTTCGGTATGTACTACGCCTGTATGCCGATCCTGCTGGTGGAGGCGGTTCCGCAGGAACAGCAGGGCATCAGCATGGGCATGCTCGGCGTGATGCAGTCCATGGGCGTCGCGATCGGACTCGCGATCGTCACCGCCTTCCTGCACAGCAACGGCATGAGCGCCCTGGTGAGCGTCGGCGGACAGGCTCAACCGGCCACCCCGCTGCCCGACCTGTTCGGTGATCGTGGCTACCAACTGGGCTTCTGGGTCTGCGCGGCGGCCTCGGCCGTCGCCCTCACCCTCGCCCTGGTGATGAAGCACGGCCGCACCCCGGCCACGGGCGGCACCGCCCACTGATCCGGGTTCGACCAGCCGACGGTGCCTCCCGCCGGCTGGTCACCTCGTGGGCCAGCCGCCGTTGCGGTCGCTCATGTCCGGCTCGTCGTCGTCACCGACCAGGTGCTGGATGCCGAGCTTCTCGGCGAACAGGTGGCGCTGGGTGATCCAGCCGAGGATCGACAGACCCACCCAGGCCAGGGTGGCGGTGACCTGCTGCCAGCCGGGCTCGGGGTCGCGCAGGAACGACAGCGAGTCGCTGAACAGCGCGACACCGCTGCAGATCATGCTCGCGCCGCCGATCGAGGTCAACCACAGCAGTGCGCGGGCCCGGAACTTCTGTGCCAGGAACGCGCCTGACACGCCCACCGCGAGCGCGACGATCATGCTCAGGGCGACGTTCTTGTCGCCGGGCTGCAACACCGTCGCCAGCTTGGTGCCGATCATCACGCCGGTCAGACCGCCGATGAAATAGGAGGCGAAACGGAACACCAGCGAGGTGACCACCCAGACCGACACCGCTCCGATCAGCGCGGCCAGCAACAGCCACCAGAAGCTCGCGTTGAACAGGTCCGCGATCAGCCAGCCGAGACCGAACCCGATCGCGAGCAAGCCCAGGTGGACCGAGCGAATCCCGTAGAAGCACAACAGCGCTCCGACGAGCGCGACCAGAATGCCGTTCATCTGCGTTCCTTTCGGCAGGCGAGCATGTTCATGAGCCGGACAGTGCCGCAGCCGCGGCGGCGACGGTGGGATAGATCGGGACCGGGACGTCACCGTGCTCGGCCGAGCCGAGGGCGTCACCGAACTGGGCGACCGGTCGCGCGATCGCGAACCCGATGCGCCGGGCGGCCAGCGTGTCACGCAGGGCGAGCAGCATCGCCGCGGCGGTCACGTCGACCGAGGGCGAGGTCTCGGCGTCGAGGACGACCATCCGGGTGCGGTCGGTGCACAGCCCCTCGATCTGGTCTTTCACATAACCGGAGTTGGCGAAGAACAGCCCCGACTCGACCCGGACGACCAGCAGATCGGGGCGCGTCGCCGCGTCCGGGTGCCGGACGGCGGCGACCCACAACGACCCTTCCTTACCGAGCTCGGCCACATGCGGTTGCGAGGCCCGGTACACCAGCAGCAGCATCGACACGCCGATACCGATGAGCAGGCCGGGCAGCGTATCGAAGATCAGCACGCCCAGCATCGCGGCCATCGCGGCCAGGAAGTCGGCGCGTGCCGCCTTGCCGTAGATGCTGGCGAGCATGTGGGTCCAGACCCGGTAGAGGCGGCGCAGGGCGGCGATGTCGACCAGCTCGATGACGGCCGCGATCACGACCGCCGCCAAGGTGGCCTCCGGCAGCTTCTCGAACAACCCGGTCAGGAACAGCAGCGTGACGACGGTGAGCCCGGCCACGACAAGCCCGCTGAGCTGGGTCTTCGCCCCGGCGCCACCATTGACCGCCGTCTTCGACAAGCTGCCGTTGACGACCATCCCCGAACTCAGCCCCGAGCCGAGATTGGCGGCGCCGAGGCCGAGCAGCTCCCGATTCGCGTCGATGGGGTAACCCGCCTTGGCCGCATAGGTTTTCGCGGCGCCGAGGCCCTCGGCGAAGCCGATCAGCAACACCCCCACGGCGGGTCCGAGCAGATCGAGGTAGTCACCGAACGACACTCCCGACGGCAGGCCGAGCGTGGGCAGTCCCGAGTCGATATGACCGACAATCGAGACACCCTTGTCGTCGAGTCCGAACAAGGTCACGACGATGATGCCGAACCCCACCGCCACCAACGCGCCCGGAACGAACGGCAGCCAGCGGCGCAGTGCGAGCACCAGCGTGAGGCTGATCAGGCCGACCGTCACGGTGCGCCACTGGGCATGGCCCAGCTCGGTGATGATGCCCCACGCCTGCCGGAAGAAGTTGCCGTCGTGTTTGTCGACGCCGAGCAACTTGGGCACCTGCCCGATGATGATGACCAGGGCGAGTCCGACGATGAAGCCCTTGAGCACCGGTTCGGAGATGAACGCGGCGATGAAGCCGAGCCGGATGAGACCGGCGAGCAGACCGACGAGGCCGGTCGCGATGGCGAGGGCGGCCGTCAACGCGATGTAGCGGCCGTTGTCCGCGCCCGCGAGCGGGGCGATGATCGCCGCCGACAGTGCCGCGGTCGCCGACATCGGGCCGACCACCAGGTGCCGCGAACTGCCTGCCAGCGCGTAGAGCACCAGCGACGGCACCGCCGCGTACAGGCCGACCACCGGCGGCACCCCGGCGATCGACGCGTAGGCCAGCGCTTCGGGCACGAGCACCGCCCACACCGTGAGACCGGCGATCACATCCGGCCGCAGCCACGCCCGCCGATACCCCTGCAGTGACTCGAACACCGGTATCGACACCGCTACAGCCCGCCGATGCCCTTGCCGACGACCACAGCGCCCATGATCAACAGCACGATCGCCATCACCGCATGGTTGTTGAGCTGCAACCACTCCCGCAGGCTGTCGAGCATCGGACCGAGCTTGTCGGCCGCGAGCATGTATCCCACGACCACGGCCAGCACGGTGACCGAGGCGAGCAAGGTGAACACCACGATCGCGACCAGGTCGCCCCCCGCGCTCAGACCGCCTGCCCCGATCGCGACACCCGCCGACACACACAGCAGCAGATTCTTCGGATTGA
Organism: Nocardia sp. NPDC056541; assembly: GCF_042794235.1. Lineage (NCBI taxonomy): Bacteria > Bacillati > Actinomycetota > Actinomycetes > Mycobacteriales > Nocardiaceae > Nocardia > Nocardia sp. NPDC056541. Next base: position 68,886 of record NZ_JBHTUD010000019.1, read on the forward strand.
CGCCCGACAGCAGCGCTCCCAGCCCCAGCGCCTTCACCGGCGTGAGCGTGTCGATCGCCTTCATCCAGCCGGGCACCTCGGTCTGCGACCGTTCCTGCCACTGGATCACCGCCAAGACCACCAGCGCGACGCCGAGAATGATCTTCACGATCGAGGCGCCGGTCGACGGTTCGCTGTCCGTGCCGCCCAGTGTCCCGGCGAGCATGGTCATCACGCCGGTCACGACGAGGATGCCGGCCACCCACCCCACGGCGAAGCCCTTCGCGGCACCGCCCGCGTTCTTCGACAGGATCATCAGAATGGCGGCGATGATCGGGATCGGCGAGACCGCCACACCCACCGCCAGTGGCAGGAGACCGCCGATTACTGAGCCCATGCCACGACGCTAAGCGGGCCGATCCGGGCGCGCCTCACACTTTCCGGGTGAACTGCGCGCTCGCTGTTTCATCCGAATCGGGTGAAGCGGCCCAGCACTCGCCGGGGGCACGATCTGCCCATGGGATCACCAGCAACGCTCGGACCGGTCGAATTCCTTGTGCTCACCTTTCCCGGCACCGAGATCGACGAATCCGTGTCCGCGGCACTGGCCGAGATCGTCGCGAAAGGCACGGTCACGCTGCTCGATCTGATCGTGCTGTCCATGGACGACGCGGGCGCCATCACCGAACGCGAGATCGACGACGACATCTCCGCGGTGGGTCTGACGGGTCTGACGGCGGCCGACATCGACCTCGTCAGCGACGACGACCTCGACGTAGTCCGGGCGTCGATGGAACCGGGAACGACCGCCGTCGTCATCGTTTTCGAGGAAACGTGGGCGCTGCGCCTGGCAGGCGCGGTGCGCGCGGCCGACGGTGAGGTCGCGCTGCACGTGCAAGTACCGCGCGATGCCGTCGACGCCGCGCTCGCCCTCGCCTAGGAAGGAATCGATATGCCACTTCGCCGGGGTCGCGTCGGGCGACCGGGATTGATCGGCACCATCGCCAGAACCGCGGTCGTCGCGGGTACCGCGACCGCCACCTCGAACGCGGTGAACCGGCGCGGCGCGCAGCGGGCCGCCGAACAACAGGCCTACGCCCAACAGCAGGCACCGCCTCCGCCGCCGCAACAGGCTCCCCCGCCGCCCGCCGCGCCGAGTGCGGGCAACGACACCGTCGCCCAGCTCGGCAAATTGGCCGAGCTGCATTCCGCGGGCGCACTGTCGGACGCCGAATTCGCCGCCGCGAAAGCCAAACTGCTCAGCTGAGTTTCCGGCGAACGCCGCCCCCGGCCACGGTGCCGGGGGCGGCGGGTTGTGATCACTGCACACGACCACCGACCGTGTGGATGATGACCACCTTCGGGTCCCACGGCACGAGCTCGTCCACCTTCCGCTGCAACTCCTCGCGCGGCGGCAACTGCGCGGGGCCCAGCACCGAGACGGTCGCGATATCGCTGTGCAGGGTGACGTCCATGACCTGCGCGTCCGGAGTGTCCCGGAGCCAGTCGCCTGCCGCGTCGGCGATCTGACCGGCCCACAGAGTCGACAGCGAGTTGAGCACCATCGGGATCGCCACCAGCACCAGCGCCGCGCCGAGCACCAGGTAGGCCCTGCCTCGCCGCATCGTCGCCGGATCGGCCTCGCCCGCGTACCCGGCGATGAGCAGCACGATCGTCGACGTGATGATCATCGCGACCACATTCGACGCGAACAGCACGAACGCGCCACCGGCGAGCGCGGGTGCGTCCTTTCCGAAGAGTCACCTCAGCCGGCGAGGTTGACGATGCCGCGAGCGGTGAACAGGGCACCGAATCCGAGCAGTACCGACAACGTCAGCATCCGGCTGTGGCTCAACATCCACGCCTGCGCGACCGCCAGACTGCGCTCGGCCCGTTCGCCCATCGCGAGATAGATCCCGATCGGAATCAGGAAGTCGACGACCGCCGCGACGAGCAGGATCGCGGTCGCCAACAGCGCGTCGGCCAGGCCGACGGCGGAGCTGGCGATCACGCTCATCCCCGACATCATGATGAACAGATTCGGGTTCAACACCCCGAGTACGACGCCGATCGCGAAGGCCTTGCGGGGGCCCGCGGTGGCGAGCTCGTCGAGCACGCGTGGCTTTTCGCCGGTGTGCCGACGGGGCCGCACCAGCATGACGACGCCGAGAGCCAGAAAGATCAGACCGACCACGAGTCCGGCGATGTGGGAGGTCTGGGCCGTGGTAGCTCCCGGGTCCGGCGCACCGCCGATGCACGCGGCGAGCGCGACGATCGAATACACGACCAGGAACCCGAGCCCGAACATCGATGCGTTGCGCACCGGGTCGCGCGAGCGCAGCAACAGGACACAGCCGATCACCGCGCCCGGCGTGACCATCAATCCCACGATCTCCGGCAACAGCAATGCCATCAGTCCGCCCACGTCACGCCCTCCGCTCTCGGTGGATCCGAACCTCGGCATCGGCGTAGGCGGCCAGTGTCGACTCGCCGAGAGTGCTTGTCGCCGGGAAGAATTCGATGTGCAGGCCCTGTGCGTGCAGCAGGTCGTCGGTCCAGACGTCGCGAATGTGCGGGTCGACACCGCTGAGGTAGAGGCGGCCACCGAGCGAGTCCAGCCGGCGCGCGTAGTCGCCGACCACGTGCAGGAAGGTCGCGCTCACGCTCGTGCGCCCTCGCAGGCGCAGAATGACGACGGGCTCGTGCGCGCCGTCGGGGTCGGGCAGCTTGGCCTGCAGCGTGCGCGCGCCCGCGTAGAACAGGCTGCCGTAGACATCCAGGATCACGACCTCGTTGTCGGACAGTGAGGTCGGGGCCTTCGCCTCGACGAGATGCTCACCCTCGACCCGTAACCGCACCACCTTCAAATCGATGGCCTCCTGGTTCAGCTGCAGCAGCAGCGACAACCCGACCCCGACCCCGACTGCCGCCGTCACGGGCAACAGCAGGGTGGCGAAGAAGGTCACCAGCAGCGCGGTCCGTGAGATCGCGCCGCTGCTCCAGATGGCGACGAGGCGGTCCGGATCGATCGACCGCGCTGCGGCGACCATCAGTATCGCGGCCAGCGTGGGCAGCGGCACCCTGCCCACCGCCCCGGCCAGCGCGACCAGGATCACCAGAATCCAGAGCCCCGACCACATTCCGCCCCAGCGGCCACGCGCACCGGAGGAGACGTTGATCGCCGTCTGCCCCACCGACCCACCGACCGGCATTCCACGAAACAACCCGGCGAAGACATTGCCGATGCCTTGCGCCGTGAAATCACGATCGACCGAGCTTCGCGTCCCGCCGGGGTTGGGTGCCGACTCCGCAACCCCCGCCCCCTGGACCAGCACGATCAGCGTCACCGCCAACGCCCCGGCGACCAACGACAGCGACAGCGTGCTCGAGTCCGGCAGGTGCGGCAGCGGAATCCCGGTGGGAATCTCGCCTGTGTCGGCGACCGTGCCGACTTCGCTCCAGCCGAAAGCGAGCACGACGATCATCGGCACCACCAAGGCGAACAGGGCGGCGACCGTGCGCAGCCGCGTGTGTGCCAACCCGATGAGCAGCATCATCGCGAGTACGCCGACAACGGCTGCCCGCCAGTCGAAGTCCAACGGATGCAGCACCACGTGCAGCGCTTTCTCCGCCGCGATCGACCCCCGCACCGGCGCACCGAGCAGACTCGGCAACTGGCCGAACAGGATGTTGGCCGAGATGCCGAGCAGGAACCCGGTCATCACCGAGTGTGAGACGAACCGGGTGTACTTGCCCAGCCGCAACATCGCGGCGACGATCATCATCGCGCCCGCGACCAGCGTCAACATCACGATGGCGCCCGACCGCTGATCCGGTTCGACATCGGTCAGGGTCGAACCCACCGCCAACGCGGACGCACTCGTCGTGGTGACCACCATCAGCTGCGTGCTGGTGCCGAACCCGCCGAAGAATCGCCCGGCCATGCTCGCGTAGAGCCCGTGCACCGGGCTCACCCCCGCGAGAACACCCGCCGCCATCCCGTCCGGCACCCCGCCGATCGCACCCGGAATCCCCGCGACGACATCGGCTTTCGACATGCGCTCGGTCACGAACCACCGTCGTACCCGCCGCACGATGTCAGTCACCGGTCCGCCGCCGCACCGTCGCCCTCGCGCCCATCGCAGCTCCTTCGACGGCGGACCGGTGGATCAGGGGGTGACGATCGCGAAATCCGGGTCGGGGGCGTCGAGGTAGCCGACCAGTTCGGCCAGCTTGGTGGGATCACCCTCGGCGGTGACGCGACCGTCGCCGATCATCTTCGCCAGATCCTGGCCACCGAGCAGTGCCGCGCGCAGGTCCGCTTCGGTGAGCGTGAACGTCGCCTGCGCGGGCGGGAGGTCGCCTTCGACGTCGAAGTGCACGAGCAGTCCGTTGCGCAGCTCGGTGCGGTGCACCGTGCCGGAATCGGTGATGCGCCAATCGATGACGATCCTCGCGTCCCACGCGCGCGGGCCGTCGACGCGCAGCGCGATCGCGTCGAACAGCTGCTCCACGGAGAGGGCGGCGGAAATATCGGCCGACGACGTCGCCAGCGGAGTACCGACATTGCCGTTGCGCAATTCGTAGGCGCCCATCAGGAAGAAGTTGCGCCAGGTGCCGTTCTCCGCGCCGAAGCCGAGCTGTTCGAGCGTGTCGGCCTGTAGCGCTTTCGCCTCGGCATTATCGGGGTCGGCAAAGATGACGTAGTTGAGCACCTGGGCCACCCAGCGGAAGTCGCCCTCGTCGTAGGACTTTCGCGCCTTGGCGATGGCTTCGTCGGCACCGCCCATGAAATCCACATGGCGCCGGGCGTTCGCGACCGGCGGGTGCTGCCACAGCGTGGCGGGATTGCCGTCGAACCAGCCCATGTATCGCTGGTAGATCGCTTTGACATTGTGGCTCACCGACCCGTAATAGCCGTGGGTCGACCACGAGTTCACGACGGCGGGCGGCAAGGGCAGGTCCTCGGCGATCTCGATGCCGGTGGAGCCCTTGTTCAATGCCCGCAGAGTCTGGTCGTGGAGATAGCCGTAGAGATCGCGCTGTACCGAAAGGAATTCGGTCAGCCGATCGGTTCCCCAGGTCGGCCAATGGTGCGAGGCGAACACAACATCGGTGCGGGCGGCGTATCGGTTGATCGCCTGCGTGAGGTAACTCGACCACACGTGCGGATCGCGAACCAGCGCACCGCGCAATGTCAGCAGATTGTGCAGGGTGTGGGTGGCGTTCTCGGCCATGCACAGCGCCCGCCGGTCGGGGAAGTAGAAGTTCATCTCCGATGGCGCCTCGGTGCCCGGCGTCATCTGGAATTCGATGCTCACCCCGTCTACTGTCACGGTCTGCCCGGTGTGGTCGATGTAGACCGTCGGCGAGATCAAGGTCGGGGTACCGAGCGAATTCGTCGGCCCGAGGCCGGCACCGACCGACCCCTTCGGTCCGCGGGGAAGTGCGGCGCCGTACATATAGGCCGCCCGGCGCGCCATCGCGGTGCCCGCGTACACGTTTTCCTCGACCGCGTGTTCGGTGAAACCGACCGGCGCGATGATCGGGCAATGCCCGGCCGCCACCTCTTCTTCGGTGGTCACCCCCTTCACACCGCCGAAATGGTCGATATGGGAATGCGAATAGATCACCCCGGTCACCGGGCGGTCGCCGCGATGCTCGCGGTACAGCGCGAGCCCGGCGGCGGCGGTCTCCTCCGAGATCAGCGGATCGATCACGATCACGCCGGCGTCGCCTTCGACCAGCGTCATATTGGACAGATCGAATCCGCGGATCTGGAAGATGCCGTCGGTGACCTCGTACAGGCCTTGCTTCACACACAGTTGCGACTGCCGCCACAGACTCGGATTCACCGTGGGCGGGCACTCGCCGTCGAGGAACGAGTAGGCGTCGATGTCCCACACCACCTTGCCCGCGGCGTTCTTCACCACCCCCGGCGTCAGCGCCGCGACGAACCCACGCTCGGCATCGGCGAAATCCTGGTTGTCATCGAACGGTAGCGTGCGCAGCAACGTCTCGTTGTTGGCTTCGACGCTGGCCGAGGCATCCTGCTGACTGGTCATCAGATGGTGTTCCTGTCTGTGAGCGACGCCGGATCGCGCAGTCGTTCGCGGATTTCAGGAGAGAGCCTTGGCCTTGAGTTGCTGGAATTCCGCCTCGGTGATGGCGCCGGCGTCGAGCAGCTTCTTCCCGTCGGCGATCTGGGCGGCGGAATTGGTGCCCGCGGCCTGCCTGATGTAATCGTCGGTCTCCGTGCGTGCCTGCTTCTGCGCTTCGGCGGTCCGTTCCGCCATGCCGCTACCGCGGAAGATCAGATACACCAGTCCGGTGATCAGCGGGAACAGGATCAGACACACCACCCACACCGCTTTCACCCAGCCCGAGGTGGACCGGTCCCGGAAAAGATCGGTGAGCAGGTAGAACATCAACATCAGGTAGGCGACAAAGCAGAAGCTCACAATGATGACCCAGAGAACGTCCCACACCGACGACATGATTCGACCTCACTTCTGTGATGCGTGACCACCGGGCGGCGGTTACGGTTCAACCCTTGCCGCCATCGTCGCGAAGCCCGTGCCCGCACACATCATCCGAATCGGGTGAATCCGTCCGCACCGCTCGACCTCACCCATAACGGGGGATCCGGATCGTCCCCGACAGCCCCTACCGTCGAATCCATGACGATCACCTCGCATCCCGTCCGCCAGGGTCTCGCGGCGGGCGTCACCATGCTCGCGGTGATCATGCTCCTGGTGGCAGGCACACTGAGCATCCTGCGCGGTATCGCCGACGTCACCGAGGACGAGATGTTCCTGATCCCGAGCGAATACAGCTACCAGCTCGACGTCAGCGCCTGGGGCTGGATCCACCTGGCGCTGGGTGTACTCCTCGTAGCCGTCGCCGTCGGGATGATTCTGACCGCGTCCTGGGCCCGCATCGCCGCCTACTGTCTGGCCGCCCTCTCGATCATCGCCAATTTCCTGTCCCTGCCGTACTGCCCGTGGTGGTCGGTGATCATCATCGGCATCGACCTCGTCGTCATCTGGGCCATCTCCACCTGGAACCCCCGACCGGGCCTGAGCGTGCAGGTGGTCCCCGTGTCCGAGATGGCTACGTCTTCGTAGCGGTGATCTGGGTCAGCACGCAGCGCCATCGGCCGTCGGCGTGGATGAAGGCGTCGGTGGTCCATTCGTCGGCGTCGAATCGAATGCCCTGGTAGTGAGCGGTATTGGTGACCCTGGTCGTCAGCAGGGCGAGTTCGCCGTGGTATCGGATTCTGGGCTCACCGACGCGCTTCATCGCCGAGTGTGTGAGGTCACCCGATCGGACGAAGGCCAGGAACTGTTCGGCGGTGGTCATGCCGTTCTCGGAGACCATGATCCACTCGTCGGCCATATAGGAGCCGATCCGGTCCGCATCGTTGGCGACGATCGCCACCTGCCACTCGTCCAGAACGGCCAGGAGTTGGTCATCGACCGTGCGACCGGAAGAAGTTCGTGTTGTTGCCATGCGGCAACGCTAAGACTGGGCGCGGTCGGCGGTCTTGGACGAATGGAACGCGCTGCCCGCGGCACTGACCGGCGATGCGGCCGCGCCCAGCTTCGGCGGCGGCCGCATCGACGCACGGTTACGGTGTCACGACCGCGAAATTCGGGTCGGGGATGTCCAGGAGACCGAACAGTCGCTGGAGGACGCCGGGGTCGCCGGTGTGGTCGATCCCGGCCAAGCCCTTGCCCGCGAGAATGCCGAGCAGTTGTGGCTTGGTGAGAGTGACGGTGAGGTCGATATCGGCCTTGGACCGTGGGTCGGGCGTCTGGATGAGGACGCCGTTGGACAGGGTGAGACGCACGACAGAGTCCTGGTCGGTGAAATGCCATTCGATCCGGAACGAATCCTTCGCCGCGCGTGGACCGTTCACCCGGATGGCGATCGAGTCGAACAGCTGGTCCACCGACAGTGCCGCGGCCATCCCGCCGCCGAGGTCGAGCTCGGTCCGTTGGATTCCGTGCCGCAGTTCGTTGTCGCCGGTGAGGTAGAAGCAGCGCCAGGTGGCGTTCTCGGCCCCGAAGCCGAGTGTTCGATAGGTCTGGGCGAGTGCGTCTTTCGCGGCTTTGTTGTCCGGCTCGGCGAACACGGCATGGGTGAGCAGCTCAGCGGCGAAGCGCAGATCGCCCGCGTCGGCGTAGGCACGTCCCTTCTCGATCACCGCGTCGATGCCGCCGATGGTCTCGACGTACCGGACCGCTTTCGCCGTACGCGGGTGCTCCCAGAGCGAGGTCGGGTTCCCGTCGAACCAGCCGAGATAGCGCTGGTAGACCGCCTTGACGTTGTGGCTCACCGACCCGTAATAGCCACGGGCGCTCCACGCGTCGGCCAGGTTCGGCGACAACTCGAACTGTTCGGCGATCTCCGGGCCGTTGAGTCCCTCGTTCATCATCCGCAGTGTCTGGTCGTGCAGGTACATGTACAGGTCGCGCTGCACCGACAGGAATCCCATGATGTTCTCGGCACCCCAGGTGGGCCAGTGGTGCGAGGCGAACGCGACATCGGCGTCGACGGCGAACATCTCGATCGCCTCGTCGATGTAGCGCGACCAGATCCGCGGATCGCGCACCTGCGCGCCGCGCAGGGTCAGCAGGTTGTGCAGATTGTGGGTCGCGTTCTCGGCGAGACAGAGGGCGCGGTGGCGGGGAAAATAGAAGTTCATCTCCGCGGGAGCCTCGGTGCCCGGGGTCATCTGGAAGACGATCGGCACGCCGTCGACGGTCTCCTGCTGGCCGGTACGCGTGATGTCGACGGTGGGCGGGATCAGGCCGAACGTGCCATGGGAGGCCTGGATGCCCAGCCCGGTGCTGCACTGGCCTTCGGGTCCGGGCGTCATCCCCATGCCGTACATGTAGGTGCCGCGCCGCGTCATCGCGACACCCGCGTAGACGTTCTCCGAAACGGCCTCCGCCATGAAACCGGCCGGCGCGAGAATCGGCACGTCACCACGACCGTCGGGCAGCACGCCGTCGACACCGCCGAAGTGGTCCCCGTGGGAGTGGGTATAGATGACACCGGTGACGGGCCGGTCGCCGCGCTCCTCGCGATACAACGCCAACCCGGCCGCCGCGCACTCGGCCGAGATGAGCGGATCGATCACGATGATGCCCGTATCGCCCTCGACGATCGTCATATTGGAGATGTCGAAACCACGGATCTGATAGATGCCGTCCACGACCTCGAACAGCCCGTTCTTCACACACAGCTGGGCCTGCCGGAACAGACTCGGGTTGATCGTTTCCGGACACGGCCCGTCGAGGAACTCGTATCCGCTGGTGTCGAAAACGACCGTGCCGTCGGCCTTGGCGATCCGCATGGGCGTCAGGGTCTTGATGAACCCGCGATCAGCATTCTCGAAATCGGTGCGATCGTCGTAGTCCAATGCCATCGCAAATCAGCTCCTCAGCTCGGTCGACGCGTCGACTCGATGCTCGGCGTCCCGCAGACTCGCCACCTCACCCGCAGCGGGTGAATTGCGCACGCGCGGTCGGTAACGCCACGGCGGGGTCGTGTCGAGCATCCGCCTAAGCTGCGGGTGTGGCAGATCCGGTATCGGCTGAGAATTCGTCGGGAGACGCGATCGCGCGGGCGTTGCGCGCGGAGATCCTGGCCGGTCGGCTCGTAGCCGGGGAGCGGCTGGTCGAGGAAGCCCTGGCGAAACGGTTCGGAGTATCGAGGATTCCGGTACGCGAGGCACTGGCCCGGCTGCAGACCGAAGGTTTCGTCACCATCGTCCGCCATCGCGGTGCGACGGTGTCGTCGTCGTTGATCCACGACGGTCGCGAGCTACTTCAGGTGCGGCGGGGTCTCGAGGTCCTGGCGGCACAGCTCGCGGCGGAAGGACGGGGTGGCGTGGTCGCGGACGACATCTCGCGGGTCGCCGACGGCGAGACGGACACGCAGACGCCGTTCCACGAGTTGATCGCGACCGCCTCTGGCAACGAACAGCTGCGCGAGATGCTCGCCACGCTGAACCAGCGGGTGCAGTGGAGTCTCGGCCACAACCCGGAGACCTCGGCCGACGATCATCGCGCGGTGGCGATCGCGATCCGTAACGGTGCGGCGGTCCAGGCGGGCTATCTGATGGATGAGCACCTGCGCCGGGACGAACAATTCTTCTCGGCGGAGTTCGATCGTTAGCCACTGCCACTAGTTGTATACAGTCCAGTCGAATATATCGATGGCTTAACATGAAGCACAAGGAGCGAAACTCGTACGTCACAGGAACTGTATACAAATTAGGCAGTGCGATTCCAGTTCCACGCTGTAGTCGGCTCGCCGATACGACCGTTGTCGGCGTCACACTCCCGTACCCGGAGTTCCGACATGTCCCACACCGCCCCCGGCGAACTCACCGCCGTCACCGTCCCCTCTCTGTCGCCTGCCACCGAACCCGGAGTCTCCGCCGGGTTGTCCTCGGCCTTGGACCGCATCGGTTTCGGCCGAGTACAGATCGTCGTCATCTCGCTGCTGATGGCGGGCCTGTTCTTCGATTCACTGGAACAGAATTCGACCGGTGCGATGGGTCCGCTGCTGAAGGAATCCTTCGGCATCGACAACGCGCAGCTGACCATGATCAACACCGTCACTGTGCTCGGCGGCCTGGCCGGTCGACTCATCGGCGGCTACCTCGCCGACCGGTGGGGCCGGCGCGCCGCGCTGAGTCTGAACCTGCTCGTCTACACCCTCGGCGGCCTCGTCAGCGCGGTCGCGGTGAACTACGAGATGCTGCTCGCCAGCCGATTCGTCGTCGGCATCGGACTGGGTGGCGAATTCACCGTCGGGTTGGCGATTCTCGCCGAGATCGTGGCCACGCGTCATCGCGGCACACTGCTGGCGACGCTCAACATCTCCTCCGGTGGCATCGGCAACATCGCGTCGTTCGGGTTCTTCTGGCTGGTGCTCGGCCCGTTGAACAACGTCCTCGGCGGGAACGACAGCTCCTGGCGCTGGACCTACGTGATCCTGGCCGTGCCGGCCGTGCTGGTCGTGTTCTTCCGCCGCTACCTGCCCGAATCGCCACGGTTCCTGCTGTCGAAGGGCAACATTCACGCGGCGAACGTGAGCCTGTCGAAGCTGGGCAGCGGCAGTGTCACCGGACTGCGTCATCCCGGCGTCGTCACCCCGTACGTCACCGAAGCCGACATTCCGGTTCCCACGAAGTCGTCCTATCTCACCGTCTTCCGAGGTCGCAATCTCCGCAACACCGTGGCCATCGGCGCTGCCTCCTGGATGTCGTTCGGCGCGCAGGTGACACTGCTGTTCCTGATGCCGATCCTGCTGGTATCGCGCGGATATTCGCTGTCGGACTCGCTGGCCTTCACGATGATCATGAATGTCGGCAGCCTGTTGGGCGCCTGCGCGGCGTCGTATCTCGCGGGCCGGGCGCCACGGCGCCGCACGGTGATGTCCGCCGCGGTGCTCGGCTGCGTCTCCGCGATCACCTTCGCCACTTTCGCGAACTCGACCGCGCTGATCCTGGTGCTGGGCATGATCTTCCAGTTCTTCACCATGATGCTCAACACCATGCTGTCGGTGTGGTCGCCGGAGCTGTTCCCGACTTCAGTCCGGGCCATGGGCACCTCGGTGGTCAACGGCATCGGCAATGTGGCCGGCGCTGTCATGCCGTTCGCCGCGCTGTTCTTCTTCGACCTCGCCGGCGTGCCCGGCGTGTTCTTCATGATCGCGGTCATGTACGCCCTGCTGGTGGTGGCCGCCCGATTCGGACCCGAAACCTTCGGTAAGTCACTCGAAGCCGTCACCGAACAACCCCGCTGAGGAGCCGACCCATGCTCGACCTGACGATATCCGCGACCGCACACGGCTTGAACTACCTGCCGGAGTACTACGCCGATCACCTCGGCCTGTTCGCGGAGCACAACGTGAAAGTCACTGCGACAGCGAAGGATCCCTGGACAGGGGTGCTCGACGATCTCGACAGCGGAGCGGCGGATATCGCCCTGGGCGGGTTGTGGGTACCCGGGATGTACTGGGGAACTCCGCGCGAACTCACGGTGTTCGCCCAGCTCAACCACCAGTTCCCCAAGGCGCTGGTGACCCGTCCCGGTACCGGCGCCATCGACTGGGCCGATCTCACCGGCCGCACCGTCCTCGCGCCGGGGATCGGCGGCAGCGCCCCGTACGCCTTCACCGCGGGACTGATCCGCGAGTCAGGCGTCGACCCCGCGGGCATCACCTTCCTGCGTGATCTGTCCACCCCGATGTTCGTCGAACTGTTCGAGGCCGGGCTCGGTGATGCGATCGTCCTCGACATGACCACCGCGCAAGTGCTGCAGGACAATGGAACCGGCACCATCGCGATCGACTACGCCGAAGTCGGCGGTCTCGGCCCGAACAGTGTCTATTACTGCCGGACCGACCGCGTCGAGGAGCTCTTCGACCGGCTCGTCGGCTTCACCTCGGCTCTCGGCGAGTCGATGCGGCGGTTGCGGACGACGACGGTCCGTGAGCTCGGGCCACTGCTCGCAGAGCACTGGCCCCACCTCGCCCCGGCGACCCTGGCTCGCTCCTGCGAGCGCATCAAGGATTCTCGAACCTGGGACACTGTGCGCATCGACGCCGAGGCCAGCGACCGATGGATGCGAATTCTCCACCAGGAAAGAATGGTTCGCACACCACCCCCGTTCGCAGAACTCGTCGACACGCGCATCGTCGACAGCGCCGAACTCACCGTGGCGTACAGATAGCGCGCTGGTCAGCTGCGTGGGCGACCCGGATTTCGGGGGTCCCCGCAGCTGACCGGCAGTGCAGGTACCTCAGAGGTTGACGCCGAAATCGCGGGCGATGCCTTCCAGGCCGGAGGCGTAGCCCTGGCCGGTGGCGCGGAACTTCCACTCGGCGCCGTTGCGGTACAGCTCGCCGAAGACCATGGCGGTTTCGGTGGACGCGTCCTCGGAGAGGTCGTAGCGCGCCAGTTCCTCGCCGTTGCTGCGGTCGAGGACGCGGATGTAGGCGTTGCGCACCTGGCCGAAGGACTGGTTGCGGGTGGCGGCGTCGTAGATCGAGACCGGGAACACGATGGAGTCGATCGTGGCCGGGGTGTTGGCCAGGTCGACGTTGATCGTCTCGTCGTCACCGTCGCCGGCGCCGGTGGTGTTGTCGCCCGCGTGCTCGATCGCGCCCTCGGGCGACTTCAGGTTGTTGAAGAAGACGAAGTGCCCGCTCGACACCACCTTCTTGTCGGCGCCGAGGCCGATGGCGCTGGCGTCGAGGTCGAAGTCCGTGCCCGTGGTGGTCCGCAGATCCCAGCCGAGGCCGACCGCGACGGCGGTGAGGTTCGGCGCCGCCTTGGTCAGTGAGACATTGCCGCCCTTGGACAAGCTGACACCCATATCGAATCCCCTTGCTCATCGCGGCACGAAGCGCGCCGACGACCACACCCTAACGTTCGACTCTGAACGTTTGCTGTGATCAATCCTGTTCGGCCGCACCTGTTTCCACGGGCATGCGGTCGGCGCCCCAACTGCGCCGGAGATAGCCGATCACCCGGTCCAGCTCCGCGCGCTCTACGGCGGCCAGCTCACCGGGCTCGAGCGGGTCGAAATGGAAGATGTAGAGCCGCGAGGCGAATTGCTCGAAGGGCAGCGACGCTTCGCCGAAACGCTCACCGTGCCCGGCTGTTCCGACGACGACCCCGTCGCCCCAGTCCTGGCCGCTGTCGTTGTTCGGGTTGTAGAAGTACACCCGCATCACGTCTTGCGGGTCGAGGCTGACGCGCAGCACGGTGATCGCGTGCCAGCCGACGAAGCGGGCCGCGCTGTCGGTGACGGCGATACCGGCGGGCTGCGGGTGGATCACCGGCTGGTTGCCGTTGTAGAAGGGGTGATAGCCCGCGTAGAAGTGGCGCAGGAACTCGTCGAGGTCGGTCAGCAAGCCGGTGGCGACATCGACATTGATCCGGAAGCCGCGGCCGGACCACCAGCCGTGGAATTCCGGGTTGATCCAGCGGTGCGGGTCGCCGTCGCGGCCGATACAGCGCCGTCCCATCTGCGCGTAGATCCGGTCCAGGTGCGGTACCACCAGCAGCGAGACCGGGTCCAGATCCAGTTGCAGCGCGGTCGATTCCGTGTCCTCGGTCTCGCGCGAGGAGATCGGCTGCCCTTCGAAGTGCATCACGATCTCGTCGTCGCGCGCGGCCCACACCAGCGTCTGCAGCAGATAGTCGGGGTCGTTGTAGGCCCACATCGACAGCGCTCGCGCCGATTGGCAGGTGGGGTTGTCGCCCTGCCCGATTCCCAGCGGCAGGCCGAGAACCGACAGCATCCCCGACAGCAGCCACGCCCGCGGCTCCGGCGTCGGCCCGAACACCTGGGTCAGCCGCCGGCGCGAGTGCGGTGAAAGCCGCAGTGCCAGTTGGCGCCACAGCGCGGGCGCGACCGGCGGCTGATAGAGGATGCCGCGTTCGAGCAGCAGGGTGAGTCCGTACACGCACTGCGCCGTTTCGACGTGCACAGCCTGCTCGATGAGACTGTGGACGAGTTCGTGATAGCAGAGCAGGCTGTCGCGGCCGGTGCTGGACAAGCCCATCGCCTCGCCGAGCAGATACTCACCCTTGGTGAGCAGAAAGCGCAGCAGCACAGCGTGATACGGCGACACCAGCCCGGTGTCGTGCATGGACCGCGCGAATCCCGTTGCCTCGTACTGCAACGCACTGTCGTCCATCGATTCCAGCCGCGTGCGGTAGATCTCGACCCCGGGGTCTTCCCGGCACCCCTCGGTGGTTCCGTAGAGACTACTGATCAGCCGGTCGGCGCCGAGGCCGCTGGCGCCGAGATCCACGTCGGGATTCGCCCGGGCGACGGCGATCTGGGTGATCATCCGTTTGACCCCGTCGACCTGGATGGGCCGCTGCCGCAGAATGCGCCAGATCTCGTCGACCAGGTTCTCCAGCACCTTCTCGTACCCGACCTCGGCGACGAGGTAGTGCAGCAGCTCGCGCGAGACCTGCGCCATCCGCCCCTGCTGTTCCCGCTCCGCCTCGGTGGGCGGGGAGAACAGCAGCGACAGATTCACCGCGAGCACCTGCGACAGGTGATCCTCGGCCTCTTCGGCCGACACCAGCGCATGCTGATATTCGCCCTTGGCGACCGCGAGCAATCGCAGATCACTCACCGCCTCCAACACCATGGTGTCGGCGTTGGCACTGCGCAAGGAGCCGGTACTCAGCGCCGGGATGAGGATCTGCGGCTGCGCCCAGTCGGTCCCGAGGAAAAGGCCCGCGGTCTCCAGCTTTTCGGCCCGTTCACGCACCGCCGCGCAACCACCGGGCAGCAGCAGCACCCGCCGCAGCGAGTCCATCACCCTGGGCAGCTTGACCTGCTTACCGAAATCGCCTGCGTCCGCGAGGGACTGTATGGCGTGGTCCACCGTGGCGAGACGCCGGTCCAAGCTCGCCGGGTCGTGGCCGTCCGGACTCAATCGCCGATCCCTTCGCACTCCGCTGCCCCTGGCAACGGATCAAATATAGAAGTCGAGCTCTTCTTGTCGCTTCAACAGATCCCGCAGAGTGTACGGGTCCTCGCCGAAGAAATAGAGCAGACCCCAGTGATTACCGAATGCGGTGCGTTTGGTGACCTTTTCGGCCTGCGGCGCGGTGAGCTCGTGCGTCTCGAAGTAATCATGATCCTCGGTCTCGGGCGGCACCGACAGCCGACTGACCACACGTCGACGCGGATACACGCCGAAGCACCCGGCGTGGCCGGTGGCATCCACCACTTCCTTCGGGAAGAACGCGTCGATCTCCTCGTCGGTGGACTTCGGGTCGAACGCCAGTACCAGCGCGTGGTAGGCGTTGAAACCATAGGTCCGTTCCAGCAGTTCGAACACCTTGAAACCCGGTGGCCGGTAGGCGACCTCGCCGAAATACATTTCCCCGTCGCTGGTGACGAAATACTCCGGATGGATGAAGCCGAATTCGATGTCGAAGGTCTTGATCAGTTTTTCGACCTGCCGGGTGATCTCGGGCCGATATTTCTCGAGTTCCGGCGTCGCGGGCACGAACACCGAGTATCCGAGCGTCACGTACTCCGAGATGTTCAGGAAGCAGATGCGGCCGTTGTGGACCCAGGCCTCGACCGCGAACTCCCAGCCGTCCAGGTGCGATTCCATCAGCATCGGGAACTCGTCGTCGGGGATGAAGTCCACCTCGTCGGGGGTCCGGATGATCCGGTGACCGAGGCAGCCCGCCTTGTCGAACGCCTTGAGGTGAATCGGATCGTTGGGATCACCGTCGAGTTTCAGCAGGGTTTGATTGACCCGCTTCAGGAATCGGATCACGTCGTCGCGTTCGTGCGCCTCTTCGAAGATTCCGACCCGGATACCGCCGAGCTGCGCGCGCCGCTTCATCAACGACTTGTCACGCAGGAGCATCGACTGCCCGAGCAGGCGAGGATTGTCGAGCAGGACGGAGTTGATCGCTCCGGCCCATTCCACCGTCTCCTCGAAGATCGGAATGGCGACGTCGACTCCCTTTTTCTTCAGGGTCTCGGCGATCTCCATCGAACGATCGTTGAGCCGCTCGAAATCCCAGGGGATATAGGGTATGCCGTGCTCCGTGCAATAACTTTCCGCCCATTCGGGCGCAACTACGATATAGCGGCGGTCGAACCGGTCAACCGCCTCGACCGCATTCAGACTCCAGCCCAGCAGGGCTACATAACCTTTGTTCGGGTTTCGACTTTTCGATTCGTCAGCTGAAATCGACAAACCTTATCCCTCCTCGAACTCCACAGCCCGGAAAGCGGGACGCTGAAATGAATCCCTGCAGGGCTGCCATTTCCATGGAGTACCCGGCCCCTGCTCGATCAACCATGACGAAGCTGTGACCGAGGGGCTTGTGACCGGGCGCGACCGGCACCCATCCCGCGGCGGGACTACGCTCAGGCGATGCCCGGTCCAGAGACCCTTCCGCCGCCACGCAACGGTGTCGGCCTCGCGTCGTTGGTGCTCGGCATCATCGCCTGCGCGGTCTCGTTCATTCCCGTCGTCAGCGAGTTCGTGGCCGCCCCAGCCGGTATCGGCGCCGTGGCCGCCGCGTTCATCGGCTGGGATCGGATCGAGAACGGTGTGGCCACCAACCGCGCCGACACGATCGCGGGCGGCATCCTCGGCGCGATCGCGCTGGCGGTCACGGCCCTCGTCTACCTCGCGACCCACTCCGGCTGACGAGCGCATTCCGTCGCCATGCACGCGGCGAGCGAAGTCCGTAGCCTGAAAATCGTGATTACTCTCAAGAAGGAAGACGGCGCGGCCGATCTCGCCGGTATCACCAAAATGAGCGTGGGGGTGAGCTGGGATCCGTCGGCGGGTTCCAGCGGTGGAATTCTCGGAATGGCCCGGCGCAAGCGCGGTGTCGACCTCGATCTGATCGCCGTGCTGTTCCAGGGTGCTGAGCCGGTGCGATTCGCCGGCCTGGATTCACTCGATCCGCTCGGCAACGGATCGGTGCTGCACACCGGCGACGAGCAGACCGGTGCGGCCGCGGGCGACGACGAGACCGTACACGTCACGTTCGCCACTGTTCCCCCCGCGATCGACTCCATCGTCTTCGTGGCCGTCGCGTTCAAGAAGGGCAGTTCCTTCGAGAAGGCGAACAACGTCTCGTTCAAGATCTACGACGCGACCGGGGGCGATACCCAGCCTGTCGCCGATATCTGGCCGTCACTGCTCGGCGCGGAGAACGCCAACGCGATCGCGCGGACCTTCCGCAACGGTCCGGTGTGGCAGCTGGAGGTCCTCGACCGCAAGGGCAAGATCAAGCAGGGCGATCGCCAGGCGTTGCTGCGCTTCGCGATCGGCTGACGTCGCGGCGGCAGGGCCCGGCGCGCAGTGCGCCGAGCTCCGCCGTGACGCGGCGAACAGACCTCGCACTTTCCCACTTTTGCGACATCGGCGAAGTTCGTCAAGACCACGCGATTTCGGTGTTCCCTGAATAGTTGCTGCGCTACGGTTTTCCGCATGGACGACATCGAGTTGGATTTGCCGAGCGTCGCTACTTCCCACAACGCCGGACGAATTCTGGAAATCGGCGCGGTCGGTCTGCGCAACCCCCTCCCCGTCGACGGCGAACAGGCCCACGCCTATGTGTGCTGCGTCGACGGCACCACCCTGCAGCTCCCGGATTCGCTGCAGAACTGGGCCATGCAAACCCTCGCCGCGAACTTCGACCTACGCGCCACCGGCCTACCCTCGCTGTTCCCCTGCCGCTTCGAATTCGGCATCCGCGACGGCGCGGCCTACGCGGTACCGGTGACCCAGCGGTCGCTACGCGAGAAGGCGAACGCGTGACGACCTGAGCAGAGAATTCCTTTGTCGCACAACGCGTCTACCGCCAATATCTGCGTGCGCTGAAGAACTAGGCGATCGGCGGCAGGTGGACGACCTGGCCCGCGTAGGCCAGACCGGCGCCGAAGCCGAGTAGCAGCGCGGTGTCGCCGGGGTCGGCGGCGCCGGAGCGCACCAGCTGTTCCATGGCCATCGGAATGGAGGCGGCGCTGGTGTTGCCGGTTTCGATGATGTCGCGCGCGACGGCGACAGTTTCGGGCAGGCCGAGGGTGCGGACCAGCGCGTCGGTGATGCGGATATTGGCCTGGTGCGGAACGAACGCGTCGAGGTCGTGAGCCGTGAGGCCCGCGAGGTCGAGCGCGTCACGACACGCCTTCTCCAGAAACGTGACGGCCCAGCGGAAGACCTCGGTGCCGTTCATCCGGATGTAGGGACGTTGCGACGTGCCACCGCTGGCCTCCGCCGCGGCGACTTCGGCGAAATACTCCAGGAAGTCCTTGTCCTGCTTGATCGCCGAGGTGCGCGCGCCATCCGACCCCCACGCGACCGGGCCGATCCCCTCCTGCTCGGCCGGCCCGACGACGACCGCACCGGCACCGTCGGCGAAGATGAACGCGCACCCGCGATCGGTGGTGTCGAGCAGATCCGACAATCGCTCCACACCGATCACCAGCACCTGCCGTGCCTGACCCGAGCGCACCAGATTCGCCGCATCGGCCAACGCGTAGCAGAAGCCCGCGCAGCCCGCGGAGATGTCGAACGCGGCGGTGTCGTGCATGCCGAGTTCGGTCGCCACCACCGCGCCCGCCGACGGACCGAGCACCATCTGCGACGACGTCGCCAGCACCACCGCGTCGATCTGCTCGGCGCTCACCCCCGACGCCGTGAGCGCGTCCCGAGCAGCCGCGACACTCATCGAGACGATCGTCTCGTCGGGCTCGGCCCAGTGCCGGGCGGCGATCCCGGAACGGGTCTTGATCCACTCGTCCGAGGACTCGATCGCGTCGACGATCTCGGAGTTGGGCACGACACGGCGCGGGCGGTACACGCCGAGGCCGAGAATTCCCGCGTGGGTGACCGGAACCGCGGTGGCAATGGGGGTGGGCATGACATCCTCTCCATATGAACCGATCGGTTCACGTAGGAATAGGTCTAACATGAACCGATCGGTTCAATCAAGGGGTAGGAGAAGATCGGATGGCCGCCGGACCACGCGCCCGACTCATCGAGCACACGATCAGCACCGTCCAGGAACACGGCGTGCACGCGTCCTCCCTCAGCGAACTACTCGAGCGCAGCAGGACCTCACGCAACTCGCTGTACCAGCACTTCCCGTCCGGAAAGGGCGAATTGGTGCAGACAGCGGCACGGATCGTGGCACGCCTGGTGTACTCACATGTGAGCGCCATGGCCGACGCCCTGCAGACCGCGCCGTCGGCCCAGCAGTGGCTCACCGACCTGCTCGCCTTCTGGCGCGCCCCGCTGGAGAAATCCGACTACACCGCGGGCTCGTTCATGATGGCGGCCGCTCTCGACGAACTCGACCCCGCCGTCCAGTCCATCGCGGGCCAGGCGTTCGCCGAATGGACCGCCCGGCTCGCCGACGGGATCGTCGCCACCGGGATCGAGCGATCGACCGCGGTGTCGCTGGCCGGGTTCCTGCTCACCACCATCGAGGGCACGATCGTGCACAGCCGCGCGCTCAAGTCCGCGCATCCGTTCGACCAGGCGGTCACTCAGCTGACGATCCTGTTCACGGTGCACCTGACCGAACGGTGAGCCGTCTCACGAGATGCTGTGTGCCGCATCGAGTTCGGCGCGCAGGGTGGCGATGATCCGGCGACGGGCCGCCGCCCCTTCGGGGCTGGGCGTCAACGGGTAGACGTGCACGAGTCCGGATTCTTCCTGATAGTCGAGGTCGACGCCCGCCGCGCGTGCCTTCGCCGCCAGCAGGCGGGCGTCGGGGTTCAGGATGTCGTCGGTGCCAGTGAACACGGTGATCGGACCCAGCCCGCCGAAGTCGCCGAACAGGGGGCTGACCAGGGGATCCTTCATCGAGAGTTCGCCGCTCCACATCCGGCCGAACACCAGCCCACCGTCGCGGCCCAGCCACGGGTCACGCAGCAGAACCGCGTCGATCTCGGGGTTCTCGAGAGTGAGGTCGAGCGCAGGAGAGATCAGCAGCGTGCGGGGAACGATATGACCCGCGTCGCGCAGGTGCAGCGCGGTGGACAGCGCGATCTGACCGCCCGCGGAGTCGCCGGCGAGGAAGGTCGGACCGTAGCGCTCGTCGGCCGCGGTGACCAGTTCGGCGACGCGGGGAATCACCTCCGCCGCGGTGCCGAACGGAATCAGCGGATAGATCGGGACCGTCACGACGAGATGCGTCTGAGCGGCGATCCTGGCCGCGAGTTGCCAATGTTGCGAAGCGATTTCGCCCACCCAGCCGCCACCGTGCGCGTACACGAGGCCACCGCGGGAGATCCCGTCCGACGGGGTCAGCGTGTAGATCGGCCAGCCACGGTCGTGCTCCACCGAGATCTCGACACCGCGGAGTGTGCGCGGCGGACCGTAGGCGAGGGGCCGCAGCGCGCGCTCGCGCACGTGCGCTGCGGCCAGCTCGGCATCGACGTAATTCCGGTTGCGCCGGGTGACCCGCAGGAATCCCGGAATCACGAACCGACTCATCACACCGGGCACCGCGACCTCCACTCGACGACGAGACCGGTGCGGTCCACAGCGCTCGGGCCGAGCGTCACCGGTGCCAGCCAAGCTACTCCGTGCCGGCCTCAGCCGAGGGGCTGCTCGGTGATATCGGTGCGCAAGCTGGTGCCGTTGAGGTCCAGATAGAGCACGCCCTCGGTGACCGAGAGGGTGGCGGTATTGCGACGGTCGACCAGTCCCGCGGCCTCATCGATGAACGCGCGATCGAAACTGACCAGCGGAATCTGCGCCGCGTTGTGAATCTTCTTGCCCGCGTACTGCGCGAGCACCTTCGCCGGGTCGCGGTGGGTATAGACCACGGCCCGACCAGCGAGTTTGCTCCCGCGGTGAATACGGTCCGCGTCGGGCGCGCCGACCTCGATCCACGCGGTCGTCCGGCCGGTCATATCCCGAACCTGCACCGCGGGCTCATCGGTGGCCGAGATCCCGCCGTCGCTGAACACGATCCCCTCCTCGTACTGCAAGCAGTACGCGAGGATCCGGGTGATCATGTACTCAGCCGTCTCCGACGGGTGCCGGGCAACCCGCAACTCGAGATCCTCGTACACCCCCCGATCCACATCGGCGAGCTGGACGGCGAAGTTGTGCAGTGTTGCGCTGAGTGCCATAGGAGCTCCGACCCTACCGGGCCGCGACGTCGACTACTCGCGCACTCCCGGTTGCGCTGACCGGTCCGGACCGCCAGCATCTGTACATGAGAATCACTCACGTTTCGGCTCTGGCCGCCGTTTTCCTCGCACTCGGCACGGCAACCGTTGCGGCAGAACCGAATGCGGCCGACTCACCCCGTCAGGCCATTGCCCGCGCCTACCTCGACGCCCTGGTGTCCCACGACGCGAGCGCGGTCCCCTTCGCCCCCGACGCCACCCGCGTCGAGGTCGGCCTCCGAACCGGCTACTCGGGCCCCCAGCTGAGCGCCGACTTGGAGAACGGCCTCCAGTACCGCGTGATCCAGGGCATTCGCGACCTCACCATGTCCGAATCCGGCGACACGGTCACCACCCACTACCTCCTCGACGCCGGAGTGGCCGACATCCGCCTGACCACCGTGGAGATCACCGAGACCTTCGTCATCCCGGTGGACTCCATCCAGACGATCGAGGCCACGATCACGCCGGTGCTGTAACGACCTCGCGGCCGACGAGCTGTCGCGCGCTCACTGATCCGCATCCAGCAAGGCCCGCGGGGCGGCCTGACACCACGAGTCGGTGACGATGGCTTCCAGTTCCTCGCGATCGTCGAGTGATGCCAGGCGGACGCGGACCCAGGGGTTACCGGACTCGTGCGAGGCGATCCAGAATTTGCCGGGTTCGGCGAGGACCAGTTCGTCGCGATCGAGAATCGGGCAGCGGACCGCCATCGAGGTCTCGTCCTCGGGCAGGGTGAGGAACAGCTTGCCCGCGACCTTGAAAATCGGCATGCCCCAGGCGAAATGCTCTGTCGTCTGCGGCAGCGACAGCACGAAGGCGCGGACGTCCTCCCCGGTGACATTCATGCCCACATCCTGACACCACACACCGACACGATCGGATCCATCGCCGCGGGACCGCTAGTCGACGGCACCGAGGGTGGCGACGGTTTTCCTGGCGCGGGAGGCGGTGATCCGGCGGCCGATCACGCCGTGGCGGGGGGCGAAGAGGTAGACGAAGGTGAAGGCGACGCCCTGGGTCACCACGACCATGCCGCCGGCGGCGGTGTCGAGGTGGTAGCTGATGTAGAGGCCGGTCACCGCGCACAGCACCGAGATGGTGGGGGCGATGACGAGCATGCGGGAGAAGCGGTCGGTCAGGAGATAGGCGGTGGCGCCGGGGATGATCAGCATGGCCACCACCAGCACCACGCCGACCGCTTGCAACGCGACCACCGAGGTCAGGGCCAGCAGGGCCAGCAGGGCGGTGCCGAGCACGCGGGGGTTGAGGCCGATGGCGTGGGCGTGGGTGGCGTCGAAGGCGTAGAGGGTGAAGTCACGGCGTTTGAGGACCAGGGCGACCAGGACGATGGCGGCCAGGATCATGATCTGGATCATCTCGCCGCGGCTCACACCGAGCAGGTTGCCGAAGACGATGTGGTTCAGGTCGGTCTGGCTCGGCGTCACCGACACCAGCACCAAGCCGAACGCGAACAGGGTGGTGAACACGATGCCGATGGCGGCGTCTTCCTTCACCCGGCTCGTATCGCGGACCACGCCGATCAACGCCACCGCGAGGAACCCGAAGATCACCGCGCCGACGGCGAACGGCCAGCCGACGATGTAGGCCAGCACCACACCGGGCAGCACCGCGTGCGACACCGCGTCACCCATCAGCGACCAGCCGATCAGCACCAGCCAGCACGACAGCACCGCACAGACCACGGCGGCCGTGACCGTGGTGGCCAGCGCGCGCACCATGAATTCGTAGCGCAGCGGGTCGATGAAGAATTCCTCGAGGCTCATCGGTCTCCGTCCACATCCAGGCCGAAGGCCTTGGCCAGGTTCTCGGGGCGCAACACCACATCGGGGTCGCCGTGCTCGAGCACCCGGCGGTTCAACAGCACTGCCTCGTCGGCCAATTGGGGCAGCGCGTGCAGATCATGGGTGGACACCAGGATGGTGGCCCCGTCGGCGGCGAGCTCACGCAACAGCGCGGTGATGGTCGCCTCGGAGCGCTTGTCGACACCGGCGAACGGCTCGTCGAGCAGCAGGATCGTGGCCTCCTGGGCGATGCCCCGAGCCACGAACGTGCGCTTCTTCTGACCACCCGACAGCTGCCCGATCTGCCGGTCGGCCAGGTCGGTGAGCTCGACGCGGGCCAGCGCGGCGTCGACGGCGGCACGGTCGGCCTTGCTCGCCCGGCGGGTGAAACCCATTTTCCCGTAGCGCCCGGTCATCACCACATCGCGCACCGACAGCGGGAAACTCCAGTCCACGTCCTCGGACTGCGGCACGTAACCGAGACTGCCCGCCTTGCGCGCGGCGGCCGGGGGGCGGCCGTTGATCAGCACCCGGCCTCGATCGGGCGTGACCAGCCCCATCACGGTCTTGAACAGCGTCGACTTGCCCGAGCCGTTCATACCGATCAGCCCGCACACCCGGCCCGATTTCAGGGTCAGTTCGACAGTGTCGAGCGCGAGCACATCACCGTAGTGGACTGTCACGTCCTGGATTTCGACTACCGGTGCGGTCATTTCGAGACTCCGGCGAGTGCGGTCGCGATGGTCTTCGCGTCGTGGCGGATCAGGTCCAAGTAGGTCGGGACCGGTCCGTCGGTCTCGGAGAGCGAGTCGACATAGAGCACGCCGCCGAACCGTGAGCCGGACGCCTCGACCACGCGTTGCATCGGCGCGTCCGACACCGTCGATTCACAGAACACGGCGGGCACGCCGCGCTGGCGAACGAAGTCGATGGTCGAGCCGATCTGCTGCGGGGTGGCCTGCTGTTCGGCGTTGACCGGCCAGATGTACTTCTCGGTCAGCCCCGCGTCGCGAGCCAGGTAGGAGAACGCGCCCTCGCAGGTGACCAGGGCGCGCTGGTCGGCGGGCAGGGTGTTCACCGCGGCGACGAGATCGTCGCGCACGGCGCCGAGCTGCGTCTTGTAGGCATCGCCGTTGGCACGGTAGGCGTCGGCGTGTTCGGGGTCGAGATCGGTGAACGCGCGGACCATGTTGCCGACGTAGATCTGCGCGTTCACCGGCGACATCCAGGCGTGCGGATTGGGCTTGCCCCGGTAGGCGTCCTCGCTGATGTCCATCGGCGCCACCCCCTCGCTGACCACGGCGTGCGGCACATCGAGGTCGGCGACGAACTGGGTGAACCAGGCCTCGAGGTTCAGCCCGTTGTCCAGGATCAGATCAGCCTTGGCGGCCTTCTTGATATCGCCCGGCGTCGGCTCGTACCCATGGATCTCAGCCCCCACCTTGGTAATCGATTCGACCCGCAGATGCTCGCCTGCCACATTCCGTGCCATGTCGGCCAGGACCGTGAAGGTGGTGAGAACCACCTTCTTCCCGTCGTCATCGGAGGTGATCCCACCGCAGGCAGTGAGCGCGAACGCCATGACACTCAGAACACATGCCGCAAGCACCCGGCGGCGCGCCGGCGAACGGTAGAACCCAACCCTCATTCCAGAATTATATTGTTCGGGTAGCCGAACTTTCAAGTTCAGGGCTAGAAACAGTCGCGAGGACGGCTCAGGATGCCCAGGGCGGGGTGAAGGTAGAGCCGTCGGGGAGCTCGGCCGCGAAGCCGACCCGCACAGTCACCAGCAGCCTGGCGATCTCGTCGGCCGAGTTCGCGAGGGCGATCATCGAACCGGCGGGCGCGACCGCCGCGTCACCGGGTTTCATCGGCGCGGATTCGCCGTCGATCGTCATGGTCACCTCGCCCGACAGCACAACGAACGCCTCCTCGCCCAGGATGCGATGGGGCACGCCGACCGAATCGGCCCGAACCTCGGTCTGCCAGACACACAGCTCGGCACTGCCGGTGCCGGGTCGGACGAGGGACGTGAAGCGGGCGTTGTGCACCTCGTGCACCTGCGCGTCTGCGGAACGGATCACCGGCATTCGAAACCTCCATAAGGTCAAGCAACTTGTCTATATAGTCAAGTAGATTGACTATTGTGTCAAGTGTCAGAATGACTGTCGTGCCCGTGAACGCAGACCTCCCCCTCCTGTTGCTCGCGGCAGCGGCCGAGGTGACCGAGGCGGTGCACGCCAGGGTCGCCGCGGCGGGATTCACCGACATCCGGCCGACGCACGGCTTCGCGTTCGTCCGCATGACGCCCGACGGCGCGACGGTCGGAGAGATCGCCGACCACCTCGGCGTCACCAAACAGGCAGCCAGTCAACTGGTCGACGAGCTGGTCACCAAGGGCTATGCCGATCGCAATCCACACCCGCGCGATGCGCGCGCCCGCCTGATCACCCTCACCGAACGCGGCTGGGCATGCACGCGAGCCGCCGACGCCGCCATGGCCGAGTTCACCCAGACCTGGTCGGACACCCTCGGCGCGACCACCCTCACCCAGGTCAGCAAGGCGCTGGGTCGCGTCGTCACCCCGGGGCGAGTCCGCCCGAGCTGGTGAACTGCCACCACCGCCGTAACCAAATCTTGCAAACCGACGATGTGCATAACGGGTACCCAACAATCCGAAGAACTGGATTTTCAAAACCTGCGCGGTGTCACGGCGAGCGGCATACTCTCGGATCGAGCGGTGACGCGCCACCGCAGCACCCGGGCCGACGGTCCGGGTAGCGCACTCGTCACGTCACCGTTCGTCTCGATCCCGGAGGGTCAATGTCAGCCCTGGTCACCGTTCACACCGTCGACACCGTCACTCGGCACAAGTACGAGCGGCTGCAGTACACCGGTTCGGCCGGCGTGGTCGCCTCGCTCGAGGACGCCCGCCTCGTGGATCGATGGCGCGCCGACTACCCCGGCTGGGACGGCGAGCACTGGGCGTTCGACGCGGGCACCGACAGCCCGGGCCGGCTGCGCCCGATCAATGTCGCGGCGCGCAACAACTGATCAACGCGGTGACGAGCGCCTGATCAGCGCGGTGCGCACCACATGATCAGGCGGCACCCGCGGCAGCAGCCCGATCGATGATCCGTGGGAACGGGCTCGCCGCTTCCAGCTGGTAGGCCAGGTCGAGCAGCGTCCGCTCGTCACCACGGCGCGCGGCCAGCTGGATCGATCCGGGCAGACCGCTGGGCACCAGGCCGTGCGGCAGCGAAATGCCGGGTCCCCCGCCGACGTTGTTGAGCGGGGTGAAGCCGACGTAGTCGGCGAGCTTGGCGAACAGCGCGTCGAACGGCTGGCCGGGCGCGAGCTCGCCGATGCGCGGCGCGGGATGCGAGAGCACCGGGGTGAGTAGCACGTCGACCTCGGCGAAATGCCGGTCATAGGCCGCGACTCCCCCGCGCAACCGCCACGTCGACGCGGCCACCGCGAGCGGATTGCGCTTGGCCAGCCCGATCAGACCGGTGGTGAACGGGTCGAGTTTGCGCGCATCGAAGTACCCGCGGTGGCCCAGCCGGAACGACAGCGCCATCGCCGCGGCCATCACCGCCCAGTACTGCTTGAAGTCCTCGACGAAGCGCGGATCCACATCCAGCCGCATCTCGACGATCTCGTGGCCGAGACCCTCGAGTACCTTCGCCGCCGAGGCCAGGACCGCGCCGTTGTCGGCGTGCACCGGCCGGCCGAGGACATCGGCGGTGATCAGGCCGATCCGCAGCCGTCGCGCACTCGGCCCCTCGACCAGCCCCACCGGCGGCAGCGCCGGATTCGCGCCGAATCGTTCCACGGCGGCCAGGTAGTGCGCGGTATCGCGGACCGAGCGGGTGACCACGCCCTCGGCGACCAGATGCACCGGCAGCTTGCGGGCGCCGGGCTGGTCGAGCAGGCGGTTGCGGGTGGTTTTCAGGCCGACGAGACCGTTGGCCGCGGCGGGAATGCGGATCGAGCCGCCACCGTCGTTGGCATGCGCGATCGGCACCACCCCGGCCGCCACGAGCGCCGCCGAACCGCCCGAGGAGGCGCCCGCCGAGTACTCCGGATTCCACGGGTTGCGGGTCGGCGCGCGATCGGTGAATTCGGTGCTCGCGGTGAGCCCGAATTC
Organism: Nocardia sp. NPDC056541; assembly: GCF_042794235.1. Taxonomy (NCBI): domain Bacteria; kingdom Bacillati; phylum Actinomycetota; class Actinomycetes; order Mycobacteriales; family Nocardiaceae; genus Nocardia; species Nocardia sp. NPDC056541. The sequence goes on from NZ_JBHTUD010000019.1 coordinate 96,542, forward strand.
CGGCAGCGTCGACTTACCGAGCACGATCACGCCCGAGTGCAGGAACTGCGCGCCGGGACCGCTGGTCACCGTGGCCGGATGCGGTGTGAACGCGGCCGAGCCGTGGCAGCTGGGCAGCCCCGCGATATCGGTGTTGTCCTTCACGAACGCGGGCACACCGGCGAAGACCCCCGCGGTCTCGGGCGCCGACGCCGCGCGATCGAAGCACGTCACCTGCACCGCGTCCAGCCTCGGATCGACCCGCCGCGTCCTGGCGATGGCGGCCTCGAGAACCTCCGACCGGCTCACCTCCCCCGCGCGCAACGCCGCGGCGACACCGACCGCGTCCAGCGTTCCCAGGGCATCGTCGGTGAATCCGTGCACGGCAGAGCTCATATCCGCAGCGTAATGCGAGCCCGGGTCCCTTCGCAGCAGTAACGAATGTGCTGGCCCTTCTCGACTATCGCATTTCTATTGATAATGGTTATCATTAGCATCTTGCTCGAGGTTGGAGGACATGTGGGACACCTGTTGATGGTGGAGAGCTGGGTCGGTTCGATGAGCACCCTGCTCCCGGCGGGAATCGAGGACAGTGGCCACGAATTCAGCTTCCTGACCCGAGATCTCGGGCACTACCTCCGGCCGGGAACACCCCTGCCACATCCCCTGCTCGGGGCGGCCAACGTGTTCACCGCCGACACCAACGACGAGTCGACACTGCTGCCGTACGTGCGAAAACTGCAGGCGGCATTCGGTTTCGACGGTGTGCTCACCTCGTGCGACTACTATCTGCCGACCGTCGCCGCGATCGCCGCCGATCTCGGCTTGCCCGGGCCCGGCCGGACCGCGGTGGCCGATGCCTGCGACAAGTACCGGACCAGGCTGATCTGCCGTGCCGCCGGTGTCGCCGGTCCCGCCTTCGCCGTCGCGCGGGAATGGGATGAGATCGTGGGCGCCGCAGCCGAACTCGGCTATCCACTGGTGGTCAAGCCGGTCGACCTCTGCGGCGGAATGTTCGTCCGCCGGGTCGGCGACGAGGCCGAGTTGCGCGTCGCGGCGGACGCCATCGCCGGATTCCCGATCAACGCCAGAGGACAGCACCGCTCACCACTCGTCCTGCTCGAAGAGTGCGTGGACGGGCCGGAATTCAGCGTGGAAACCGTCACCGTCGCCGGGCGGACGACGGTGATCGGAGTGACCGACAAACGGATCACCGGTGCCCCCGCCTTCATCGAGTCGGGCCACATGTTCCCCGCTGCCCTCGAGCCCGGCGATTCCGCCGCGGTGGCCGAGCTGGCAGTCGCGGCGATCACCGCGCTCGGTCTCGACGCGACCGTCGCCCACACCGAGGTCAAACTCGGCGCGCACGGCCCCCGCCTGATCGAGGTGAACCCCCGCCCCGCCGGGAATCGCATCACCGAACTGGTGCGACGGGTCACCGGAATCGACCTCACCGCCGTGCACGCCGAAGCTGTCGCGGGCGGCGAGCCCGATGTCACACCCCGGGAGACCGGTATCGCCAGCGCGGCCGTCGCGTTCGCCGTGCCGACGGACGCCGGCCTGCTGACCACGGTGGACGGAGCACAGAACTGGGCGGCGGACCCCAGGATCGTGGAGCGCAAACTGGCGGATCCCGGCACCGAGGTGCGTCCCGCGACCGACAACAACACCTATCTCGGTCACGTCATGGTGGTGGACGACACGCAGGGCACCACCGGCGATCTCGCACAGCGGTTGATCGCCGATCTCCGTTTCGACCTCGACGCTGCGCGATGATCGCCGCCGACGTGCGCCCCGACTCCGTCGCCGAGCTCATCACGTGGGCGCGCCGGGGCAAGCTCGGACCCGAACCCGCAACCCTGCACGCGTCCACGGCGTTTCGCACCGCCTACGGCACCCGGCACGCGGGCCGCTCTCGCGGATACCGCAACGAGGTGCTGAGCCTGCGGGTCGGCGCGGCGGTGGGCTCATGTGGTCTCGAACCCGGCTCTGCCACCGACGATCTGGTCGACAGCTGTGTCGCGGCGACGATCGACGAACTGCTCGCGCATCCGGTGCCCGCGGTCCGGATCGCCGCGCTCGATGCCTATCTGATGCACGTGCGTCCGCATCCGCACGCGGGTGGCGTGCAGGGCGAACAGGTGGTGATCGAGGGGCCGACCTCGCTGACGAAGTCGCGCCGCCGGGCGAGCACCGTCGTCGACCTGCTGCCCGCCGGGGTGTCGCGGGTACTGGTGGTGGGCGTCGTCGGTTCGCTGCTCGCCGAACTGCGGGCGCGCGCCATCACGTATCTGCCGTGCGACCTCGCCGGTGGCGTCACCGAATGGGGTGAGCCGGTCTTCGAGTCGGTCGCCGACGCTCCGTCGGACTACGACGCGCTGCTGGTCACCGGAATGTCGCTGGGTAACGAGACATTCGACGAATTCCGGGCCGTGGCGAACCGGCGCGGCCTGCCGCTGGTGCTGTTCGCCCAGACCGGCAGCGCGGTGCTGCCCTGGTTCCTGGGCGCGGGCGTACACGCGGTCTCGGCCGAGCCCTACCCGTTCTTCTCCCTCGACGGCGGGCCGAGTGCCGTCGTCACCTACCGAGAGCTGTCATGACACCCCCGCAACCCGCGCTTCTGCAGTTGATCGGCGGCACACCCGCCGTGCCCATTCCGTCCGGCAACAGCTGGTACACAGCGAAACTCGAGGCAGCGAGCGTAGCGGGCATGAAAGCCCGTGCGGCAGTGTCGATGTTGCGCGCCGCTGCGGCGAGAGGTGAGCTCGCGCCGGGCGCGACGATCATCGAATCCACCAGCGGCACACTGGGACTGGGCCTGGCGCTGGCCTGCAAGGCACTGGGCCATCCGGTGCTGCTGGTGGTCGACGACGAGCTGGAACCCGATCTGCGCGCGTTGTTCTCGGCGTTTCAGATCCCGCTCGACGTGGTCACCGCACCACACCCCTCCGGCGGCTGGCAGCAGGCGCGGCTGGATCGGCTGGCCGCATTGCTCACCGCCACACCGGGTGCGTACTGGCCCGACCAGTACGACAACCCCGACAACGCGGGCGGCTACCAGGCGATGGGCGAGGAAATCCTCGCCCAGGTCGACGGCGTCGATGTGCTGGTCGCCTCGATCGGTTCCGGCGGGCACTGCGCCGGGCTCGCCCGGGTGCTGCGCACACGGTGGCCCCGGCTGCGGGTGATCGGGGTCGACGCCGTCGGCTCCCGGATCTTCGGCCAACCAGATCGCCGCCGGCTCATGCGCGGTCTCGGCAGCAGCATCCTGCCCCGCAATGTCGCCTACGCCGACTTCGACGAGGTGCACTGGGTCGACGCCGCCGAGGCGGTCGCGTCGTGTCGCCGGGTCGCGGCGGCCACCGGCATCGCGGGCGGCTGGAGCACCGGCGCCGCCGCCCTGGTCGCGGGCTGGGTCGCCGAGCGTGAACCCGACGCCCGCGTGCTGACCGTGTTCCCCGACGGGCCACACCGCTATCTGGGCACCATCTACAACGACGACTGGTGCCGAACCAACGGTCTCTTCCGCGCGCCCGCCACCGCACCCACCACGATCGCCGCCCCGGACAGCGCCGAAGTGCTCGGCTGGGGCCGATGTTCGATCGTCCGCGACCCTGCCGCCGAGGTGAGCGCGTGACCCCCGCAACGGCTTTCCAGCCCGGAACCGGCAGATGAACGGCATCGACACCTTCCGCGCGCTACCGGGCGCCGTCCGGCTACTGCTCGTGAATCATCTTGTGGGGCATATCGGTTTCTATCTCCTCGTACCGTTTCTGGCCGACTACCTCCTCGACGACCTCGCGCTGTCGGCGGCCGTTGTCGGCATCGTGCTCGGGGTGCGCAATCTCAGCCAGCAGGGTCTGTTCCTCGTCGGCGGCTCGGCGGCCGACCGGCTCGGCGCGCGCGGCGTGATCATGGTCGGCCTGGCGATCAGGGCACTCGGCTTCTCGCTGTTCGCCGTCGGCGGTTCGCTGCCGGTGGTGCTGGCGGCCTCGGTGCTCACCGGTTTCGCGGGGGCACTGTTCAATCCGGCGGTCCGCGCGTTCATCGCCCGGGACAGCGGTGCGCAATCGGCGCAGGCCTTCGCGCTGTTCAACGTCTTCGGCAATGCGGGCTCCGCGATCGGACCGGTACTCGGCACCGTGTTGACAGCGGCGGGCTTCCGGATATCGGCCCTGGTCGCGGCGGCGATCTTCGCGGTGCTGGCCGTGGTGCAATGGCTGCTGCTGCCCGCGCGACCGGTGCCCGCGCACGAGGGTGGGGTCGGTACCGACTTCGCGACGGTGTTCACCGATCGCCGGTTCTGGGCGTTCACCCTCGCGCTGATGCCGATGTTCGCTTTGCAGAGCCAGATCTACTTCCTGTTCACCCTGCAAGCGCAGGACAGTGCCGGGCCCGGTCACGGTCCGGCGGCGGTGGCGGCGCTGTTCGTGGTCGAGACGATCGCCGTGGTGGCGCTCCAGGTTCGGGTCACCACGGTGCTGGCGCGCCGACCACAGCGTGGGCCCGCGATGGCGCTCGGGATGGCCGTCATGGGAGCCGCGTTCCTCCTGCCTCCCGCCGTCGCGGGGGTGGTGCCGTTCGAGGGAAACAGCGTGGTGGGCACAGTGATCCGGATTGCTCCGGTGGTCGCGGCCGCGGTGCTGCTCGCGATCGGCGTGACCGCGGTGCAACCCTTCGTCAACGAGGCGATCGGCCGCTTCGCCGGAACTCGGCTGACCGGAACCTATTTCGGCGCGTTCTATCTGGCGTCCGGCATTTTCACGGTCGTCGCCACCTCGATCACCGGCGCCGTCCTCGACCACACCGGCGGCCCCCTGAGCTGGCCGCCCTCGCTGCTGTGCGCCGCGGCCGGTGTGCTGTCGGCCCTCGCGCTGCTGCGGCTACACCGCCGGAACCTGCTGCCCGGCCCCGCAGCGATCCGGCCCGAACTCGCACCGGTCACCGACGACAACACCCCCAGCGAAAGGCGATGACTCCGATGACCATTGAACTCGCCACGCCGGGAATCGGTGTCGGCCGCGCCTACGGAAGCTGCGGCGAACTGCTCCAGGGCGTCACCGAACAGAATCGGCATTTCCTGGTCACGCTCCCCATTCGGCGCGGCACGGTGGCCGTCTTCGAGCCGGGCGGTGACCGCATAGATGTTGTGCCGGAGGGCAAGTCGAAGGCGGCGCGACTCGCGAGCGGGATGGTCGGCCGATCGCGCGTGCTGGGTGGCGGGCGACTCACCCTGCACAGCGAACTTCCCGAAGGCAAGGGGCTGGCCAGCTCCACCGCCGATCTCGTCGCCACCGCCCGCGCGGTCGCCGACGCCGAGGGTCGCTCGGTGCCCGTCGCGGAACTCGAAGCCGACCTGCGCGCCATCGAACCGTCCGACGGCGTCATGTACCCGGGCACCGTCGCCTATTTCCATCGCGAGGTGCGGTTACTCGCCCGCCTCGGCACCCTCCCGGCACTGACGATCGTCACCGGCGACGAGGGCGGCTCGGTCGACACCGTCGAATTCAACCGGGGCGAACCCGGCTTCAGCGCCGCCGACAAACGCGAATTCGACAGGCTGCTCGGCGAACTCGGCCCGGCGATCACCCACGGTGACATCGCCGCGATCGGCGCGGTGGCCACCCGCAGTGCCGTGCTGAGCGCCGCATCGCGTGACCGTCCGCATCTGGACGCGACCATCCGGGCGGCGCGCGCCATCGGCGCGGCCGGAGTCGTCGTCGCCCACAGCGGCACGACCACCGGAATCCTGCTCGCCGACAACGATCCACGTCTGCGCGAGCAGGTCCTCGCCGCGCACGAGATCTGCGCCGCCTTCGCCTGCTCGGTGGCGGTGCATCACTCGTGGCGACCCGGCATACAGCGCGTTCCCACCGTCGATCACCCACACCCGGTGACGATTCCCCGAACAGAGAGCTCTCCGCGATGATCACCGTCGACCAGATCCGCTTCACCTACGACGGCCGAATCACGCTCGACGACATCAGCTTTGGTGTGGCACCCGGCAGCACGCTCGGACTGATCGGCCCCAACGGTTCGGGCAAGTCCACACTGCTGCGGCTGATGTACCGGGCACTGCGCCCGGCGGGCGGATCCGTCGTCGTCGACGCGGTGCCGGTGGAGCGGCTGCGCGGGCGCGAGCTCGCGAGTCGCCTCGCCGTCGTCGCCCAGGAAGCGCCGCCGGATACGCCGGTCACCGTGGCCGAGACCGTGCTGCTCGGCAGGTCGCCGTGGGTCGGTGCGTTCCAGGGGTATTCGCGCGCCGACCGGATCGCCGCCGCGGCCGCGCTCGAACACGTGGGGGCGCGGGCGCTGGCCGACCGCCGTTTCGCGACGCTCTCCGGCGGCGAACGCCAGCGCGTCCTGATCGCCAGAGCACTCGCCCAGCAGGCCGACCACCTGCTCCTCGACGAACCCACCAACCACCTCGACATCCGCTACCAGCACGAATTGCTCACCCTGGTCCGCGGTCTCACCGCGACCACCACGATCGTGGTGCTGCACGAGCTGAACCTGGCCGCCCGCTACTGCGACCGCCTAGTCCTGCTCGACCAGGGGCGCGTCGCCGCCGCAGGCACTGTCGCCGAAGTCCTGACCCCGCGGATCCTCGAACCCGTCTACAAGATCCCCGTTCGCCGAACGTCGGCCTTCGGCGCCGTCCAACTCCTCTTCGGCCCGGCTGCCGAACCTCCCGCCACAACACTTCCGTCCGAGACCAGAGAGGCGGCCACCACATGACCGCGACCCTGGTGGCCGATCCGGCCATCGACGACCTCGATCACGCCCGCCACCGCGGCCGCGCAGTGCTGCTGACCGCCGGGCTCACCATCGCGCTCGCCTGCACGCTGGTGGTCGCAGCCGGGCTCGGGCCGGTCGCCGTCCCGCCGGGCACCGTGGCGCGGATCATCGGCCACCATGTCTTCGGTCACCCGGTATCCGTCGATTGGAGCGCCGCCCAGGACTCCATCGTCTGGTTGGTGCGGGTGCCGCGCGTGCTGCTCGGCGCACTCGTGGGCGCCGCCCTGGCGATCACCGGCGCCGTCTTGCAGACCATCGTGCGCAATGTGCTCGCCGACCCCCACATCCTCGGCGTCACCTCGGGCGCGTCGACCGGCGCGGCGGTGTATCTGCTGTTCGGGGTCGCCGCGGCGACCACCGCCACCGCCCTCGCGGCGAGCGCGTTCATCGGCGCGTTGATCGCCACCGCCCTGCTGTTCGTGATCTCGCGGATCAACGGCCAGCTCACCTCGCTGCGGCTGCTGCTCGGCGGGGTGACCATCGGCTACATCTTCTCGGCCGCGACCAGCTTCCTGATCTTCGCCTCCGACCGGCCCGAAGGCGCGCGCACCGTGCTGTTCTGGCTGCTCGGCTCGCTCGCGCCTGCCGCCTGGTCCTCGGTGGCGACCACCGTCGCCGTCGTCGCGGTGGCACTGGTCGCGGTGCTGTTGATGGCGCCCCGGCTGGACGCACTGGCCGCCGGTGACGACACCGCGCGCACGCTCGGCATCGCACCGAATCGCATTCGGCTGTGGGCGTTGCTGATCGTCGCACTCGCGGTCGGCGCGGTGGTCGCCGTCGCCGGGGCGATCGGCTTCGTCGGGCTGATCGTGCCGCACGTGGCCCGGCTGTGTACCGGTGGCACACATCGGCACCTACTCGTGGTCAGCGCGCTGATCGGCGCGCTCTTCCTGGTGATCGCCGATGTGGCGGCACGCACCGTCTTCGCGCCACGCGAACTGCCCATCGGGATCGTCACCGCCGCCGTCGGCGCCCCACTGCTCCTCGTCCTGATCCGCCGCTTCCGTGCCACCGGCGAGTCCTGAAACCCGCACTCCACCCCCGCTGTCCCGGTCACGACGACCGGGCGAAATCCCCCCACCGATCGATGAGGACCATCACCGTGTTCACCCGTGTCATCTCCGCCCGCCGCTCCGCCGTTCCCGTACTCGCCCTCCTCACCAGCGCGATCGTTACCGGTTGCGGCACAACAACTCCCGCCACCGCACCCTCGGCAAGCGGTTTCCCGCTGACGATCTCGAGCTGCGGTCGCGACGTCACCTTCTCCTCGCCCCCACAGCGCGTCGTCACGGTCGGTTCCATCGCCGCACCGCTGATCGCGGCCGCGGGCGCCGCGGACCGCATCGTCACCCGCACCTTCGAAGCCGCCGCCTTCCCCGGCCAGTACGGCGAGGCATTGCAGGGCATCGAAATCACCGCGCCCACCGCCGAACTCGCCCGCGAGGAGATCATCAGCCGGGCCCCCGACCTGGTCGTGAGCGTCGAAGGTCTCTCGGTGGCCCCCGACGACCTCGCCCAGGTGGGCATACCGCTGATCGTGACCCGCGGCTACTGCCGCGACGCGGCCGGCACCTTCGAGGACGTCTTCGCCGACATCGCCCTCTACGGAAAGCTCTTCGGCACCGAGAGCGCGGCCGACACCGAAGTCACCACACTGAAGCAGCGAGTACAGGCGGTGACCGAACGGCACAGTGGCACAACGACTCCCCGTCCCGCCGCCGCGCTGATCCTGTCGCGCGACGGCGCCCAGCTCAAAGCCTATGGCGCCAAGAGCACAGTCCACGAACAGCTGAAGATCCTCGGCCTCGGCAATGTCTACGGCCAGATCGACAAGCGCAACTTCGAAGCCAACACCGAAACACTCATCGCCGCCGACCCCGAAGTGATCATCCTGCTCACCCAGGGCGACCAGACACCCGACTCGGTGCGCACCGCCCTGCGCCAACGTCCCGAACTGGCCGGGCTGCGCGCGATTCGGGAGAACCGGATCATCGTGGCGCCCTTCGGTTACACCGGGCCCGGACCGGTAGCCGTCGAGGGTCTGGAAGTGCTCGACCGCGAATTGGCGCAGCTGCGATGACCGCCGCCACCACCGGCTACCTCGTCCGCGAGGCAGGCACCGCGGATCTCGCGGGCGCGCGCAGCGTCATGCTCGACACCTTCTACCAGGTGTTCGGCATCGGCTATCTGCCCGAATATCACCAGGACGTGATCGACCCGGACACCGCCTATCTGCGGCATCCGCGCCACCGGCTGTGGGTCGCCGCGCACGAGGGCGTCATCGTCGGCACCACCGCGATCCGGGCGCAGGGGCCCATCCATCCCCCACATCCGGCCGAGCTCGCGCGCCGCTACCCCGACGAGACCACCGCGCAGCTGTTCCGGGTCTATGTGCGGCCCGAGCACCATCGACGCGGACTGGCCACCCGGCTCGTCACCGCGGCGGTCGAGCACGTGCGCGCCACCCCGGCTTTCGAGCGGCTGTATCTGCACACCGACGCCCGGACACCCGGTGCGCTCGAATTCTGGCTGACCTTCGGCCACATCGTGTGCGATGCCCGAGGGCCACACGGCGGCTTCCAGACGGTGCACCTGGAGATTCCGCTGGATCGCGGCGATCAACAGCCGGTCTGACGGTTCCCTGCTGGCGCGGTGACGGCATACACGGCACTATCGAACGCGTGGAACACTTGCGAATCGCGCGACGTTCGGGCGCTGTGTCGTGACCGCGCTGGCTCCCGGCGAGAACCGGCCCGCGCCCGGTGACCAACTGACCGTCACGGTCGCGAGTTCGGCGTCGGTCGACGTGTCGGCCCTGCTGGTGAACGCGGCGGGCAAGGTGCGCTCCGACGCCGACTTCGTCTTCTTCAATCAGCCGACCGGGCCGGGCGTGGTGTACCGGCACGGCAACGGCGGACCCGACGTGGTGGGCGTGCAGACCTCGGCATTGCCCGCCGATGTGGACAAGGTGGTGGTCACCGCGAGCCTCGACGGTCGCGGACCCGCGACGTTCGCCGCCGTCGGCACCTTGACCACCACCATCGAATCCGGCTCCACCGCACTGACTTTCCCGATCCCCGGACTCACCACCGAGAGTGGTGTGGTGTGTGTGGAGATCTATCGCCGCAACGGCGCGTGGAAGGTCCGCGCGATCGGTCAGGGGTACGACGACGGGCTCGCGGGCATCGCATCGGCCTACGGGGTGAACCTCGACGACGACCCCGAACCCGCTGCGGCGCAGGGTAATTCCGGTGCCGTGGCGGGCACTGTCGGCGACTCCCGAGGCGCACCCGGCCCAGGTCACCTGCCGCCGCACCCTCCCGGTTCCCACGCCCCGATGCCACCCGGTCAATTCGCGCCGCCCCCTGGGGCACCCCCTGTTCCGGGTCAGCCGGGGACGCCGTCCGGCTACCCGGCCGCACCCCCGCCGGGCGCACCTGCCTACCCGGCCGCGCCCACACCGGCCTACCCGCCACCCGCCTACGGACAGCCCGGCGGACCCGCTCAACAGCCAACGTATGCATCTCAGCAAGGAGCCCAGCCCGTGCACAGCGACCTGTTCGACCCCTCGCATGCCGAGGTCAACGGCCTCGGTATCCAGAAGCAGGGCGGCAAGATGGTGAAGGTCGGCATGAACGGGGAGGTGATGGCGCGATCCGGGTCCATGGTGGCTTACCAGGGTGACCTGAAGTTCGAGGCGCTCGGCTCCGGCGGCATCGGCCGCGCCATCCGCCAGCATCTCACCGGCGAAGGCGTGCCGCTGATGAAGGTGACCGGCCGCGGCGACCTGTTCCTGGCCAACAGCGCCGCCGACGTGCACATCATCGACCTCGACGGCACCGACGGGCTCACCATCAACGGCGCCAACGTCCTCGCCTTCGACTCCACGCTGCGCTACGACATCGGCCGCGTCCAGGGCGCCGCGGGCTACGCCTCCAACGCGGGCCTGTTCAACTGCGTCTTCACCGGCCGCGGCCGCATCGCCATCACCACCCACGGCACCCCGGTCGTCCTCACCGTCGACCAGGCCACCTACGCCGACCCGAACGCCGCCGTAGCGTGGTCGTCGAGCCTGCAGACCGGCATCAAGCGCAACGACTCCTTCGGCCTCGGCCGACTGATGGGCCGCAGCACCGGCGAAGCGAGCACCCTCGCCTTCTCCGGCCGCGGCTTCGTCATCGTCCAGCCCTCCGAACTTCCCCCGGGCGGCCTCATCGGCGGCACCGGCGGCGGCCAGCAAGCGGGCACCGGCGGCAGCATCTTCGGCTGACCCGAACACGGAAAAGGCCGATACCCGCGCGGTCGCGGGTATCGGCCTGTGTCCTGCCTGCTAGTTCGCGCGCTCCTTGCGGGCCTGGCGGCGGGCCTCACGCATGTCGTTGAGTTCCTGTTCCAGGCTCTCCGCGATGCGGAACTGGCCCGTGTCGTAGATGCTGGTCGGCTCGATCGCCTCGTAGCCGAAATTGGCTTCGGCGAAAGCCTTTTCGACCCGGGCCTCGATGTCGGAGATGGCGCTCTTGCGGGCGGCGGGAACCGAATCGGTGGCCGGCTCCGGCTTGGCCGGCTCCTTGGCGGGCTCCGGTGCCACCACGGGCGCGGGAGCTGACTTCTTGGCGGTGGCCTTGTCCGCGGAAGACGGCTTGCCGATGCCGAAGCGCTTGCGCTTCTCCGGCGAGCGGCCGTTGCCGTTGGCAACCGGCTCGGTGGGGGTCCAGGCGGGTTCGCGGGTGATCGGCGTGGTAGCGGCCGTTTCGGTGGCAGCGATCGCCTCGGCGCGAGCCGCGCCCGTCATCGGCGGGGTGTAGGTGAGGCGGATACCCTCGGTGGCCTGGCGGCCGAGGATGTTGTCGGCGGGGTCGGGCAGGTCCCTGACCTGGCTGGTCGCGCGGGTGATGGCCAAGCCGTACCGGGCGCTGACCGCGTCGTGGATCAGTAGCGCGACACCGATCATCACCGGCGCGACCGCGTGCACGGCAACGTCGTACCACCGCCCTTCCCGCACGTAGGGATAGGTGTTGAGGGTGACGGTGAGCCCCAGCAGCGCGAGCTCGGCGAGCGCGACCTGGCGGCGGTTGTCGATCACGCCCCACTCGGCGACCTTGTTCGTCCCGACCATGATGATGATCAGACACACGCTGATCATCGCTTCGAGCAGATAGCTGAACCAGAACAGCGGATCGCTCGGCCCACCGGGCGCGATGTTCTGCTGCACGTTCACCGCGGACCACAGCATGCCCGCGCCGACCACGCCGGCCAGTGCCTTCAGCGACCACGACCGGTGCCGGTACAGCGAAGCGAGCTTCGCGTGCGGGCTCGATTCGCGACGCTGGGACGCCATCGCCTTCCTGGCGAGCAGCAGATCTCGCATGTCGGCCTTCTCGATCGCTTCGGTGGTCTGTCGGCTGCGGTCCGATGCGGACGCCATCGCCTGGGTGTGCTTCCAGCGCTGTTCGCGATCCTGTTCACGGATGCGTTCGGCGAGTTCGCGTTCGGCGCGCAGCTCATCTTCGGAGAGCGCGTCGGTGAGGGCCGGATCGAATTGGTAAGCGAGACGCCCGCGGGCACGTTCGACTCGCTGGGCGAGCTGGCTGACGTCGTCCTCGAGACCGGATTCGATCGTCATGCCAGACCACCGCCCCGGGCGCGCGAAGGCAGGCAGGTGACCACAGGTGTGAACGGCACGGACCATTCTTACAGCATGTCTGGAAACTCCGATAGTTTTCAGGCACCGCCCTTCTCGGGCGTCGTCGGGCTGACAGTATTTGCTGTCGCCGCTATTGCCGACGGGGTGGAGGTCGCCCGCTGCGATACCGCTCCTGAACCGTTGGCCGCTGGGCTGAGTCAGGAACGACACCTGGCGAAGTCGTTTTCTCGCAAAACGGTGCTCTGCCTGTGGAACGATCAGTGCGGCCCTGCCGTTGGCGGATCGAGTGTTCCTCTGCGAGTGTGGGTTCAGCGCAGATCGTGATCACAACGCGGCGCGGTCGATCCCGACCCAACCCTGGCAATCACTGTTTTCACGCGGCTCATGACGGTGCGCCGGATGCAGAGCGGACGATTCGGTAGTCAGGCTGACCCCGGCAGAGTCACTGACCGCGCTGTGTCGTGGTCACCGACCCGGACAGACGCCCGCCCGGTTTTCGCCTGGATGCCGCGGAGCCGAAACGACGGGACAGTTTTGCCCTTACTCTCGCAACGGGGAAACCCGATCCGCTTACATTGCGGACCGCGTTCGACAGTCGTGTGGCGGCTCATCATCAGCGAGTGTGACACAGGCCACCGACACCACACTGAACGCGCAGCCACAGGACAGTTCCAGGTTTCAAGTGCGCTCAGAGCGGACATCTCGAGGTGACCTGCGTTGATTTCGCGGACACTTGTCGGAGCTCCGTGTCATGCTGTGCGCCACCACTGGGGAGTGGGTGGACTGACTCGAAGGGGACGAGCATGTCTACGGAGGGAACTGTGTTGTCGCCCGCGCCGCATTGCGAGCCGCGGTTGGAGGGTGGGGAAGAGGTGCCGCGTTCTGTCGCCGTGAATACCGCTGTGCCCCACCGGGTTACTGGTTCCGGTCGACCGAGGGCCGCGGGCGGAACGCCGGCGAGTATCCGCAGGGCAGTGCGCGCCTCCTGCACGCAGGCAGCGCCGACAGGCGAATCTGTCGCGACCGCAAAACGATTTGCCGAGCAGGTGCTCCGGCTGCTCTTGGAGGTGGTCGATCGGCGCAGATCGTCGACTCACCTGCGCGCTCACACAGACGCGCGCGTACTCGCCGCCATCAACACCATGCTCGCGCAGGACTTGGTCCCCGGCCGGGGCTTGGGCAGCGCCACCCTGACCCGCGTGAAACTGACCGCGACACAAGAGGGTGCCGCCGAAGTCTTCGCTTCGTATCAGCGTGGGCCGCGAACTCTCGCTATCGCCGGCCGCATCGAGTCGACCAAGGACAGCTGGCGCTTGGTCGCGGTGCGGATGTTCTGATCGCCACCGGCGGTCGAAGCGTGGATGCCGAAGTCGATTTCGACGAGCTCATGAGCGAGGTCCGTCGACTGCCTCAACGCAGCGCGGTGACTCCCGAGAAGTCCTGGGGTGCATGGTGATTGCGATCGGAAAGGCTGCCGAGAGCGTGGTCGGGGTGAAGGCCGAAGTATTGCCTGCGGGTCCTGCTCGTCCAGGCCAGCGCCGCCGCTGCGGCGATACGGTGGAAGTGGACGGTGTAGCCGTGTTCGTAGATGCGCAGCAGGGCGTAGCCCCCGGGGTATTCCTTCACGGCCGCTACCTCCAGGTATTCGACGCGGCCGGAATCGGGGCGGCTGCGGCGATTCCGGTGGGTGTGGCCGCTGTGGTGCAGGAATACGCCAGGGGCCGTTCGGTAGCAGGCTTGCAGTGCGGCCACGCTCGCACGATCGAGAACGAAACCGGGGCCGCCGGGGTTGCTCAGTGCCGCATAGCGGGTCGCGGGGTGGTGGCCGAAGATCAGCGTCGGGCGGTCGGGGTCGGCGGCGAGGGTCGCGCGGAGCTCGGCGAGTTGGTCGGCGTGGATCGTGCCGCCGGAACCACGCCTGCGCGTGGTGTCGAGACCGATCAGGCGCAAGCCACCCAGCTCATGGCAGGTGAGTTGCCCGAACGGCTGAAACACCTGGCCCCAGTGATCATGCGCGCCGCGCGGAACGTCGTGATTGCCACGGCAGACGAGGTGATCGCTGCCCGCCCTGCCCCAGGCGTCCAGACGCGCCGCGATGCCCGCGCACTGTTCGGCGGTGCCACAATCGGTGAGATCGCCCGCGACCACCAGATGATCTGCCGCGCGCTCGGGTCGGCGGATGTCGTGCAGCAGTGCCTCGGTCATCACCTGCGGGTAGTGGCCGTCGTCGTGGCGCAGACCCGGCGGCAGCCCGGCGACGATCAAGCCGCTGCGGTCCTCGCCCCAGTGCAGGTCGTTGGCGAGGGCGATCGTGCGCAGCAGTCGCCCCGGCGGTGGCGGCGCGGTCAGGAAAACGCCCGTGACCTCCGGAGTTCCCGGGCGTCGAGTCACCCAGGTACGGCCGGGAACAGCGGTTTCGCCGTCGGAGCAGGCCCGGAAGCGATATCGGCGGCCCGGCTCGAGACCGCGCACTTGCGCGTAGTGGTGCGCGGTGCGACGGCCGTCGAGGTAGCGGGTCACCGGTGTGGCCGAGCTGTCGGCGGGCGCGAGCAGTACTTCGGTGTCGGCCACGGCCGGGCGAAGCTGTCCCGCGCGATCACGTCGATGGGTCGACCACGTGAGGATCGCCGTGTCGTGAGTGACCGTGACGACCTCGAGATCGGTGACGACGAGCCGATCACGCACGCCGCTCCACGAATACGGCCGCGCCATCGGCGCACGCACGGTGGCCGCCGCAGCCCCCGAGGCGGCGTTGACCAACCATGCGGTGTGCAGTCGCGGATCGAGCATGCCGGGCTCCGTTCGCCGTCTCTCGCTGACGGTACGGCGCCCGGCTGAACACCCGTGGGCGGCGATGTGGACGTTGATCGCCCAGGTAGCGACCGGAAAGCGATGACGCCGCCGTTAGTCGTCGCGCGGCATCTTCCGCAGCTGCTGTGTCCCATCGCTGTGCGGTGGGTCGCCGTCGAGTCCGTCGGGTAGCCGCCGCGCCCCACTGGCTACCTCGGCGATGAGATCGTCGTAACCACAAGCCAATTCGTGCAGGCGCAGTTGCGCGGCACGCAGTTGGGCTTCGGCCCCGCAGGCCAGCGCGCGGTAGGTGAGCGCGGCGAAATGGGCCATGCGGTCCACGACGGCGCCGATGCTCTCGGTGTGCATGGGTGCGGAGGTCGCCGGAGTGGGTGAGCGGATCACCACCCAGCGGTCGATCTCGCAGACCAGACGCGCACGCGCCCAGTCGATCTCGCTGGTATCGCCGGGAATCTGCTGTTCGCGGCGTTCGTGCAGGGTGGCCAGCTCGTGCGCGGCGGAGAGGACGGGATCACTCGCACCGGCGACCCCGCAGACCGCCTGCATCATCTGTGCTCGGTCCGGCAGTACCGGTTCCGGTCCGGGTCGTCCCGTCGAACCGCTGCCGTCCGTGTCCACTGTTGCCGCACCGTCCCCGTCGTCGGTTTTGTACCGCTTGTCGAAGGACATTCGTCTCGGCGGGGACGACGGATAGGTCACGAAATGACCCCCCAACAGCGAAAACCGGCCGCGAACAAGAGTTCACGGCCGGTCGGGATCACCGATCGAGCTGGAGTATCACAGGCTCCGGGCGATGATTTCCTTCATGATCTCGTTGGTGCCCGCGTAGATCAGCTGGACGCGGTTGTCGACCCACATGCGGGCGATCGGGTACTCGTTCATGTACCCGTAGCCGCCGAACAGCTGCAGACAGGTGTCGGCGATCTGCATCGCCTTGTCGGTGGTCCACCACTTCGCCATGGCGACGGTGGGGATGTCGAGTTCGCCGCGGAGGTGCTTCTCGACGCAGTCGTCGATGAACACGCGCGCGATGCGGGCCTCGGTGGCGACCTCGGCCAGCTTGAACTTGGTGTTCTGGAAACCGAACACCGGACGGCCGAACGCCTCGCGCTCCTTGGTGTAGCGCAGCGTGTGGTCGAGGGCGACCTCCATGCCCGCGACCGCGCCCATCGAGACGATCAGGCGCTCCTGGGGCAGCTGCTGCATCAGCTGGATGAAGCCCTGACCCTCCTGGGTGCCGAGCAGGTTGGTCACCGGGACGCGCACGTCCTCGAAGAACAGCTCGGAGGTGTCCTGGCCCTTCTGGCCGATCTTGTCGAGCACGCGACCGCGACGGAACCCTTCGCGATCGGCCTCGACCAGGACCAGCGAGACGCCGGAGGCGCCCTGAGTGGGGTCGGTCTTGGCGACCAGGATGATCAAGTCGGCCTGTGCGCCGTTGGTGATGAAGGTCTTGGAGCCGTTGATGACGTACTCGTCGCCGTCACGGATCGCCTTGGCCTTGACGGCCTGCAGGTCGGAGCCGGTGCCGGGCTCGGTCATCGCGATGGCGCCGACGACCTCGCCGCTGGCCATCTTGGGCAGCCAGTGCTTCTTCTGCTCCTCGGTGCCGTAGGCGAGGAGGTAGTGGGCCACGATGCCGTTGTGCAGGCTGATTCCCCACGAGGTGTCGACCGCGCGGGCCTGCTCCTCCATGAGCACGGCCTCGTGCGCGAAGGTGCCGCCACCGCCGCCGTACTCCTCGGGGATCGAGATGCACAGCAGGCCGACTTCGCCCGCCTTGTTCCACAGGTCGCGGTCGACATGGTGCTGCTCGCGGTACTTGTCGATGTTGGGGACAAGTTCCTTGGCCATGAACGCACGGGTCATGTCACGCAGGGCGTCCAGGTCCTCGTTCATCCAGCTGGACCGATTGGCGGCCATCGAGTCTCCTTGTTCGGCTCGGCACAGCACCGGTCCAGGCGTGACCGGTGGTTACGGACACCAGTGTGCCGCAGTATTGGCGTCGTGACAATAGTGCTGCCGAAATAGCCTCTCACCAGCGCATCATCGGTAAAGGTGAGAACGGATGGATGAGCGCGCGCCGGACTGTCAGCTCCACCAGCTTGAGATGGAAGCCGCTGTCCGGGTACCGCCGCATCAGTGCGGAGTAGGCCGCGTAGGGCAGTCCGTAGCGGCGCGCACCGAACGTCACGTCGATCAGATCGGCCCGCCGGAACAGCTCCACCGGATCGGTCGCGGCGCCCGCCGGGCGCACACGATGGTGGTCGCGGATCATCTCGGCGACGAGCTCGGCGATGTCCTCCCGGTCGTGCGTGATCAGCCAGTCGCCCGCCAGCGCGCACGACGGTTCGAGATAGTCGAAGGTGCATGCCGCCCAGATGCCGAGATCATGGAAGGTCGCCGCGGTGCGGAACTCCTCCCGCGAACTCGGCGGCGGCCCCGGCTCGCCGCTGCGGGCGAACAGGAGATCGGCTGAGCGCAATACCCGCAGCACATGATGGAAATAGGCCTTGCGGTCGGCGCCGAGCCGGGCGGTCCACGGTTCGAGTCGTTCGGCGATCGCCTGGTCGAGTTCGCTTGTGTGCTCGGTCAATTCGTCACTCCGAAGTAGATCTCACGGGCGTGTGCGAACCCCCCGGCACCCCCGAACCAACCCTAGGTGTCCACGATGGGCGCCGCTCGGCGAAACGGAGTTTCTCTCGAACAGCCCGGGCTTTGCGGATCGGGTGTCGGTCAACCTTCATGCCAACGTCGGCATGAAGCGACAACGCGCGATAGGAGCAGCCTCTGAGAACCTGGCCGGATTCCGGACATCCGCTCAGAACAGCGTCATCGGCTCGTCGGACTCGGGTGTCGGCTGGGCGGGCAGGTCGGGGACGATCGCGCGGACCTCATCGTGGAAACGGCGTGCCAGGCCACGGGCCGCGGCATTGTCGGGCGTGTGCACGAAGACCGTCGGCGAGCGACCTTCGCGCAGCCAACCCGCGACCGTCTCCACCCACGGCTGCCAGCCCGCGACGGTGCGGTCGGTGTCGGCGCGCCCGTGGTAGCGCACGATCGGGTACTCGGTGAGCGCCCGCATCCGGCGCGGAACGCGAGGCTTCTTCGCCCGTGCCTCGAATTCGGAGGGGTCACCCGGTGGCCCGTCGAACAGGACCGTCGTGTCGAACGGCACCCATTCGGCCCCGATCCGCCCGAGCACCCGTTCCAGCTGCACCGCGGCCCGCTCGTCGTCGAAGAACGCTGGATGACGCACTTCCACCGCGCAGCGCAGTCCACCGGGCAACTCGCGCTGGAAGCGCGCGAGGGCGCCGAGATCGGTCGGGCCGAACGAGGCGGGCAACTGGATCCACAACGCGTGCACCCGCGGCCCGAGCGGCGCCATCACGTCGAGGAACGCCCCGAGTTCGGCGCCCGCGTCGACGAGCCGGCGCTCGTGCGTCACCGCCCTCGGCGGCTTGAGCACGAACCGGAAATCGGGCGCGGTCTGTCGCGCCCATGACTCGACGGTGGACGCGGACGGCGTCGCGTAGAACGTGGTGTTGCCCTCGACCGCACCGCAGTGCCCGGCGTAGGCACGCAGGCGCTCCCCCGGCGCGGGCAACCGCTGCTGCCACTGCGGATGCGTCCACATCGCACACCCCATCCGCAGCTCACGCACAGGCCGACGGTAATACAGCGACCGGCCGCCCCTAAAATGAGACCGGTTGCCACCAGTTCGCCCTGTGCGCGGGCGGCGGGAGTAGCGGTGTCCGGCCGAGCAGATCGGCGACCGTACGACCGCCACATCCATGAATTCCGGTGCGCGCACAACGGAAAGGGCCTGTGATGGCGATTCTCACCACCGAGCGGCCCAGTGCTGTCTCCGTCACCCGCGCCTGGCTGGGCGTGTCCGCCGCCATGGTGGCGATCGCGTGGGGCGGCAACGAGTTCACGCCGCTGCTGGTGATGTACAAAGCCCACGGCCTTGCGCTGACCGCGGTCGACCTGCTGCTGTTCTACTACGTCCTCGGCATCGTGCCCGCCCTGCTCATCGGCGGCCCACTCTCCGACCGGTTCGGCCGCCGCCCCTTGATGCTGCCCGCCCCACTGATCGCCGCGGCCGGTTCGCTGTTGCTCGCGGTGGGCGCGGCCTCGGTGCCGATGCTGGCGGCCGGGCGGATGCTGTGCGGTGTCGCGCTCGGACTGGCGATGGCGGTCGGCGGCAGCTGGCTCAAGGAACTGTCGCAACCTCCCTTCGCCGCCGCTGCCACAGGCAAGGGGGCCCGGCGATCCGCGATGAGCCTGACCGCCGGGTTCGCCCTCGGCGCGGGTGTGGCGGGCACCCTCGCGCAGTGGGGTCCGCTGCCCGATTCGACCGCCTATCTCGTCAACGCGGCGCTCTGCGTCGCGACCGCGTTCTGGGTGGCTCGAACACCGGAAACCGTGACCCGCCGAGCGAATCCGGGCAGGCTGCGCGACGACTTGAAGATCCCCGCCGCCGGGCACCGGCGATTCCTGCGGGTGGCGGTGCCGATCGCCCTGTGGCTGTTCACCGCCAACGCCACCGCCTACGCGGTCCTGCCGACGCTGATGCTGCCGCGCGTGCAGCAGGCCCCGATCGCCTTCTCCGCCCTGGTCACCATGGTGACGCTCGGCTGCGGATTCACCATCCAATCGGTGGCGCGACGCATCGACCGTCCCGGCACCGCGCGCGCGGCGGTGGTCGCGCTCGTGCTGCTCACCACCGGCATGGTTCTGGCGGCGTGGACGGCGGCCACTTTGAGCATCTGGGTGACGCTGCTGACCGCCGTGGTGCTCGGCAGCGGCTACGGCATCGGCCTCGTCGCAGGGCTGCAGCAGATCGAACGTCTCGCGGGCCCCGGCGACCTCGCGGGCTTGAACGCGGTCTTCTACTCGGTGAGCTACCTCGGCTTCGGCGTGCCCGCGGTCCTGTCGTCCCTGCACAGCGGCCTCGGTTTCGGCTACCCCGCCATGTATCTGGTCACCGCCGCGATCGCCGCCGGTTGCCTCGCGCTCGTCGCCGCGAACTACCGCGAACGGATCTGAGCGCAACTCTGTCCCGCTGAAACCGTGGCCAGCACATCGGCCGACCCGACGATCCGCGATCGCGGCACATTACGGTGGATCGAGTGAGCACCGACCCCGTCGAAACCCTTCTCCGCTGGCAGGATTCCGGCGCGGTCTGGCGGGTCGTCAGCCGCCGACCCGACTCCGTGACCATCGCCCTCTACGAGTGCACCGGCGGGCAGGAAGCAGACCGCTTCACCTCCACCGATCCCGCGCTCCTGCGGTTTCTCGGCGAACGCGCCACCAGCGAGGACTGACCCGCCCGCGGTGAACGGGGTTACGCTGGTTGGCGCTATCGCTTCACGCCCGTCGGCCCACACGGCCGGATCGCCAAGTGAGGAGAGACCATGTCGGCCCCTACCGGACTACCCGCTGGAACCTGGGTCATCGACCCCGCGCATTCCACGCTCCAGTTCTCCGTGCGCCATCTGATGGTGAGCAAAGTGCGCGGCCGATTCACCGATTTCGCGGGCACGCTCGTGGTTCATCCCGACGGCTCCGCCGATGCCGATGTCGAGATGAAGGTGGCTTCGGTCACCACCGACAACGCGCAACGAGACGGGCACTTGGCCAGCGCCGACTTCTTCGACGTCGCCAACCACCCGATCGCCACCTTCAAGGCCACCGGTTTCACGGCGCGCAGCACCGAGTTCTCCGTCACCGGCGACTTCACCATCCGCGGCAACACCCACCCGGTGACCCTCGAGGTCGAATTCCTCGGCACCGGCCCCGGGATGGCCGATGCCCCGGTCGCCGGTTTCTCCGCGACCGCCACCATCAACCGCCGCGATTTCGGCCTCACCACCGACATCCCGATGGCCGACGGCGGCGCCGTGATCGGCGACAAGATCAACCTCTCGCTCGACGTCGAGGTCGGCCTGCAGAGCTGAGCGGCACCGAGCACAGGAGGGGCGCATGTCAGGACGACGTTTCCGAGCCGGCCTAGCCGCCGGGTTCCTGGTGCTGGTCGCGGCCTGCGGCGGCTCACCCACCGAATCCGGGACCGAATCCGCCGCCCCACCTGCCCCGGCGATCTCGGTCGCGCCGGAAGACGGCGCGACCGAGATCGATCCGCTGGGCCCGGTGCGCGTGAGTACCAGCGACGGGCAGCTCACCGCGGTCACGATGACCAACGAGCAGGGCGGCACGGTCGACGGCATCCTCACCCCCGACCAGTCGGCATGGAAACCGTCGGAACCACTGGGCTACGGCCACACCTACACGGTCACGGCCGAGGCGGTCACCGTCACCGGCCGGGTCGGGCCGATCACCTCGTCGTTCACCACGCTGGCGCCGAACAACCAGACCAAGGTCTATTTCCGAACCACGGGCGGCACGGAACTCTCCTCATCGGGCACTTTCGGCGTCGGCACCGTCGCCGTCGCGCACTTCGACGAGGACGTGCCCGATCGCGCGACGGCCGAGAAGCACCTGTCGGTCACCACCGATCCGCCCGTCACCGGCTCCTGGTACTGGCTCGACAACCGCAACGCCCACTGGCGGCCCGCGAACTACTACACGCCCGGCACGAAAGTGACGCTCACCGCCGACATCTACGGCAAGGATCTCGGCGGTGGCCTCTACGGCCAGGAAGACACGAAGACCAGCTTCACCATCGGCCCCTCGCACGTCTCGATCGTCGACGACAACGACAAGCAGGTGCAGGTATACGAGAACGGCACGCTGATCAAGACGATGCCCACCTCGCTGGGCATGGGCGGTAGCCAGACCGTCGCGGGCAAGACCATCACCTTCTGGACCCAGCCCGGGGTGTACACCGTGATGGACAAAGCCAATCCGGTGATCATGGACTCCTCCACCTACGGCCTGCCGGTGAACTCCCGACTCGGCTACAAGGAATCCATCGGCTGGGCGACCAGGATCAGCACCGACGGCATCTATCTGCACCAACTCGACGACACGATCTGGGCGCAGGGCAACACCAACGTCTCACATGGCTGCCTCAATCTCAGCGGCGAGAACGCGCGCTGGTTCTACAATTTCTCCCAACCCGGCGACGTGGTCGAGATCAGGAATACCGGCGGCGCCCCGCTCGAGGTGTGGCAGAACGGCGACTGGAGTGTGCCGTGGGAACAGTGGCAGGCAGGTAGCGCGCTGCGGTGAACGGGGACAACGCCTTTCCGCCGCCGCCGCGCCGGGAGACAGCACGACGGGGACCACAGCGCGTCGGCAAGCACGCCGCCACCGACCCTCGCGCGCCACGGCGCGGCCGCGCTCGCCGAGCCGGGTTGATCATGGCCAGAATGCTCGTGGCCACCACCGCACTGGCCGTCCTCGCGGGCACCGGCCTGGCCTGGTCGGCCAAGCAGGACTTCGATTCCGGCTTCACCCATTCCACCGCACTCGGTGAGGACGCCCCGCGTTCCGGCGGCGGCGCCGTCAACATCCTGTTGATCGGCCTGGACACCCGCAAGGATCTCAACGGCAACGACCTGCCGAAAGAGGTGCTCGACCAGTTGCACGCCGGTGACGGCACCGAGGGCGGCTACAACGCGAATTCGCTGATCCTGCTGCACATTCCGGCCGACAAGAGCAAGGTCGTCGCCTTCTCCATCCCCCGCGACAACTATGTGCCGGTGACGGGAATCCCCGGCTACCAGCAGATCAAGATCAAAGAGGCGTACGGCTTGAAAAAGGCCGCGGTGCAAGCGAAGTTGATCGACCAGGGCGAAAAGGATCCGGTGGTACTGGAGCGGCGCGGCCGGGAGGCCGGACGCGCGTCCATCGTCACCACCGTCCGCAATCTCGTCGGGGTTCCGATCGACCGGTTCGCCGAGATCTCCCTCGCGGGCTTCTACGACCTGGCCACCGCTGTCGGTGGGGTCGACGTGTGTCTCAACCACGCCGTCGACGACAGCGAGTTCTCCGGCGCGAGTTTCCCCGCGGGCAGGCAGCATCTCGATGGTTCACAAGCCCTGGCGTTCGTCCGCCAACGTCACGGACTGCTCAACGGCGACCTCGACCGCACCCATCGTCAACAGGCTTTCCTCACCTCGGTCGCCAAGTCGCTCAAGGACTCCGGAACGCTGACCAACCTGAGCCAACTCACGGAACTGATGGACGTGGCGCACCGTGACGTGGTGCTCTCCGACGGCTGGAACCTGTTCGACTTCGCCCGCGACATGGGCTCCGCCGGCTCGGTACCGGTCGAATTCCGCACGCTGCCGGTGGTGCGCTACGACGTGATCGACGGTCAGGACGTGAACATCGTCGACCCGGCCGCGATCAAACGGGAGGTGCGGGCGGCCTTCGGCCAGGAGGTGCCGGCGACCACGACCACGGCATCGCCCCTGACGAGCGTGGTCGATGTGCACAATGTGGGCACCGAGAAAGGGCAGGCGGCGGCGCTCTCGGCCGCGCTGACGAGCCGGGGCTACGGTGCGGGCCTGATCGGCAACGGTGATTCGAGCGACGGCCAGTACTCGGCCATCACCTACGGCCTCGGTGCCGCCGACGATGCGCGTGCGCTGGCGGAACTTCTCGGCGGGCTGCCGGTTTCCGCCTCGCCGTCGATCGAAGACGGGCGGATCAAGGTCGCGCTCGGCGCGGACTTCACGATGCCCACCGAGCTGAGCCCGACCACATCGACGACCACGCCTCCCACGACCACGACATCCGGCTCGATGCCGCTGCCCGACCAGGGAAAACCGTTGTCCACCAACATCGGCGACACCATTCCCTGCGTCAACTGAGCGACCTGCGCCGCGTCAGCCGGGCGCCGGAGCCGGACGCACGAGGCGGATATCGGTCGGCCACCGGAATGCCCAGTGGCCGACCGTCTCTCACTCCTCCGGTGCGTCCGGATAGGCCTGCTGCCGGTATCCACCGCGCAGCGTCCCGTCCAGATACGCGGCCTTGCAGGCCCGTCGGGCGATCTTCCCGCTCGACGTCCGCGGAATCGATCCCGCGGGCACCAGCAACAGGTCGCGCACCATCACCCCGTGCCTGCGGGCGATCGCCGCGCGCACCGCGTCCGTGATCGGGCCCGGCTCGAGTTTCGCCGCGCCCGTCCCTCTTTCGGCGACGATCACCAATTGCTCCGCCGCCGGATCGGACACCGTCCCGGCCTCGAGCACCGGTGCGGGCAACTGGCCCGCCTGCACCGAGAAGGCCGCGATGAAGCCGGGCCGCAACGCCGTACTGGCCTCCTGCGCCGAGTATTCGAGATCCTGCGGATAGTGGTTGCGCCCGTCCACGATCACCAGGTCCTTCACCCGGCCGGTGATGAACAGCTCGCCGTCGTGATAGGCGCCGTAGTCGCCGGTCCGCATCCACTTCGCGTCATCGGGCGCACCCTCGGCGCGACTACCGACCGGCATGCGCGCGACCACCCGATTGCGGAAGGTCTCCGCGGTCTCCTCCGCCCGGCCCCAGTACCCGATGCCCATATTGTCACCGTGCAGCCAGATCTCGCCGACCTCGCCGTCGCGACGCTCGATCCCGGTACCGGGATCGACGATCACCGCCCACTGTGACCGCGCCACGTGTCCGCACGACACCTGCGCCACCGCGTTCTCGGCGTGCTCGTCGCACTCCACCATCCGGCCGTCGTTCAACTGGCCGCGATCGACATAGACCACCCGCGCCTCGTCGTCACGCTTGGTCGCCGACACGAACAGCGTGGCCTCGGCCATCCCGTAGCACGGCTTGATCGCGGTCTTGGACAGCCCGTAGGGCGCGAACGCCTCGTTGAACTTGCGCATCGAGGCCACCGACACCGGCTCACTGCCGTTGATCAGACCGATCACGTTCGACAGGTCGAGCGATTCGTCTCCCTTGGGCAACCCGCGCATCGCCGCGTGTTCGAACGCGAAGTTCGGTGCCGCCGAATAGATTTCGGCGCCGTCCGCTTGCGCGGCCAGCTCCTTGATCCAGCGCGCGGGCCTGCGCACGAACGCGCTGGGCGACATGATGGTGATGAACTTGCCACCGATGGTCGGCAGGATCACCGTGAGCAGCCCCATGTCGTGGAACAGCGGCAGCCAGGTGACCCCGCGGGCGTTCTCGGTGATCCCGATGGCATCGATCATCTGCAGCAGGTTGGTCCCCACCGAGCGGTGGGTGATCTCGACACCGGCGGGCACCCTGGTGGACCCGGAGGTGTACTGCAGATACGCCACGCTGTCGATATTGATGTCGGGCCTGCGCCAGCGCGTGCCGACGGTGTCGGGAATCGCCTCGACCGCGATGATTCTGGGCCGTTGCGCCGCGGGCTGTTCGCGGAAGAAGTTGCGCACGCCGGCCGCCGCGCTACCGACGGTGAGCACCGCGGCCGGTTCGCAGTCGCCGAGAACGGCGTGCAGCCGGTCGCTGTGGCCCTGCTCCTCCGGATCGAACAGCGGCACAGCCACATTCCCCGCGTACACCGCCGCGAACAGCGCGACGACATAGTCGAGACCCTGCGGCGCCAGCACCGCCACCCGGTCGCCGGGCTGGGTCACCTGCTGCAATCGCGCGGCCACCGCGCGCAGCCGCACGCCGAACTCACGCCAGGTCAGCTCCTGGTATTCCCCCTCACGTTCTGTCGAATAGTCGATGAAGCGATAGGCCAGGTCGTCCCCGTTGGCCTCGCTGTGTTTGTCGACGAAGTCGATCAGGGTCTGATCACCGGGAATCCGGATAGTCCCCAGTTCGTCTACATAGTCGTCGAAAGTCTCGCCGATCATTCCCAATCCTTTTCAACGCACATTGACTCCGAATCCGCCACCACAAGGCGAATCGTCAATACCGTCCGAACGAGATCGCCACGTTGTGACCGCCGAAACCGAAGGAGTTGTTCACCGCGTAATCGATGCGACCACGCCGCGCCTGACCCGACACCACGTCCAAATCGATTTCGGGGTCCTGATTGTCCAGATTCAGCGTGGGCGGCACGATGCCGTCGCGCACACTGAGCACCGTCAGCACCGATTCGAGCGCACCGACCGCGCCGATCGAATGCCCGAGAGCCGATTTCGGCGCGTACACCGACGCGTGCGAGCCGATCGCCTTCGCGATCGCATTGGCCTCGGCGGTGTCGCCGATCGGGGTCGCGGTGGCGTGGGCGTTGATGTGGGTGACGTCGGTGCGGCTGATCCCGCCGGTCTGCATCGCCCGCGTCATCGCCCGCGCGGCGCCGGTGCCCTCGGGATCCGGTGCGACGAGGTGGAATCCGTCGGAGGTGACGCCCGCGCCGAGCAGCCGGGCGTGAATCGTCGCGCCCCGCGCCTTCGCGTGCTCCTCGGTCTCGATCACCATCATCGCGCCCGCCTCGCCGAAGACGAACCCGTCACGGTCGGCGTCGAAGGGACGCGAGGCCGCCTTGGGATCGTCGTTGCGGGTGCTCATGGCTCGCATCTGCGTGAACGCCGCGATCGGCACCGCCTGGATGGAGCCCTCGACACCGCCGGTCACCACCATGTCGGCATCGCCCATCATGATCATCCGCCACGCGTTGGCGATCGCCTCCGAGCCCGACGAGCAGGCCGACACCGGCGTGGAAACCCCGGCCCGCGCACCCAATTCGAGGCCGACGCAGGCCGCGGGACCGTTGGGCATGATGGCCTGCACGGTCAACGGCGAGACCTTGCGGTAACCGCCGTTGCGGAGCCGATCGCGGGCGTAGATCAGCGATTCCGCGCCGCCGAGGCCGGTACCGATCGAGACGCCGAGCCGGTCGCGGTCCACGACGGGGCTGCCCGCGTTGCGCCACACCTCGCGGCCGAGAACCACGGCCATCTGTTCGACGTAGGACAGTTTGCGCGCCTCTTCGCGGGTGAGCGAGAGGGTGGGCGACACCTTCAGGTGGCCGCCGATCCGCACCGGCAGTTCGAAATCGTCGATGAAGGAGTCTTCCAAGACGTCGATTCCGCTCTCGCCGTTGAGCAGACCTTTCCAGGTCGAGTCGACGTCGCCCGCGATCGACGTGGTCGCCGCCAGGCTCGTGACCACGATGTCCGTCATAATTTTTCGCTCACTCTCTCTAGCTATGCCACGACTGAACGGGAACCGCTGATGGAGCTGAACTGGTGGAGCGTATATGCACACGGCGCGACGCGCCCAAATTCCGAAACAGTGCGAAGGAACACCGTGTCGTTTCCAGGCGCGATGCGCCGGGTCTATTGTGACGACGGGCAACACTACCGGACCGACGCAACTCTCGCTTTTCACTAACCGGAAAGGGCAACGAGCGTGGCCAGGAACCTGACCCAACTGGAACTACTGATCGAGCTGGAACCCATCGCCGCGAGCAATGTCGACCGCCATCTATCGATGGCCAAGGACTGGCACCCGCACGATTATGTGCCGTGGGACCGTGGCCGCAACTTCGCGTCCATGGGCGGAATCGATTGGGACCCAGAACAATCCGCCCTCAGCGAACTCGCCAAGGCGGCCATGGTCACCAACCTGCTCACCGAGGACAACCTGCCCTCCTACCACCGTGAGATCGCCGAGAACTTCTCCAAGGACGGCGCCTGGGGCACCTGGGTGGGCCGCTGGACCGCCGAGGAGAACCGGCACGGAATCGTACTGCGCGACTACCTGGTGGTGACCCGCGGGGTCGACCCGGTCGCGCTCGAACAGGCCCGAATGATCCACATGACCAACGGATATTCGGCGATGGCCGTCGTGGACGACAAGGCGCCGGGCTTCGACATCCACGCCTCGACCGGCGCCGGATTCCTGTTCTCCGTGGCCTATGTGACCTTCCAGGAACTGGCCACCAGGGTGAGCCACCGCAACACCGGGCGGGTCTGCGACGACCCGATCGCCGACCGCATGCTCGCCCGCATCGCCGCCGACGAGAACCTGCACATGATCTTCTACCGCAACCTGTGCGCCGCCTCGCTCGACCTGGCCCCCGACCAGACCATCGAGGCGATCAGCACCATCGTGCAGAACTTCCAGATGCCCGGTGCGGGCATGCCCGGCTGGCGACGCAACGGCGTGCTGATGGCCAAGCACGGCATCTACGATCTGCGCCAGCATCTCGAAGAGGTACTGATGCCGGTGCTGCGCAAGTGGAACATCTTCGAGCGCAATGACTTCGGGCCGCGAGGCGAGCGCGCTCGCGAGGATCTGGCAGCCTTCCTCGATCGGCTGGGCGGGGACGTTCTCCGCTTCGAGGAACAACGCGATCGCTCACTGGCGCGAGCGGCCGGGCGCGAGCGGCAATCGGTCTGATCGGTTCCGGCCCGGCCGCTACCGGGCCGGATCGCGGCGCGCGTCGTTCTTGTTGCGGTACATCGCCGCGTCGGCGGCGTGCACCAATTCGTCTACGGCGCCGGGCAATTGCTCGAAGAAGGCGGTGCCGATGCTGGCGCCCACGGCGAGCATGTGTCCGTCCACCTCGAGCGGCTCGGTGAGCGCGGACAGCAGCTCGCCGGCCAGTCGCGCCAATTGCGCTTCACCGGAGCATCTTTCGACCAGCACCAGGAACTCGTCACCGCCGATGCGGGCGGCGAGCGCCTTGTCCGGGCGTACCGCTTCGCGCATCCGGTCGGCCACGACCTCGAGCACACGATCTCCGATCGTGTGCCCCCACAGATCGTTGATCTCCTTGAACCCGTCGAGGTCCAGATAGCAGACCCCGATCGGCGGTTGCGCTTGCGCCAGTCGGTTGAACAGGTGTGGGCGGTTCGGGAGACCGGTGAGCGCGTCGTGATTGGCGTCGTGCCACAGGCGGTCGGCCAGCTGTTTGCGCTCGGTGACATCGACCGCGACGCCGATCAGGAACTCGATGCTCCCATCGGTGCCGCGCACCGCCGACATCGACAGGTCGATCGCGGTCACCCGACCGTCGGCATGTAGATGCTCGGTCTCGGTCCGGAAGCTCTCGGATTCGCCGGCGACCATCAACTGGAGTTGTTCGAACGCGAAGTTCAGGTTCTGCGGGCCCAGGATGTCGGCGACGGTCCGGCCCGGCATCGTCTCCGGGGTCTGGCCGAGCATATGGGCCATGATGGCGTTGCAGTTGATCACCTGGCCGGTCATGTCGACGGTGCCGATGCCGACGAGCGCGCCGTCGAAGACCGCCTCGAAACGGGCTTCGGAGAGCGCCCGGCGGTTCTCCGCCTCCTGCGCCGCGGCGAGCACCGCGGCCAGCGTGGCCTCCTGCTCGGCCAGCGCCGCGGCCCGCAGCGCCGCGGTGAAGCCTGCCGCGAAGTCGGCGGCCAGGACGATCGCCCGGTCGCGGATCTGCGGTAGCGCGGGGTCGGCCGGGCCGTCGGCGACGAGCTCGACCAGATCGGCACAGATCACCGGCACCGAACGGCTCACCGCCGACGGGTCACGGTAGTTGGCGGCGACCAGCATCCGAGCCGCCCGTCGCGCGATGTCCGGATCCTCCCCACCGCGTGCCGCGTCGATCAGACCGGTGCACAGGGCAGCCAGCATCTCTTCGATCTGCGAGCGGTTGAGGGTAGGAGCTACGACGCCATCGAGGGCATCCGCCCACCGCCGCGCCAGCTCCCACGACCCCACTGCTTCATCCACCTGTCATCGTCTATCGCACCCGCCATGTCAGGCGGTCTACTTCTTGATCGCGACACCGCCCATGCCGAGCGAGCGGCCCGGCTTCTCGTGCTGATCGCGCTCGGACTCGGGCCGCCACAACGGCAACTCGACAACGCCTGGCTCGACCGAATCCCATCCCTCGAACAACGCGACGATCTCATCCTTGGACCGGAAATGAATACCGACCTTGGACTGGTTCACCGAGTGCGTACCCAGTTTACCGGCGTCATCGGGCCGAAGCTCGGAGGTGAGATGTGAAATGGCTATAAAACTACCCGCTGCCACCACTTCGCGCAGCGCTGCCACCTTGCCGACCGGATCGTCCACATCGGGCACCAGATGCAGCACCGCGATCAGCAGCAACCCCACAGGGCCGTCGAAGTCGATCAACCCTGTCTCGCGCACCGCGGCGACCAGGTCGGCAGGTTTGCGTAGGTCGGCCTCGATCGCACCCGCGCGCTCGCTGCCCTGCAGAATGGTTCGCGAATGAGCGACGGCCACCGGGTCGATGTCGACGTAGAGCACCGTGGCCTCCGGGTCGAGCTCGTGCACGATCTCGTGCACGTTGCCCGCAGTGGGGATGCCCGATCCGACGTCGAGGAACTGCCGGATTCCGGCATCGAGCATGAAGCGGACCGCCCGGCGCAGAAACGCGCGATTACTCAGCGCCAACCGCGGCAGGTCTGGAACGAGCCCGGTAGCCATCTCCGCGGCGTCCCGGTCGACCGCGAAGTTGTGCGAGCCGCCGAGCAAAGCGTCGTACATCCGAGCCGGACTCGGATGCTGCATATCGACACCTTCGGGCGCCCATACCGGCCGTTCCATCGAATTCCCCTGTCTGCCATTACCGCACCGCACCCTCGCAACCCGCGATGACGCCTCCCGCATCGTAATCGGCGCCACCGACATCGGCGCGGCTATCCATTAGCGAAAGTCATGGCCTCGACCGATGGTGGTGCCGGGGCCTATTTTTCGGAGCCGTACGGCTGGGCCCACAGGGGGGCCACATCCGGGGTCATAGTGGCGACGACCGGGATACCGGCCGCCAGAAAATTGTCCAGAGCCCGGCGCATATGGTCGGCGGAGGTGATCAGGACAGCTTTGGTCACGCCGAGCGCTTCCATCATGCGCGCCGAGAACTCGGCATTCTGCACGGTGGAACCGGCTTCGGTTTCCGCGTGCAACCGGTTCCTGGCGACACCACGAACATTGAGCCAGTCGGCCATCACCTGCGCCTCGGTGACACCGTTGCGTGGGTTGCCGCCGGTCACGATCACCGGCGAAGCGGGCGACATAAAGGCCTGAATCAGCGCCGCGTGCAAGCGATTACCCAATTCGGGCCGCATCGTGCCATCGGGCAGCAGACCGTATCCGAGCACCACGATCGCCGTCTCGGGGCCGTAGGTGGCCGGCAGCACGATCCCGGCGAGGCCGGCGACCGACCCGACCGCGCCGATCAGTGGATCGGCGGATGGCGCGGCGGCACCGAGTGGCGCGGTCGCGACCGCGCCGACCAGTGCGGCAGGCAGCACCAGGACGGCCGCACAACGGCGCAGTGCCTGGTGAGTGAAGAGCCAGTTCATGGTGACCTCCCGAAGCGACGTCGCATCATCGTCGCTGACCGGAACCTCCGACATGCCCATTTCTGAAATGTTGATGGTTCGGACTGTTCGCCCCGGTCCGGGAGGTATCCTGGGAACGCAAAAAGGCCCTCCAACCGAAGTTGGAGGGCCTTTCGCAAAGATGTTCCGGCAGTGTCCTACTCTCCCACACCCTGTCGAGTGCAGTACCA
>NZ_JBHTUD010000020.1:0-117347 GCF_042794235.1 Nocardia sp. NPDC056541
TATATTTTTTAAACCCCCCCCCCCCCCCCCGCGGGGGTGTTCTCTTTCCCCCAACCCCCTTTTTTGGGCGGGCGCCCCCCCCCGGGCCCCGGGGGGGGCGGGTTATGCCTCCCCCCCCCCCACGGCAATATCGGTCGCCGAGGTCAGGGCAAGGCCGCGCAGTTGCTCGGTGCCGGGGTGCCGGCGAAGCGCTGGGCTAGCCAATCGTGGGCCGTGACAGTGGCGGGCAGGAACTCCAGCAGGTGGCCGATCGCAGTGCTCGGGAACAGTGGCGGGAGCCAGGCTGTCGGTTCGAACTGTACGGTCGCGCCCTGCGCGCACCAGTCCACGGCCAACTGGCGGACCTGCGGATAGGTCAGGACGTCATCGTTGGTGCCGCCGGCGATCAGGACAGGTGCGATGGGTGTGCGCCTGCCGATACGCTGCTCGTCGACCAGCGCGGTCAATTCCGTTGAGCTGTCGATGATCTCGGCGGGTGTGCGACCACCGGCGGTGTACCAGGTCACCGGTCGCAGCATCGTCCGGATCACCGCCTCGGCGATGCAGGTGGTGGCCAGCTCGGCCATCATCTGCTTGCCTGCGGGATTGGTCGCGGCGTCGACGATCGGCGCCATCTCGGGATCATTGGCGACGATCCCGTTGAGCACATAGCCCAGCAACCCCGATGCGAAGCCGCCGATCACGCCGGGCACGATCCCGTTGATCGCGGGGGCGCTGAGCATCACCGCTCGCAGGTCCGCGGGCGGCGCTCCGGTGTAGGTGCCGCGCACGTCGAGGTCTGGGGCGTAGTCGCCTTGGAGTTCGGCGGCTGCGGCCGCGGCACCACCGCCCTGGGAGTAGCCGAAAATCGCGCTGGGGCGGGTGATTCCGGTCAGCGATTCGGCTGCGCGGATCGAGTCGAGGACCGCGTGGGCTTCGGCGGCCCGGTTGACGTAGTCGTGGACCGCGGGGGTGCCGAGGCCGTGGTAGTCGGTCATCACGACCGCCATGCCGCGGGCGAGCAGCGAGTAGGCGGTGATCATCTCGTAGCTGACCCAGATATCGAGCGGGAAGCTGTAGTGGATGAGTTCGGCGAACCCCTTCGACGGTGCGCATTGGTCGCCTTGGCCCTGGGTGCCTGGCGCGACCGCGATGAGCGGTCGGGGACCAGGGCCGTTCCACGCGAGGGTGGGTTCGAGGTAGGTCCCGGTCACCGCCGCAGGGGTGCCGTGAGTGTCGGCGCTCAGATACATGATCCGGGTGGCGTTGGCGGGGACCTGCCCATCCTGGCCGGGAACCGCGAGGACGAGTGCGAACGGTTCGCTGCGCAAGATCTGGCCGGGTGCCCCCGGCGGCAGTGGCGCGGGCGGCAGATAGAAGTCGTTGCCCTGGGCGGACCCTGATGTGGAGCCGGAATCCGGTGTGGTGGCGGCGGGCCCGGCGCCCACGGTCAGCGCGGCGGCGACTACCAGCACTGCCACGCTGAGCATCGCCTGACCTCGGAATCTGCGGCCGCCAGGCGTGGATCGCATGTTCGTTTCGGTTGACATCGGCTCCCCTTTTGGAGACATTTCACTGATTCGGACCATGACTCGGCCGTGGCCGGGGCTGTTCGCGCCACGTCCACGACGTGGTGTGACGCCCCCGATCTCAGCGATGACGAAGGGGTCAGGATCCGGTCGGGACATGCAGTCGCGCCCGCAGTACTTTGCCGCTGGCGTTGCGGGGGATCTCGTCGACCACGATGAACCGCTTGGGCACCTTGTAGCGCTCGAGCCCGTCGCGGACGTGCTGTTTGAGCGCGTTGTCGCTGGGCGGGGAGACGTTCGGGCGGAGGACGATGAAGGCATTGAGGACCCGGCCGTATTCGGCATCCGCGACACCGATCACGACAGCGTCGGTGATGGCCGGGTGGGCGGCGAGCCAATCCTCGACCTCGCCGGGGAAGACGTTCTCCCCGCCGGAAACGATCATGTCGTCGGCACGGCCGTCGATGAACAACCTGCGCTGCTCGTCGAAGTGGCCCATGTCTCCGGTGCTGACATGCCCGTCGATCACTTCCTTGGCCGCAGCCGCCACGGTCGCGTCCGGGGTGTATCCGGTGTATTCCAGTCCGCTGCGGACGAAGATCTCACCGATTTCACCGGTCGCGGCTTCGGTCCGATCGGCACGCAGAATCCGCACCGAAACTCCCAGCGATGACCGCCCGATCGTATCGGGCGCGGCGACGAGGTCGGCCGGGGTGGCGATCGTGACCAGACCGGCCTCGGTTGAGCCGTAGCCGTTCACCACGATCGGGCCGAAAGCGTTGATCAGGTTTGAGATGGTGATCGGCGAAATCGGCGCCGCTCCGGTCACCATGACCCGCAACGCCGACCGTGCCGCTGTGTTCTCCTGCAGTCCGGGCACCGCCAGTAGTCGTTGCAACATCACGGGCACCGCCATCACCACGGTGACCCGGTAGCGGGCGATATCGTCGAGCGCGGTCACGGCATCGAATCGGCGCCGGCAGATCGCGGTGCCACCCAATGCCAGCGGCCCGAGCAGCGACAGCAATCCGAAACCGTGGAACATCGGCGGCGCCACCAACACTCGATCGGTCGAACGCAGTCGCAGAATCGCCATCGCGGTCACGGTCAGCAACACGATCGCGTGCGGTTTGATCGCGCGCGGCACGCCCTTGGCCAAGCCGGTAGTGCCGGAGGTGAGCAATGTCAGCTTCACCGCCCGGTGTACCCGTGGCGGTGCCGGGTGGCTCCGGGAAGCGAGGTCGTCCAGCGTCGGGAGGGCGGTAGGGCCGGAATCGGTGTCACGCCAGGCGATTACGCGCGCACCGGCGAAATTCGACTGCTCGACCGTCGTGTCGTATTCGTCGTCGTAGACCAGTATGTCCGGGTTGTGCCGGGCCAAGATCGCCTGCAACTGCGCGGCGGGAAGCTCGGTATTGACGAAGATCAGCTCCGCACCGAGTTGCGCGCCCGCGGCCAGCGCCTCGGCGAACCCACGATGATTGCGGCACAGGATGCCCACCGACTTCGGCGCGGTGGCGCTGGACGCGAACAGCGCCGCGGCGATCGCCTCGGCGCGCCGCTGCAGCTGCCGATAGGTCAACTGCCCCGAGTCGTCGATGATCGCGACCTTGTCCGGATGCCGAATCGCGGTGGCCGCCAACAACATCGCGGGGGTCGGCCCGTACCGGTAGAAACTGCGCGCCAAGGCTGCGGCTTTGCTCGGCCCGACCGGAGCCAGCATGCCCGAGGTGACCACCGCGGGCACCGCCGAACCCCACCGGCGCAGGCTATGAGTCAGTTCAGCGCGCATTCGAGCTCACCTGAGCCTGATCGTCACCGGCGGTGTCGGTGATGGTGAGCGTCGGCTCGACCCGAGGTTGCCTCAGCCGCGACAACGAGGCCTCGGTGTCACCGAGGTTGCGGAAGATCCGTTCCATCAGCACTTCCAGCGGCAGCCGGAACACCGCGGCGAACACCGCCGACGGGAACCCGTAGAGCGGCGTCATCGTGCGCGGCTTCTTCACCACGGCTTTGGCCAGCACTTTCGCCGCGTCCTGCGGAGTTTGGCCGGGGAGCACACGCATCCAGCGACTCGGCGCGCTCATCCTGGTGTGCAACAACCCGCCGTAGAAGGTGGTCAGGGTGACCCCGTCGGCGCGGGCTTCCATCCCGACCGCGCGCATCCACCAGTCGAAGGCCAGCTTCGACGACAGATAGAAACCCCACTTGGGAGCATTGGGGAACATGATCCCGACCGTCGAGACATTCACGATGTGCCCGCTGCCCCGCGCGCGCATGCCGGGCAGCAGCGCCAGCGTCAACCGCATCGGGCCGAGGTAGTTGGCACCGGAGGTGGCGGTGATGTCCTTGGGGCGGTCATAGGACAGGTGGACCGAACGGCGCAACGACTTGCCCGCGTTGTGGATCAGCACGTCGACCTCGCCCAGGTCGTACCGCACCGCTGCGGCGAACTCGGCGACCGACTGCTCGTCGGCGAGGTCGAGCCGATAGGGATAGGCGTCGCCACCGGCGGCATTGATCTCCTCGGCCACTTCGAGCAGCCGGTCCATCGACCGTGCGGCGATGACCACCCTGGCTCCGGCGGCGGCGAACCAGCGGGCGGTTGCCTCGCCGACACCGAACGACGCCCCGGTGATCACGACCACCTTGCCCTCGACCTCACGGCGCAAAGCGGCTCGGCTACGTAATCCGCGGGGACCGATGGCCCACGCGATGGCCCGGGCGAACCGAGTCTCGGCGATCCGCGAGGGACCGGCGGGCAGAACTTCAGACATCAGTGTTACTCCGTTGTTTTCGACACGGTGGACAGCGAGCCGAGGAAGGCCAGTGCTTGGGGGTCCGACAGCGCGGCATCGATGGCCCGCTGAGTCAGTTCGATGTTCGGATCTGTGCGCAGCGCGGCGAGGATCGTGCCGAACATGTTGCCCACGACCAGGTCTTTGAGCTGATCGCGGGTGATGTCGCGGGTGCGCGTCCAATGCAGCACCAGCCCTTCGATATACGCCACGAACCCGCTGATCGCGGCCCGCAGCACCGGGGACGAGTCCGAATCGGTCACCTCCACGACCAAGGCGTCGGTCAGCTGGATGCGGTGACGGTCGCGAATCTGGCGCACCTCCGCGTCGGCGACATCGGCGAACAATGCCTCGAACGCTCTCGGCTGCTGCTCGGCTTCATCGAGCAACCGGTCGATTCCACGGGTCAGTCGGTCCAACGCGGGTCCGCGCAGGGCCAGCAGATCACCCCAGAACTCCTCGGCGGCCTGCTCGAGAACGGCCAGGTAGAAGCCGCGCTTGCCACCGAAGTGATAGCTGATAGAACCGGCGGCGACCCCGATCGAACGCGCCAGGTCGACGATGGAGACCTCTTCGTAGCGATCACCGCTGAACGCGGCCTTACCCGCCGCCAGTAGCACTGCCCGCGACGCCTCGCCACGTCGATTGCCGACCATCACACCTCCAAGTTTTTGAATCAAATTCAGTAACTGGAGCGTAGGGGTCCGGCGTCGACGGAGTCAAGAAGTTTCTGAATCAGATTCAATATCTGCCGCGAAAATGGGTCCGGCCGGGTGCTGTACTTCGTCGGTGCCGTCATCGCGCACCTTCGCGTCCGCGATTGCGCGCTGGGACCTGTTTCGGTGTTCCTCGCGCTGACGGGGCGAGGTCGGCAGCCGCGTTGGCCGACCGGCTCGGCCGATAGCCCTCGCGAACGCCATCGAAATTCACGGTAGTAGTAGGGCTTTGACGGCTCGGCGTTCGTTCATCGCGCGGTAGCCCTCGGCGATCCGGTCCAGGGGGAGCACGAGGTCGAAGACTCGGCCGGGGTCGATGCGGTCGGTGCGGACGCGGTCGATGAGATCGGGAAGGAACCGGCGCACGGGGGCCGCACCGCCGCGCACACCCACCGCGGACGCGAGGATCTCG
The DNA here is from genome assembly GCF_042794235.1 of Nocardia sp. NPDC056541. Lineage (NCBI taxonomy): Bacteria > Bacillati > Actinomycetota > Actinomycetes > Mycobacteriales > Nocardiaceae > Nocardia > Nocardia sp. NPDC056541. Next base: position 5,435 of record NZ_JBHTUD010000020.1, read on the forward strand.
GCACTGTCGAGTTCGACAGCATGGGGGATACCGACGACGCCCAGATTCCCGCCCGCGCGGGTCGAGCGCAGAGCCTGGGTCACCGACTCGCCGGTGCCGACGCATTCCATCACCGAGTCCGCGCCGATGCCGCCGGTGAGCTCCAGCATTACCGCGACGCCCTCCGTGCCGCGTTCGGTGACGATATCGGTGGCGCCGAACGCCAGTGCGAGCTTTTGTCGTGCGGGATGCCTGCTCATCGCGATGATCCGTTCGGCGCCCAGTTCCCGTGCGGCGAGCACGGCGCACAGCCCGACCGCGCCGTCGCCGACCACAGCTGCGGTCGCCCCTGGGTGTACTTCGGCGGCGATGGCGGCGTACCAGCCGGTGCCCATCACATCGGAGAGGGCGAGCAGGCTGGGGAGGTGACGGCGATCGGGGGTCTCGTCGAGCGCGACGAGGGTGCCCGCGGCATTCGGGATACGGATGTATTCGGCCTGGCAGGTGCTCAGGAATGCGCGGTGCACGCAGCGGGATTGGTAGCCGTGGCGGCAGTTCGGGCAGGTGTTGTCGGAGGTGGCGAACGAGCCGACGACGAATTGGCCGGGCCGGAGCGTGCGCACCTCGGCACCGACCTCTTCGATGACACCGATGTACTCGTGTCCCATCGGTTGCGGTTCGTGGACGGCCTCGATGCCGCGGTAGACCCACAGGTCCGTCCCGCACACGCAGGTCGCGACGGTGCGGATGATCGCATCGGTCGGTGCCTCGATCCGGGGGTCGGGCAGCTGTTCGACGCGGATGTCGCCGGGGGCGTGGATGACGGTGCCGCGCATGAGATCGCTCCTGCCGTTGATCGACCGATTACCCACCTGCAGTGCGTAATGCGATTGTTTCGATCCAAACACAGTGTGGCGCAGAGCAAGACGGGAACGAGAGCTGAGTCGCTTATGTCCCGTTCGGGGCGCCCGCGCCAGGTGATCCCCTGATTCCGCAGCGCATCTGCCGGCCGGGCACCTCGCCGCCGGCACCTCCTCGGCTGTGTCCGATACTCGACCCGGTGTCACATCACGACTCGCACTGCGAACGCAATATTGAAACCTGTTGAGTTGCAACCTCATTGGATAACAGCGTGTTACGGTGACTGAACCGTCGGGTTCGGCAGATGTTCCGAAATATCGTGTAGGACAACATCGTTCACAACTCGAGCCATCCACTCGTGATGGTTCTCGACCACTTCTTCTCAGGGGGCCTGAGTGATGCGTGCGTTGGTGACCGGAGGTGCCGGATTTGTCGGTTCGCATGTGACGGATGCGCTCGTGGCACGCGGCGCCGAAGTGCTCGTGGTGGACGACCTCAGCCACGGCAATGTTCGAAATCTCGAGTCGGCGTTGCACCGCGGCGCGGACTTGGTCAGTGCGGACGTCCGATCGGCGGATACCGTCCGTGAGATCATGCAGCGGTTTCATCCGGATGTGGTGTTCCATCTCGCCGCGCAGGTCAGCGTCCATTATTCGATCGCGGATCCGGTGACAGACGCCGAGCAGAACGTGGTCGGTGTGGTCAGTGTGCTGGCCGCCGCAGTGGCCGCCGGGGTGCGGCGCGTGGTGTTGAGTTCGACCGGCGGTGCGATCTACGGCGAGTCCGCGCACTACCCGACACCCGAGGCGACCGCGCCCGATCCACCGTCGGCCTATGGGTTGGCGAAATGGGCGGGCGAACGATACGGGCGCTGGTTCGCCGACACCACGAATATCGATGTCGTGGCCCTGCGATACAGCAATGTCTACGGTCCGCGGCAATCACTCGACGGTGATGCCGGTGTCGTGCTGCGTTTCTGCGCGGCCGCGCTGGATCGTCGTCCGCCGATCATCTACGGCGACGGAATGCAGACCCGGGATTTCGTCTACGTCGACGACGTGGTCGAAGCCAATATCGCTGCCGCGCAATGTGGTCAGCACAGTTTCGGTGAATACAACGTGGGCACCGGGGTCGAGATCACCGTCAACGGACTGGTCGATGCGATTCGCACCGCCGCCGGCCTGCAACCGACCGCGTGGCTGCCGCATTATGCCGCCGCTCGCGACGGTGAAGTGCGCCGCAGCTGCCTCGATGTCGCCCGTGCCCGCGCCGAGCGAATCCTCGAGGCGACCACCGCCCTGCCGAATGGCATCGAACGCACCCTGAATTGGCTGCGGGACGCGCAAGCGTCTCTGGTTCCCACCGTGTAATCGCTTGTTGTCGAAGGGAGGGGCGGGCTGATGCGGCCTGTTCTCGATGATGATCACACCGGAATTCTCGCGGCGAGACAATTCGCCGAATCGGGCTATCTGATCGTGCCGGGACTGATTCCGGGCGAACTGCGCGCACGGCTGTTGCCGGAAGTGGACCGCTGGGTGGACCAGGGATTACGTGCGCGGTCCATCGACAGTTGCCGCGATCCCGCGGCCTACGGAATACCGCCGGTGATGGAGCTGGAATTGCCCGCGCACGGGGAAATCCTGACGTATCGGCCGCTGATGGCGATCCTGTCCCAGCTGCTCGGACCCGATTTCGTCTACCACCATCTGCACAGTGACCGCCATGACGCGACGATCGCGGCGAAATCGTGGCACCACGACTACGAACCCAACGATCTGGCCGATTCCACCCTGGCGATGGTGCACACGCTGCATTACCTCACCGGACTCGATGACACCATGGCCGCGCTGGTGATTCTGCCGGGGTCGCATCATCAGTCGCGCGAAAAGTCGGCGATGGCGCATGTCGGCACCGACCATCTCGATGGTGAAGTAGTGATCGATTCGCTACCACCGGGTTCGACGGTGCTCTTGCATTCGGCGTTACTGCACGCGCGACGACTGTCGACGACGACGTCGGACCGGCATCGCTACTTCGTCGACGCGTCCTATTGCCAGACCGGCGCGGCGCGCTGGCGGCCGGTGAAACCGTATTGGCGTCATATGTTGGCACGTGCGCGTGAGCTGGGCCTCGGCACCGGGCTTTCGCCGGAGTTGTTCGCCGACAAGCATTTCCGAGACGATATCGCACAAGGATAGGGGCGCCCGATCATGAGAATCGTCGGAGACAGCGATCTCGCCGAGGTATTGGCGATCTACCGGGATGAGCATTGCGCGCACGGGGCGGAAGAGGGTGTGCGGTTTCGCGAAGGAGAGGACAATCTTCGCCGGGGTGACGAATTGTCGGGCACCTGGACCCGGGTGCTGTTGTCGCGGGCTGATCTGGCCGCGGTGACCCTGCCCTGGCATCTCAGCGAGGGCGGCGACCGGGAACTGGTGCCGCGCACCGGGCTGACGGTCGAACAGGTGGCCGCGCGACTGCGCACCGAACGGGCCGATCTGGCTGCCGCCAACCCGGTGTGCACGGGGCTGATCACCGCCCTGACCGAAGCGCCGTTCACCACCGTGTTTCTCAGCGCCGCTCCGGCCGGGCACAGCGACTATGCCGATCTGCGGGCCGAGGAAGGACTGTTCCACCTCGACGGGCTGCACCGCATGATCGCGTGGGAACTCGCGGGCAGGCTTCCCGCGGGGGATCTGATCGACGGTGTCGTGGCCGGTGAGCTGCGCGGCGAAGGTGTGCGGCGATGAACGCGGACACGCTGATCGAGCTGTTGCGGCGTAACGCGCGCGAACACCCACAGCGACCCGCACTGGCCGATGCCGACCGCGTGTTCACCTATCGCGAGGTCGAGCGAATAGCCGAGGTGACCGCGGATCGACTGTGTGCGTCGGGGGTCGGCCGGGGCGATCGTGTCGCTGTTCTCGGCGAACGAGACGCCCGGCAATGCGCGCTGATGTTCGGGGTGTGGTGCCGCGGCGCGGTCGCGGTTCCGGTCGAATCCTCGTGGAGTGCAGGTCAATTGCGTCGCCGACTCGGCGCTGTCGGGGCACGCTGTGCGGTGTCGGCGACGGTCACCGACTACGGATCGGTCGTCATCGATCCGGTCGAGGCGATCGAGAGCGACGGACGGGGCGGTGCGTGCCACGTCGATGCCGGTGACCTCGCCTATCTCTCGTTCACGTCCGGGTCCTCGGGCGAGCCGAAGGCGGTCGCGGTCACGCACGGCAACGCGACTCACTATGCGCGGGCACTGTGCGAACGGCTGGGTTTCGATGCGGGCAACGCGCCGTGCGTCGGACATGTCACGACATTGGCGGCCGATCTCGGCCACACGGCGTGGTTGCTCGCACTGGCCAGCGCTGGTTCGGTGCACGTCGTCGCCGATCGCGACACCCGCGACCCAGCGGCCTTCTGGCCCGCGGTGCGCCGGGCGGGTATCTCGGTACTGAAGACGACGCCGTCTCACCTGGGCGCACTCGAACAGGACGCGGACTGTGAGCCTTTGGATGCGGTGCTGCTCGGCGGCGAACCGCTCTCCCGCGCCTTCGCCGCGAGCTTGCTCACCCGCGGTATCGCGCACCGGGTGGTCAATCACTACGGTCCCACCGAGACGACCGTCGGCGCGACGTGCTTCGTTGCGACCACGGCGGCCGAACTGCCAGAGGAGGAGGTCGTTCCCATCGGAACGGCCATCGGCGCGACAACGACGCTGCGCTTGCTCGACGACCGGGGCGAGCCGGTCCCCGACGGATCGGAGGGTGAGCTGTACATCGGCGGAAGGGGGGTCACCGCAGGCTATTTCGGGTCACCGGGCGACACCGCGAGAAAGTTCGTACCGCGCGACGACGACCGGGTCTACCGCACCGGCGACATCTGTCGGCGGCGCGCGGACGGAGCACTCGTGTTCGTGCGCCGCGTCGACCGTCAGGTGAAAGTTCGGGGGTTCCGGGTCGATCCCGCCGAGGTCGAACGAGCCGCCGAGTGCGTGCCCGGCGTCGAGCGGGCGGCCGTGGTCGTCCAGTCGACGGCCGTGGGCCCTCGGCTCCGTGCGGCTGTTCGGCTGACGCCGCGCACCGACGATGCCGCGACACTGGCGGCACTGCGTGCCTATTTGCACGAGGTGCTGCCGGGTTACGCGGTGCCGCAGCCGATCTTCGTGCTGCCGGAACTGCCGCTGGGGTCCACGGGCAAGCTGGATCGCCCCCGCGTCGGCGTGATGGTGACCGCACTGCTCGACTCCCGTGCGGGCGGTGCCGCCGGCTCGACTCGTCGAGGCGACGATCCGGCGGGCGGCCTCGCGCACAGCATCGCCGCATTGTGGGCAGGTGCGCTGGGAGTGCAGTCGGTCGATCCCGAGGCCGACATCATCGACCTCGGTGGCGATTCGATTCTGGCCATGCGCACGATCGCCTACCTCTACCGGCGTGGTCAGCGTGTGACTTTCGACGACTTCTACCAGCATGCGACTCCGCGGCGGCTGGCGGCGGTCGCACGACCGATCGACGCCGGCGCGTCGAAGGCCGGCAGGGGACAGCAGCCCGGTCGCCGGCTCGGGCCTGCCCAGCGGTGGATGTTCGCACAGCCGGTCGGTGATCACCGGCAGTGGAATCAGTCGGTGGTGCTGCGCTGCGGTCACGCTGTAGACGCCGGTGTCCTGTCGCGCGCAGTGACCGATCTTGCCGAGCGACATGCTGTGCTGCGTACCGAGATCGGGCCCACCGGACCGGGCGCCTGTCGCGACGTCGACGAGGTGGCGACGGTCTCGTTCTCCCGGCTGCCGCGATCGGCCGCGGGGATCGCGGAGTTCGTCGAGGGTACCTGCACCGACTTGCACCTCGGCCTGGATCCGGCGGCGGGGCGGCTCCTGCGCGTGCACCTGTTCGACGGCGGTGACGACCACGACGATCGCCTCGCCATCGTGGTCCACCACCTGGCCGTCGACGGGTTCTCCTGGCACATCCTGCTCGACGATCTCGCCTACGCGTATCGAACGGCATTGCACGGCAAGCAGTTCGACCTGCCAGGTACCGGTGACTACTACCGTTGGGCGGCCGATCGTGGCGGCTCCGTGGCCGCGGTGGTGCGGCGCCCGGCTCGCACGATCGGGCCGGCGCCACGACCGGCGAGCCTGGTGTGGACGTTGGACCGGACCGCGACGGCCGCGCTCGTTCGCGAGTACGGCGGTGCGCAAGGGCTCGAAGCCCTGCTGCTGTCGGCATTCGCCGCGGCGGTGCAGCGCGGTGAGGAACAGTCGCTCGCGGTCGAGGTGGAGACCCACGGCCGTGACGCCGGTGACGGCGGCGGTGAGTACCTCGATACGGTCGGCTGGTTCACCGCCGCCAAATGGATACTGCTGGAACGACGTTCGCCGTCGGAGCCCACCCACTCCGCCGCGGAGATCGAGCGCCTCCTCGCGGGCACGCCCGAGCAGCCGATGGACACCGTGGGTGCGCGCCCCGACATCGGGTTCAATTTTCTCGGCACGTTCGAATTGCCGGACAAGCAGACCCTGGATTGGTCGGTCGCGCCGGAACAGGCGGGTACCGCGCGCAATCCCCACTGCGACCTGCTCTACCGGCTCAAGCTCACCGCTCGCATAGTCGAGGGCCGCCTCGTCACCGACCTGGTACACCCGGGGTCCCCGGACTCCGACGACCGGGCGCGCCAGATCATGACCCGTTTCGCCGGTGCCGTCGCCGAGTACGCGGGCACGGTCGCGGCCCCCGCCACGACATCGGCACTGTCGACGTCGGGGCAGGTTCTGCTCGCGGGCGCGCGCGCACCGCGGGCCGGGGTGCGGGTGGTCGAGGAGGCGCCCCGGGTGCTGGTCACCGGCGCGACCGGCTACCTGGGCGGGCATCTGCTCTCGGCGCTGCTCGCACGCAACGCGCAGGTGACGTGTCTGGTGCGCGGGGAGCGCGACATCGAGGCCCGGCAGCGGCTGCGCCACGTGCGGGGTATCCGGGTGCTCGCCGGTGACATCACCCGGACCGACCTCGGGATGTCGGTCGACGCGACCCGCGCGGCGGCCCGGGCACAGGTGATCATCCACGCCGCGGCCGACACCCGACTGGTCGCCGCACCCGCCGAACTCGAACGAACCAACCACGCCGCGGTGTCCGGACTCCTTGCCTGGATCGACGCGCACGCACCCGACGCCCGGTTCCACCACCTGTCGACCCTCGGCGTCGCCGGCGGTGTCGAAGGCACCGCGCGACGATTCAGCGAAGCCGACCTGCGGATCGGCCAGTACTTCCGAACGCCCTACGAACGGGCCAAATTCGGGGCCGAACTGACCGTGCGACGGTGGGCAGCCCAGGGGCGGCAGTGCTATATCCATCGCAGCGGGCACATCGCGGCCGACAGCCGGACCGGGGCGTTCCAACGCAATATCGGGGACAACCGCGTCTACCAGATGATCCGCGGCTACCTGCTCGCCGGTGCCGCGCCACGTCGGCCCGCGGTGAGTTTCGGGTTCTCCTATGTCGACACCGTCGCCGCGGCGATCGCCACACTGGCAGGCCGACCCGCCTGCGCGCCCGGGGTCTATCACGTCGAAACCCCGCATCTGGTGGCCCACGACGAGCTCGTGGCCTGGAGCGCCGCGGCCGGCTACCCGGTCGTGCTCACCGACGACACCGCGTTCACGGCCGCACTCGCCCGGGTCGAGCGGTCGCATTCGGCCGCGGTGCGGCAGGCCATGGCGTGGTCGCACCACGACGCGGACCGCAATGTGCGGATCGATAGTTCCTGGACCGTCGCCGCGCTCAACCGGCTCGGCATCCATTTCGCCGCGCCCACCCCGCGATGGTGGTCGACCGCGCTGGCGTGGGGGGCCGAGGCCGGGTACTTCCCGGCCGTCGCGACCGCCGACCGCACCGCCTGACCCACATCCCATCGATAGGAGGTCGAATGTCCGAGCTTTCCCCGGTTCTCGCCCAGGCCACTCCCGTCACCGCATGCCGCGGTGCGGGCATGTATCTGTTCGACGCGGCAGGCGAGCAGTATCTCGATTTCACCGCCGGTGTCGGGGTGACCAGCACCGGCCACTGCCATCCCCGCGTCGTGGAGGCCGCGCAACAGCAGGTCGCTCGCTTGATCCACGGCCAGTACACGACGGTCCTGCACGAGCCGCTGCTCGAACTGACCGCGCAGCTCGGCTCGGTGCTGCCGCCCGGTCTGGATTCGCTGTTCTACAGCAACTCCGGCAGTGAGGCGATCGAGGCCGCGGTACGCCTGGCCCGGCACGCCACGGGCAGACCCAACATCGTCGTCTTCGACGGGTCCTTCCACGGCCGCACGATGGGGGCGGCCGCCCTGACCACCGCCTCGACCCGATATCGGGCCGGTATCGGGCCGCTGATGCCCGGTGTGGCGGTGGCACCGTTCCCGGCGGCGTTCCGGCTCGGCCTGAGCGAGGAGGCCGCCGTCGACCACGCGCTGCACGGTCTCGATCATGTTCTGGCCACCGTGACCGCGCCCGCCGAGACCGCCGCGTTGCTCGTCGAACCCGTGCTCGGCGAGGGGGGTTATGTGCCCGCACCGCCGGGATTCCTCGCCGGACTGCGTGAACGGGCCGATCGCCACGGCATGCTGCTGATCCTCGACGAGGTGCAGACCGGGTTCGGCCGCACCGGGAAATTCTGGGCGCATCAGCACGAACCGGATGCGCGCGCCGACATCCTGGTCACCGCCAAGGGTTTGGCGAGCGGGTTCCCGCTCTCGGCCATCGCCGCGTCCACCGAGCTGATGCGCCGGGCCTGGCCGTCCTCGCAGGGCGGAACCTATGGCGGCAATGCCGTGGCCTGCGCGGCCGCCCTGGCGACCTTGGCGGTGATCCGGGACGAGCAGCTGGTCGAGAACGCCGCGGTCCAGGGTGAACGACTGCTCGCCGCGATTCGCGCCGACGCGCTGGCCGTCCCCGGTATCGCGGACGTCCGCGGGCTCGGCCTGATGATCGGCATCGAGTTCTGCACGCCCGAGGGCACACCGGATCCCGACACCGCCAAACGCGCGCAGCAGGCCGCCGCGGCGCTGGGACTGTTGCTGCTGACCTGTGGACCCTACGGAAATGTCGTCCGGATGATCCCGGCGCTGGTGGTGACGGCCGACCAGATCGACACCGCGGTCGCGCTGTGGTCGAAGGCCGTCGGCCTCGCGACCGGTGACGGCGCAGAAAGGAACGGGACCAACCATGTCGAAATCCGTTGAGATAAGCTGGGACGCAGCCGAGATCGCTCGCGACCCCGCGGTGTGGTCGCTGCGACTGCCCGGCGACGACCGCGACACCCTCGCCGCGACCGACGACGACGCGGGCAAGGTGCGGACCGCCGTGCACGCCTTCGTCGACGGCGCTGTCGAACGGGTGGGGTTCGCCCACGTCGCCGACTTCGTCGATCCCGCCGCCTCGGAAGACGACATCACCCGCACGCTGCTGTTCGTGCTCGACGGGATCGGCGTGGTCGTTCCGCAGAACGGCGCGGGGGACCTGCGCCAGGTCCTGCGAGATCGCGAGGGAGACGGCGCCACCGCACTCGGATTCCATTGCGACACCTGCGATCTGCTGGTCCTGGTGTGTCTGCAACCGGCGGCGGACGGGCAGGGATTCACTCGGCTCGCCGGCGCCCGCCGGGTCAACGACATCCTGGAAGCCGAAGACCGCGAGACCCTTTCGCTGCTGCGTGGTGACTGGACCTACGACCGCACCGGCCGTGCCGGACCGCAGATCGTGGTGTCGCCCATCCTGTTCACCCAGCCCGACGGCACCATCGGCTGCTACTACCAGACCCGAACCGTGCGTGCCTCGCTGAATGCGGACGACCCCGCCGACGCACCCCGGCTCGCCGCGCTCGACGTACTCGACGAGGTGCTGCACCGCCCCGGCGTCGGCTTCGATCTGATGCTGGCCGCGGGCGATCTGCTGATCATCCGCAACAGCCGGGCACTGCACGGTCGATCGCCCTACATCGACCAACCGGGACCGAAAGCGCGCCGCGTGCTGCGGCTGTGGGTGGACAAGGAGAACCGATGAGCACCGAAGATCGCATCGCCCTGGTCACCGGTGGGGGTAGTGGGCTGGGCCGCGCGGCGGCCCTCGCGCTGCTCGAGCAGGGCTGGTCGGTGGCGCTGACCGGCCGTCGCGAAACGCTGCTGAAGGAGACCGCCGACCTCGCGAACGTCCCCGCGAGCCGAGTCCTGGTGGCACCCGCCGACATCACCGATCCCACCGCGGTCGCCGACCTGTTCACCGGAGTGCAGCGGTATTTCGGCCGCCTGGATCTGCTGTTCAACAACGCCGGGGCGGCGGTACCGCGCTGTCCCATCGAGGACATCCGAGTCGAGGACTGGAATCGCGCACTCGACACTCTCGTCACCGGGGCGTTCCTGTGCGCGCAGCAGGCCTTCCGCGTGATGCGTGCCCAGTCGCCCGGTGGTGGCCGGATCATCAATATGGGCGCGCCGTCCGCGCACGCGCCCAGACCCAATGCCATCGCCTACACGACGGCCAAACACGCGCTGCTCGGCTTGACCCGGGCGCTGTCACTGGATGGGCGTGCGCACGGAATCGCCTGCGGGCAAATAGATGTCGGCAATGTGACGCCGCCCGACGGCAGTGGGCAACCCGCGGCGCGGCAGGCCGACGGCACACTGGCGGTCGAACAGACCATCCCGGCCGAGCGGTTCACCGAGGCGCTGGTGCTGATGGCCTCGATGCCGCTGGACACGAATATCCAATTTCTCGGCGTCTTCCCGACGACGATGCCGTTCGTGGGCAGGGGCTGAGACCATGGGCAGTGCGGGCATTCCGCTGGAACGCCGGATCGAGATCCTGTGCGAGGGCGACGCGCAGGCCAGGGCCGCGCTGCGCGACCCAGAACTCTCGGCGAAGCTTCGACAACCCGCACTGCCGTTGGCTCATCTCGCCGAGACGGTGATGACCGGCTACGGTGATCGGCCCGCCGTCGGGCAGCGGGTCACCGAACTCGTTGTCGACAGTGAGACAGGCTGTCGAACAACACGATTGCGGCCGGAGTTCCACACCGTCACCTATCGTGAGCTGTGGGATCGCGTCGGTGCGGTCGCGGCGTCCTGGTGGGGCTTCGGGTTGCGACCCGGTGACTTCGTGGCGATCCTCGGGGTCACCGGTGGCGACTACGCGACGCTCGATCTCGCGTGCGTGCATCTGGGCGCGGTGGCAGTTCCGCTGCAGGCCAACGCATCCGGTGGCGAACTGACAACGATCCTGACCGAGACCGCGCCGCGCGTCCTCGCGGTAGGAGTGGAGTTCCTCGACCGGGCAGTGGGAAGTATTCCGGCACAGCGGTTTCCACGGGCTCTGATCATCTTCGATGTGAACCTCGGAGACGACGAGCACGCCCGCATTCTCGCCGACGCTCGACGCCGACTGCCCCTTGTCGCCGTGCGCACGCTCGACGAGATCGTCAGCGACGGCCGTGCCGAGCCGCCGGCCCCGTTGTTCGCCGATCACGCCGACTCGATGAGCCTGCTCATCTACACCTCGGGCAGCACCGGAACGCCCAAAGGCGCGATCTACACCCAGCGGCTGGTCACCAGGATGTGGCTCAACGCCAGTCCGGTGCCCGCCCTCACCCTGGCGTATATGCCGATGAGCCATGTGGCGGCCCGGCTTTCGCTCTACGGCACGTTCGGTCGTGGCGGCACCACCTATTTCACGGGGCGTCCCGATCGTTCGACTCTGCTCGACGACCTCGCGCTGGTGCGGCCCACGGAGATCGCTTTCGCGCCGAGGGTCTGTGAGCTGCTGCTGCACCGGTTCCGGGACGACGTGGACCGGCGCCGAGCAGCGGGCGCGGACCCGGACCTCGCGCGCGAGGCCGCCCTCGACACCCTGCGCCGCGAGGTGCTCGGCGGGCGCGCGGTGTACGCCATCTTCGGTAGCGCCCCGATGGCCGCCGACGCGAAACTGTTCGCCGAGGCACTGCTCGGCTTCGCACTGCACGACGGATACGGCGCCACCGAAGCACTCGACATCCTGCTCGACCATCGCATCCAGCGTCCGCCGGTGACCGACTACAAGCTGCTCGACGTGCCCGAGCTGGGCTACTTCACCACCGACCGGCCACATCCGCGCGGTGAACTGCTGGTGCGCGCATCCACCGCGATCCCGGGTTACTACCGCCGGCCCGAGCTGTCCGCGGCGATCTTCGACGCCGAGGGCTACTACCGCACCGGCGATGTCATGACCGAGATCGCACCCGACCACCTCGTCTATCTCGACCGGCGCAACAACGTGCTCAAGCTGTCCAACGGCGAGTTCGTGACGGTAGCCCGGCTGGAGGCCGTCTATGGGACCAGCCCGCTGATCCGGCAAATCTTCGTCTACGGCTCCAGCGAGCGCGCCTACCTGCTCGCGGTGATCGTGCCGACCGACGAAGCACTGGCCGCAGGGTCACTGGACTCGGCGCTCACGGCGGCTTTGCACGAGGTGGCGTCGGAGACGGGGCTGGCCGCGCACGAGATCCCGCGCGACTTCCTGGTCGAAACAGCACCTTTCACCGCCGACAACGGTCTGCTGTCCGGCCTGGGTAAGCTGCTTCGCCCGAAGGTGCGGGAGCGCTACGAGGCGAGGTTGGAGGGGATCTATCGTGATCACGCCGACGACCGGGCGGCCGAACTGCGAGAACTGCGGGCGCGCGCGGCCGAGCTTCCGTTGCTCGATGTCGTCGTGCGGGCTGCCAGGGCGGTCGTCGGCGGTGCCGAGAAGGATCTGCCCGTCGGCGCGAGTTTCACCGATCTGGGCGGTGATTCGCTGGCTGTCGTGACGTATTCGAGCCTGCTGAGCGAACTGCTCGACGTGGAGTTGCCCGCCGGGCTGCTCACCGGTCCGGGCACGGACTTCGCCGCGATCGCGGAATACGTTCGGCGACAACGACAGCCGGAGTTCGCGCGCCCGAGCTTCGCTGCCGTCCACGGGGACGACACTGTCCAGGTGCGTGCCGAGGACTTGACGCTGGAGGCGTTCCTCGACCCCGCGACGGTCGCGCGGGCGCACGCGCTACCTTCGGTCGCCGAGGTCGCCGGCACCGTCCTGCTGACCGGTGCGACCGGCTATATCGGGCGCTTCCTGTGTCTGGAATGGCTGCGCCGGTTGGCCGATATCGGTGGCACGCTGATCTGTCTGGTGCGTGGTGCGGACCCGGCGGCGGCGCGATGCAGGCTCGACGACGTCTTCGACAGCGACGTCGATCTGCGTGCGGAGTTCCGGGCGCTGGCGGCCCGGCATCTCGAGATCGTTGTCGGCGATATCGCGCAACCCGCTCTCGGCGTGGGCCGTTCGGAGTGGGAGCGGCTGGCTGCGCGGGTCGACCATGTCGTGCACGCAGCAGCGCACGTCAATCATGTTCTCCCGTACCGGCATCTGTTCGACGCGAATGTGGTGGGGACCGCCGAGATCATCCGGCTGGCGTCGACCACCCGCGTCAAGTCGGTCGACTTCCTGTCCACGATCGCGGTCGCCGACTCCTCGGCGCTCGACGAGGACGCTGACATCCGGGTCGCCGCACCCGGTCGCCGCATCGACGACAGCTACGCCAACGGCTACGAGGCAGGAAAGTGGGCGGGGGAGATACTGCTGCGCACAGCCCATGACCGCTGCGGACTCCCGGTGACGGTGTTCCGCTCGAACATGGCCCTGGCACACCGCCGCTACACCGGTCAGCTCAATGTCGCGGATACCTTCACCCGGCTGCTGGTGAGCCTGGGCGCCACCGGGGTCGCGCCGCGGTCGTTCGTCTGCGGCGGGCCTGTCCACGATCACTACGACGGGCTTCCGGTCGACTTCACCGCGGCGGCGATCACGGCGCTCGGGGGTGATCCCCGACCGGATCACCGGGTCTTCCATGTCGCCAATCCCCACGACGACGGCGTTTCGCTGGACCGGCTGGTGGACTGGCTGATCGAGGCAGGTCTGCCCGTGCGGCGGATCGACAGCTACCCGGAGTGGCTCGGCCGGTTCGAAGCGGCACTGACCCGTTTGCCCGAACCGCTCCGCAGTCGCTCGGTGCTCCCGCTGCTGCCGGCCTATCGGCAACCTGCCGAGCCACGAACAGCACTGCCCACCAAGCAGTTTCAGGAAGCACTGCGCGCCGTCGGCCTGGCCGTCCCGCATCTCGATCGCGCTCTCATCGGCAAGTATCTCGCCGACTTCCGGGCGCTGAACCTGCTGGGGGACAGCGTCTGAGCTACGTAGCGATGTCGCCGAACGGTGGGACGTGGTGTCCCCACCGCGTACATCCCCAGCCGAGGAACTGCGCTGCCGGACCGTAGCGCGGCGTCAGCTCGATCGTCTGGGTGAAGTCGAGGCGTGTGCTCGCGGCGAACGCCGTGGGCACACCGCCGATCGCGCCGGCCGCCAGCCGCATCGCCATACCGTGACTGACCAGCACCACATCAGTGCCCGCACCCGGCGTCAGGTACCGAGTGCGCAGATCCTCGAGCACCGGCAGGAACCGGTCGAGCACATCGTTGCCCGCTTCGCCGCCGGGAACCGCCAGGTCGAGTTCCCCACTGTGCCACCGTTGATAGGTCTGGTGGAATGCCTGGTGCGCGACGTCGGTGTCGACTCCCTCGAAGTTGCCGGCCTGCACCTCGTACACACCGTCCAGCACAATCACCGGACCTCCGATGACCGACTCGATCTGCTCGGCGGTCTGGCGGGCCCGCAGCGCGGCCGAGCAGAACAGTCGCGGCGAACCGGCGACGGCAGCTCCGAATCGTGCGGCCTGTGCGGTGCCGCGTTCGGTGAGAGATGGTCCGGGAACACGAGTTTCGAGCCGCTTGCCGACATTGCCGTGCGACTCGCCATGGCGCACCATGACCAGCTTTCCCGTCGAATTCTGTCCGCCGTGGTCCATGCCTCCATGTTCCGGCACACGGGGTGCCGACCGGAGCTGTTGGGTCAACCAGGCTGCTCGCCGACGACCAGAGGTAGCGTGGGGTCGGCGGTCCATGCGGTCAGGGATCCGTCGTAGACAGCGACATCGTCGCGCCCGACCAGTGCCAACGCGTGGGCGACCCCGGTTGCCGCGACGCCTCCGCCGCAGTAGGTCACGGGTGTGATCGCTGGATCGAGCAGACCCGCGGCAGCGAACAAGGCCCGCAGTTCCTCGAGGGGGCGTAGTGCGCCGGTCTCCGGGTCGCGGATCTGGTCTATCGGCAGGTTGATGCTTCCAGGGATGTGGCCGGGTCGGGCGAAAACGTCTGTCTCGCCACGATAGGTCGCGGCGTCCAGGACGCCCACGAGCAGGAACTTGTCATCGGCTGTCGCCGCCTCCACCTCGTCGGTGGATCGGATGAGGCCAGGGCGGCGGCGGGCGGTGAAGGTGGCCGGTGTGGGTGTCACCGGGGAGTTCGAAACCTCGGCGCCCGCCGCCCGCCATGCGGGAAGGCCGCCGTCGAGGACCGCGACGTCGTCGAAACCCTCCAAACGCAAGTGCCACCAGAAGCGAGTGGCCCAGATTCCGTCGTGCTGGTCGTAGACGACGACGCGTACCCCGTCGCCGATGCCGATCGCGCCTGCGGCCGCGGCGAAGCGCTCCGATTCCGGTGCGGTGCACGGTTGATCGGATGCCGGATCGGCGAAGTCGGTGAGTAGGTCGGCGAACACCGCGCCCGGGACATGGGCTGCCGCGTACGCGGTGCGCCCCGACTCCAGGGTGAATGTCGCGTCGTCGAGCACAGTGAAGTCGGTGCTCGCGTCCACGACCAGCAGGTCGGGCTCGCCCCGATGGTCACGGAGCCAGGAGACGGACACCGTGTGATGGACGGTCTGCCCCATGTGGACCTCCGATTGCGCTGGTGGGCACTGGATTCCGAATCTAGCGAGCACCGCCGGGCTCGCACCAGACCACCGATCTGCGTGAGTGAAACCCGTGTCCTCTCGGGCCATCGAGTTGAACTCATGGATACAGTTGCCTGGTCTTTCGAGATGACATAGATGAACTATCCCGTTACCGTTGAACATCGGGACTGTTCGACGAGACGAGGAGGCTACTCTCGCCCGGCTCCAGTCGCGCCGGGCCGTGGGAGTGCCCCGGTTCGAGGTCTGCGCCAAGGCCTCTCGGTGGCATCCATCCCATTGCGCGTACGATTACCATCACATTCGGTGTCATGGCAATGCTCGATCTTGTTCGGGTAATAGCGTGTGCGAGTCGATAATTCACGATGTGATCTGCAAGAGATAAGATCATCGTATTCATATGTTGAACATCACTCCGAATTGCGCTGTGTCGCTGGTACTTTGACAACCGGGGGGATTTTCGCGGCCTTCGACGGCATGGTCGTGGAAGCTCGGCTCGCTGCACCAGGGAGACTTCATGACCGATCATCCTGTGTCCCGTTCGGAAGGCCTGTCGGCCCCGAGCGTAATGAATGTTATGTCGGAACGTCAGAAGGTGTTGTCGATCAAAACACCCCGAAACTCGGGGTGCGTCGAGCCGGTGCGATGTGGTCACGCGGAATCGACGTGGTGTGAACGCCGAGACTCCCGGCTCACCGACAAGGTCGACTATCTGTCCGGCGTCGGTCGCGCCGAGGCCCGCCTCCGTTTCGGCGATGCCGAGACCCTGTGCGGCGGCGTGCAGAACATGCTTTTCGTGCACTGCGGAGTTCTGGACCGGGAGACCATCGTCCGGCGGTCGGAAGTCGTGCTCGATGCCGAATCCGACGAGCCCGATCCGGGATGTCTGTGGCTGGCTCTGCTGGCCCTGGTCTACGCGGACCGATGTGCCGAGGCCGCGGCGTACTGCACCCGGCTGCTGTCCGACGGACGCGGCGAGATCTCGTTCCGCCTCTTCGAAGCGCTGACGCTCATTCGCGCCAGGATCGACGCGCAGTCCGGTCGCCCCGCCGCGGCGATCGCGGCGATGGAACCGCTGCTGCGCCGTGGTGTGTCACCCGCGCTGCGCGGCATGGTGCTGGCTTGGCTCGTCGAGGCGCTGGTTCAGGTCGGCGATCTGAGCAGTGCCCGGTGTCTGTTCGAGGACCGGATGAGCGCGGTGGACGCGATGCCCGACCACGCGCACGTGCTCGCCGCCCGAGGTGCGCTGCATCGCGCTGAAGGCGACCTCGAGCGCAGCCTGGCGGACTACCTGGCCTGCGGAAAGGTGTTGACCGCACTGAATGTGGCCAATCCGGCGATCGTTCCGTGGCGTTCCCGCGCCGCGCTGGTGGCGGCCGCGCTCGGCCGCTGCGATCTCGCGGCGGCACTGGCCGACGACGAGCTGGCCGCAGCCCGGCGCTGGGGTTCACCGGGGGCGGTGGGACGGGCCCTGCACGCGGTCGGCATGGCGCGGCGCGACAGTCGGTCGGTGGGCGCGCTCGAACGTGCCGTAGAGCTGCTCGAACTCGCTGAAGCACGCTACGAGCTGATGGGCGCACTGTGTGATCTGGGGCAGTTGCACGCGGTCGAGGGTGATGTGGAGCGATCGCGGTGGGCTGTCACGGCGGCCACCGAGCTCGCGGCGGCTGCCGGTAGCGGCCCCGTACTGCAGCGCGCGGGCTCGGTCCTCGGCGCCTTGGACACACAGCATCGAGAGACCGGCTTGACCAGACAGGAGCGCAAGATCGCCGGCCTCGCGGTGCGGGGGCTCAGCAACAAGGAAATCGCCGAGCAGTTGTTCCTGACGGTGCGCACCGTCGAGTTCCACCTGTCCAATGTGTACCGGAAACTCGGTATCGCGGGTCGGCGTCAACTGGCCGGGGTAATGAATGCGCGGGAGTGCGCGTGAGGTAGTTTCCGGTAGTCGAATTACTCGGACGGCAGTCGTGTTCCACACGACTGCCGTCTTTTGTGCGTGTGCCATCGGTTCCGAAGGCGTTGCCCTGGTGATGATCCTGTGGTTTCCCCGGGGAGAACCTACGGGTCGACCGTAGAGTCGTTCCGCAGCTCTTGAATCGTCGCCGAATTCTGTGCGAGATTTTCGGTGATCGGTGAGCAGCGTTGTCGCCGAATAATTCTCGAACTTCTTCGATACCGCTTCGGTATTCACGATATTCGGCGAGAGGAATCGACCATGTCTACCAACCCGTCCCGTGAGGAACTCGTCGAGCGGGCCACGAAGCTGGCGCCGCTATTGCGTTCGCGGGCTCGCTGGATCGACGAGAACCGCCGCCTGCCCGACGATGTCATCGACGCGATCGAGGAATCCTCGCTGCTGAACATGCAGGTTCCCGCGCAGTACGGCGGCTACGAATCCAACACCCGGGATTTCGTGGACGTGCTCGCCGAGGTCGCCCGTGGCAACACCTCGGTGGCGTTCTGCCTGTCGATCTACGCCTCGCTCACCTGGATGTCGGCGCTGTGGCCCGACGCCGCGCTCGACGAGGTCTTCGCGACACCGAACGTACGGATCTCGGGCACCACCGCGCCCACCGGTACCGCGACGAAGGTCGACGGTGGGTGGGTACTGAACGGCACGTGGCGCTTCAACAGCGGTGTGCTGCACGCCCACTGGAAAGTCACCGTGGCGCTGCCGACCGAGCCCGGTGCCGAGCCGGTACCGATCTTCGCCCTGGTGCCGACCGCTGATCTGCGGATCGTCGACGATTGGTACACCTCCGGGCTGGAAGGCTCCGGCAGCGTCTCGACAATCGCCGAGAACGTGTTCGTGCCCGAGCACCGGGTGATCACCGGCGAGGACTTCTACCAGAATCGGTCCAAGTCGGCGGTGAACGTGCTCAAGCCGCAGTACGCGGCGCCGGTGCTGGTGCCGGTCACCGCGATCCAGACCGGTCAGCTGGTCGGTGCGGCGCGGGCGGCGCTGGCGGCGTTCGTCGAACGGCTGCCCGGTCGGCCCATCACCTACACCGATTACGCCAGCCAGCTCGACGCCCCGGTCACCCATTTGCAGGTCGGCGAGGCGGCCTTGCTGATCGAGGACGCCGAGGCGCGGGCACGGACCTACGCCGACGTGATCGATGCGAAGGCCGCGGCGAACGAGGCGTGGACCGAACAGGAACGGGTCTGGTCGCGGGTGCAGATCGGCTGGGTGGCCCACCAGGCCAAGCAGGCGGTGGAGATCCTGGCCCAAGCCAGTGGCGGTTCCTCGATCCAGCGCGACGTGCCGATCGCGCGGTTGCAGCGTGATATCCACGCGACCTCGCTGCACGCGATGATCACGCCCAGCGTGAACATCGAGCTCTACGGCCGTTCGCTGGTCGGCCTGCCGCCCAACACCGTCTACCTGTGACCGTGACGAAGCGACAGGGAGCAGCGACCATGCGCAAGGTACTCATCGCCAATCGGGGCGAGATCGCGGTCCGCGTCGTGCGCGCGTGCCGCGACGAAGGATTGGCCGCGGTCGCGGTCTACGCCGAACCCGACCGGGACGCGCCCCATGTGCGGCTGGCCGACGAGGCGTACGCGCTGGGCGGGGACACGCCGGCGACGAGCTACCTCAACGCCGCGAAACTGCTGCGCGCGGCAGCCGCCGCCGGTGCGGACGCGGTTCACCCCGGCTACGGATTCCTTTCCGAAGACGCCGATTTCGCGCAAGCGGTGCTCGACGCCGGTCTCACCTGGATCGGCCCGCCGCCCGCGGCGATCCGTGCGCTCGGTGACAAGGTGTCGGCCCGGCGCATCGCCGAGGCGGTCGGCGCGCCACTCGTGCCGGGCACACGGGACCCGATCGCCGGCGCGGCCGAGGCGGTCGACTTCGCCGACCGGCACGGACTGCCGATCGCGATCAAAGCCGCCCACGGTGGCGGAGGTCGCGGGTTGCGGGTGGTGCGCGAGCGCGCGGAGATCGCCGAGCTGTTCGACGCGGCCGTGCGCGAGGCCACCGCCGCCTTCGGGCGCGGGGAGTGCTTCGTGGAGCGCTACCTCGAGCAGCCGCGTCACGTCGAAACCCAGTGCCTCGCCGATGCTTTCGGGCATGTGGTGGTGGTGTCGACCAGGGACTGCTCGTTGCAGCGCCGCCACCAGAAGCTGGTGGAGGAGGCGCCCGCACCGTTTCTCACCGACGCCCAACGCGACGAGCTGTACCGGGCGTCGAAGGCGATCCTGTCCCAGGCGGGGTACGTGGGCGCGGGCACCTGCGAATTCCTGATCGGGCGAGACGGGACGCTGTCGTTCCTGGAGGTGAACACCCGGCTGCAGGTCGAACATCCCGTGAGCGAGGAAGTGACCGGGATCGACCTGGTCCGGGAGATGTTCCGGATCGCCCGCGGTGAACCCCTCGGCTACGACGACCCGCCCGCGCGCGGGCACGCGCTGGAGTTCCGCATCAACGCCGAGGACCCGGGGCGTGGATTCCTGCCCGCGCCCGGCACGGTGACGAAGTTCGCCGCGCCCTCGGGTCCGGGAGTGCGGATCGACACCGGCGTGGAGCAGGGATCGGTGATCGGCCCGGCCTGGGACTCGTTGCTGGCCAAGGTGATCGTCACCGGCGCCGACCGCGATCAAGCGCTGGCGCGGTCGCGCCGGGTGCTCGCCGAGCTCACCGTGGACGGCGTCGCGACGACGCTGCCGTTCCACCGCGCGGTGCTCGACGACCCCGCCTTCACCGGCGCGCCGTTCACGGTGCACACCCGATGGATCGAGACCGACTTCGACAATCGCATCGCCGCGCAGGACGTCGCGGGGGAGACGACAGTCGAACCCCAGCGGGAAACGATGGTCGTGGAGATCAGCGGCCGCCGGCTCGAGGTCTCGCTGCCCGCCCCCGACCGCATCGGCATCGCGTCGCCACGCCGCAGCGCTCGCACCGCACGCGGTGGACGCGGCGCCTCCGCCTCCGACGCGCTGGTCGCGCCGATGCAGGGCACCGTCGTGAAAATCGCTGTGACAGAAGGGCAATGGGTCGATTCCGGCGACCTCGTCGCCGTTCTCGAGGCCATGAAGATGGAACAGCCGCTTACCGCGCACCGGGCGGGCATCGTGCGCGAACTGACCGCCACTGTCGGCACGACGGTGAGCTCCGGCACCACAGTGTGCCGCCTCGACGACTCCGGAAGTCATGCGGCATGAACGGAATTCAGGAGGTAACCATGGACGCTGCCGTCATCGTGGCAGGCGCGGGACCGACCGGGCTGACACTGGCCGGGGAACTGCGGCTGACGGGCGTCGACGTGATCGTCGTCGACCGGCTGCCCGCCCGCACCGGGGAATCGCGTGGCATCGGGTTGACCCTGCGCACCACCGAAGTGCTCGACCAGCGTGGACTGCTCGGCCGCTTCGGCGCGATGGAGACCGGTTCGGCGGGGCATTTCGGCGGGATTCCGCTCGACCTCACGGTCCTCGGCGCACCGCTGGAAGCGCCACGCGTGGTGCCCCAGTCGACGACCGAAGCGGTGTTGGAGGGTTGGGCGCGTGAGCTGGGCGCCGACATCCGGCGCGGACACGAAGTCGTCGGGCTCGACAGCGACGCCGACGGCGTCACCGTGCACTTCGCGGAGCACGCGCCGTTGCGTGCCGGCTATCTCGTCGGCGCCGACGGTGGCCGCAGTGTGGTGCGCAAGGCCGCCGGGTTCGACTTCCCCGGCACCCCGGCCACCACCGAACTGCTGCTCGCCGATGTCCGCGGGGTGGAGATCGCGCCGCGCATGATCGGCCAGCAGGTATCCGGCGGCATGGTGATGAGCGCCCCGCTGCCCGGCGGCGCCTACCGGATCATCGTCGGCGAACGCGGCGCCGCACCCCGGCGTCGCACCGGCCCACCGGATTTCGCCGAGGTCGCCGACGTGTGGAAGCGGCTGACCGATGTCGACATCTCGCACGCCGAACCGGTCTGGGTGAGCGCCTTCGGTGACGCCGCGCGTCTGGTCACCGAGTACCGGCGGGGGCGGGTGCTGCTCGCGGGCGACGCGGCGCACGTCCATCTGCCCGCGGGCGGGCAGGGCATGAACACCGGCATCCAGGACGCGGTGAACCTCGGCTGGAAACTCGCCGCGGTGAGCCGCGGCAGGGCACCGGTCACCCTGCTCGACACCTACCACGGGGAACGTCACCCGGTCGGGCAGCGGCTGCTGGCCAACACCAAGGCGCAGAGCCTGTTCATCCTCGGCGGCGAGGAGGTCGGGCCACTGCGTGAGGTGCTGCGCGAACTCGTCGCCTATCCGGAGGTGGAACGGCACCTCGCGGCCAGGGTCACCGGACTCGACATCCGCTACGACGTGGGCGGCGGGTCCCATCCGCTGCTGGGTGCGCGGCTGCCACGGCGCAGGCTCGTGCGCGGCGCGCACGCCACCGACACCGCCGCCCTGCTGCGGCCGGGCCGGGGCGTTCTGCTCGACCTCACCGACAACCCGGCGCTGCGCCACCGGGCCCAGCCGTGGACCGACCGCATCGACGTGGTCACCGCGACCGCCACCGAACCGATCGACGCCGACGCGCGCACCACCGCGCTGCTGGTGCGACCCGACGGCCATGTGGCCTGGGTCGCCCCCGGTACGCACAACGACCTGCCGACCGTCCTGGACCGCTGGTTCGGGCCGGCCCGATGAACATCCGAGAGAAGGGGAAGTCAATGTTCAGCACACTGATCGTGGCCCGCATGGACCTCGCGTCCGCGGGCGATGTCGCCGGACTGTTCCGGGAATTCGACACCACCGAGCTGCCGCACCGGATGGGCACGCGCCGCCGTCAGCTCTTCCACTACCGCGGCCTGTACTTCCACCTGCAGGACTTCGACGAGGACAACGGCGGCGAACGGATCGAGGACGCCAAGACCGACGACCGCTTCGTGCGGATCAGTCAGGATCTCAAGCCGTTCATCGAGGCCTACGACCCGAAGACCTGGCGCTCACCCGCGGACGCGATGGCGCACCGCTTCTACGACTGGAACGCGCGATGAGCGGGCCCGAACGTCGCGTGGTGATCACCGGCGTCGGTGTGTCCGCCCCCGGCGGGGTGGGAACGAAGAGCTTCTGGGACCTGATCTCCAACGGCCGCACCGCGACCGGACGGATCTCGCTGTTCGATCCGGCGCCGTTCCGGTCCCAGGTGGCCGCCGAGATCGACTTCGACCCCGAATTACACGGCCTGACCCCGCAGGAGATCCGGCGGATGGACCGGGCGGCGCAGCTGGCGGTGGTCAGTGCCCGCGAGGCGGTCGCCGACAGCGGGCTCGAGTTCGACGATATCGACCCGTTCCGGACCGGTGTCACCATCGGCAGCGCGGTGGGCGCCACGATGGGCCTCGATGAGGAGTACCGCACCGTCAGTGATGGTGGGCGGCTGGAACTGGTCGATCACAACTACGCGGTGCCGCACCTCTACAACTACTTCGTCCCGAGTTCGTTCGCGACCGAAGTAGCTTGGGCGGTCGGCGCGCAGGGACCGTCGACCGTGGTGTCCACCGGGTGCACTTCCGGTCTGGACGCGGTCGGCTACGCCGCGGAAGTGCTGCGCGAAGGCGGCGCGGACGTGATGATCGCGGGCGCTACCGACGCCCCGATCAGCCCGATCACGGTGGCCTGCTTCGACGCGATCAAGGCCACCACCCCGCGCAACGACGATCCCGCGCACGCCTCGCGGCCCTTCGACGCCAGCCGCAACGGCTTCGTCCTCGGCGAAGGCGCGGCGGTGTTCGTGCTCGAGGAACTGGAGAGCGCGCGCAAACGCGGCGCGACGATCTACGCCGAGCTGGCCGGACACGCCACCCGTTCCAATGCCTTCCACATGACCGGTCTGCGCCCGGACGGCAAGGAGATGGCCGAGGCGATCCGCACCGCACTCGGCCAGGCGCGGATCGACGGCACCGAGATCGACTACATCAACGCGCACGGTTCCGGCACCAAACAGAACGACCGGCACGAGACCGCCGCGGTCAAGCGCGTTCTCGGCGATCACGCGTACCGCACGCCGATGAGCTCGATCAAGTCGATGGTCGGGCATTCGCTCGGCGCGATCGGGTCGATCGAGATCGCGGCGTCGGTGCTGGCGTTGGTCAACAACGTGGTGCCGCCCACGGCGAACCTGCACAATCCCGACCCCGAATGCGATCTGGACTATGTGCCGTTGACCGCGCGCGACCACAAGGTCGACGTGGTGCTGTCGGTGGGCAGCGGTTTCGGTGGGTTCCAGAGCGCGGTCGTGCTCGCCGATCCTTTCCGGAGCCGACGATGAGCGCCGCGGTGGTGACCGGGCTCGGCGTCGCCGCGCCGACCGGTCTCGGGCTGGAAGAGTACTGGCGCACCACGCTGGCCGGGCGCACCGGGATCCGCCGGGTCACCCGGTTCGACCCCGCGTCCTATCCCGCGCAACTGGCCGGGGAGATCACCGGGTTCGAGGCCGAGGAGCACCTGCCGGGCAGGCTGTTGCCACAGACCGACCGGATGACGCGGCTGGCTCTGGTGAGCGCGGACTGGGCCTTCGCCGACGCCGGCGTGCGACCCGACGAGCTGCCCGATTATGCCGCGGGCGTGATCACCGCCAGCAGTTCGGGTGGCTTCGAGTTCGGGCAGAACGAACTGCGCGCACTGTGGAGCAAGGGCGGCGAGTACGTGAGCGCCTATCAGTCCTTCGCCTGGTTCTACGCGGTCAACAGCGGACAGATCTCCATCCGCAACGGGCTGCGCGGGCCGAGCAGCGTGGTGGTCAGCGACCAGGCCGGTGGGCTGGACGCGGTGGCCCAGGCGCGCAGGCAGATTCGGCGCGGCACCACGCTGGTGGTGACCGGCGCGATCGACGCTTCGATCTGCCCGTGGGGGTGGGTGGCACAGCTGGCGGGCGGCGGACTGAGCACCGTTACCGACCCGGACCGCGCCTACCTGCCGTTCGACGCGCAGGCGGACGGCTACGTCCCGGGTGAGGGTGGCGCGCTGCTGGTCCTCGAGGACGCCGAGCACGCCAGACGCCGCGATGCGCCCCAGATCTACGGCGAGATCGCCGGGCACGCGGCCACCGTCGACCCGCGTCCCGACGGTCCGGGCGAGCCGGGGTTGCGCAGGGCGATCGAACTCGCCCTCGGCGACGCGGGGGTGACTCCCGCCGAGATCGACGTCGTCTTCGCCGATGCCGCAGGCATCGCTGAACTCGACCGGATCGAGGTCGACGCCCTGGTCGCGGTGTTCGGTGCGCGTGGCGTGCCGGTGACAGCACCGAAAACCATGACCGGACGGCTCTATTCGGGCGCAGCACCGCTGGACCTGGCCGCCGCCTTCCTGTCCATCCG
Source organism: Nocardia sp. NPDC056541 (assembly GCF_042794235.1). NCBI lineage: Bacteria > Bacillati > Actinomycetota > Actinomycetes > Mycobacteriales > Nocardiaceae > Nocardia > Nocardia sp. NPDC056541. Next base: position 30,433 of record NZ_JBHTUD010000020.1, read on the forward strand.
CGACGGGGTGATCCCGCCGACCATCGGCACCGATCTTGCCGCGGACTACCAACTCGACCTGGTCACCGAGGTCAGGCCCGCACCCGTGCGGACCGCGCTCGTGCTCGCCCGCGGTGCGGGCGGGTTCAACTCCGCCATGGTCGTGCGCGGCCCCGAACACCTTCGCCCCTGAGGAAAGGAAAGCCCGTGTCGACATCGTTCACACTCGACGATCTGCGCCGCATCCTACGAGAAGGCAGCGGCGACAGCCCCGGCCTCGACGGCGAATTCGCCGATATCGAGTTCGAAGACCTCGGCTACGAGTCGCTGGCGCTGCTCGAGACCACCGGCCGGATCAAACGCGAATTCGGCGTCACCCTCGACGACGACGCCGTCGTCGCCGTGACCACGCCGCGCGCGCTGGTCGACCTGGTCAACGAACAGCTGCTCGAAGCGCCCCAGCCCAGCTGAGCGCGACACCGATTGCCCGACAGGAGAACAGATATGACCAACGACGACAAGGTGGCTCTGGTCACCGGCGCCACCAGCGGCATCGGCCTCGCCTCGGTCCGTCAACTGGCCGGGCAGGGACACCGGGTGTTCCTGTGCGCACGCAATAAGGAAGCCGTCGCCGACACCGTCGCGCAATTGCGGGGCGAGGGCTTCGACGTGGACGGCACCACCGCCGATGTCCGTGCGGCCGAGGATATCTCGGCATTCGTACGGGCCGCGGTCGACCGGTACGGCCCGGTGGACGTGTTGGTCAACAACGCGGGCCGCTCCGGCGGCGGCGTCACCGCCGACCTCACCGAGGAACTGTGGTCCGACGTGATCGCGACCAACCTCAACAGCGTGTTCCTGGCCAGCCGCGAGGTACTCACCACCGGCGGCATGCGAGAAAAACAGCGCGGCCGCATCATCAACATCGCCTCGACTGCGGGCAAGCAGGGCGTGGTGCTCGGGGCACCGTACTCGGCGTCCAAGCACGGCGTCGTCGGGTTCACCAAGGCGCTCGGCAACGAGCTGGCCCCGACCGGGATCACGGTCAACGCCGTGTGCCCCGGCTACGTGGAAACACCGATGGCACAACGGGTTCGGTCCGGCTACGCCGCGGCCTACGACACCACCGAGGACGCGATCCTCACCAAGTTCCAGGCCAAGATCCCGCTCGGCCGCTACTCCACCCCCGAAGAGGTGGCCGGCCTGGTCGGCTACCTGGCGTCCGATCTGGCCGCCTCCATCACCGCGCAGGCGCTCAATGTCTGCGGCGGACTCGGCAACTTCTGATTCCGGCCGACGAGCACCAGGAGACTCCCATGACGACGCAGACCACCCGCGAGGTCGAGCACACGATCACCGTGGCGGCCCCGCCGACCGAGGTGTACCGCCTTCTGGCCGAGGTGGAGAACTGGCCCCGGCTGTTCCCGCCCTCGGTGTATGTGACCCGCCTCGAACACGAGGGCAACGAGGAACGCATCCAGATCTGGGCCACCGCCAACGGTGAACCCAAGACCTGGATCTCGCGCCGCGTGCTCGAGCCCGAGCAACTGCGGATCACCTTCTGGCAGGAGGTGTCCGCGCCCCCGGTGGCCCAGATGAGCGGCACCTGGATCATCGAACCGCGCGAGGACGGCGGGACCGAGCTGCGGCTGCTGCACTCCTACCGAGCCATCGACGACGATCCGGACGGGCTGGCGTGGATCGAGAAGGCGGTCGACGACAACAGCCGTGCGGAACTGCCCGGTCTCAAGGCCGCGGTGGAGTCGGTGGTGCGCACCGCCGATCTGACCCTGTCGTTCGTCGACTCGGTCGAGATCGCCGGTGCGGCAAGCGATGTCTACGACTTCGTCAACGAGGCGAACCTGTGGACCGAGCGTCTCCCGCACGTGGCCTCGGTGCAGCTCACCGAGAACACCCCCGGTGTGCAGGTGCTGCGCATGGACACCCTGACCAAGGACGGATCGAGTCACACCACCGAGTCGGTCCGGGTCTGCTTCCCGCAGCACCGGATCGCCTACAAGCAGACCACCCTGCCCGCTCTGATGGCCCTGCACACCGGCTACTGGGAGTTCCGGACCAACCCCGACGGCACGACCACCGCGTCCTCGCAGCACACGGTGATCATCGAGGCGACACGGATCACCGAGATCCTCGGCCCCGACGCCGGGGTGCCCGAGGCGCGGACCTTCCTGCGCGAGGCGCTCGGGGGCAACAGCCGGGCCACGCTGAACCACGCCAAGAACTATGCCGAAGCCCGTCGATGACACCGACGTCCTGATCGTCGGCGCGGGGCCGGTCGGGTTGCTGCTCGCGGGTGATCTGGCCGGCGCGGGCGTCCGCGTGACGGTGGTGGAACAGCGGATCACCCCCACCACCGAATCGCGGGCCTCCACCCTGCACGCCCGCACCATGGACGTGCTCACCGAGCGGGGCGTGCTCGATCGGCTCGGGCCGCTGTCCGACGGCGGACCAGGGCACTTCGGCGGACTGCGCCTGGATCTGACCGAAGCCGATCCGGCCCACCGGTTCTCGGGCCAGTGGAAGTGCCCGCAGGTCCGGCTGGAAGCGGTGTTGCAGGAACGAGCACTCGAGGCGGGCGCGGTGCTCCGGCGTGGGCACCGAGTCACCACCCTGACCGCGCAGGCGGGCGCTGTGCTGATCGACACCGTCACCCCGGACGGCGAACGGCATACCCACCGTGGCGCCTACCTCGTCGGTTGCGATGGGGAACGCGGCACCGTGCGCGAGCTGGCCGGCTTCGAACTGGCGGGTCTCGAGGCCGGGCGGGAGATGCTGCGAGCCGACGTGGCCGGAATAGATATCCCGGCCCGTCGATTCGAACGACTCCCGCACGGGCTCGCGGTGTCCTCGCGCTGGCCCGACGGCAGCACCAGGGTGATGGTGCACGTCTACGGCGCCGCACCCCGCGCCGGGGGCGGGGAACCGGAGTTCGCCGAGATCGCCGATGCCTGGGAACGGGTGACCGGCGAGTCGATCGGACACGGAACACCGTTGTGGCGCAACGCGTTCGACGACACCAGCCTGCAGGTCACCCGGTACCGGCGCGGCCGGGTCCTGCTCGCCGGTGACGCGGCCCATCGGCAGATGCCGGTGGGCGGCCAAGCCCTCAATCTCGGCTTGCAGGACGCGGCCGACCTGTCGGGCCGGTTGATCGCCGCGATCACCGGCACCGCAGGCGAGGCCGAACTCGACGGCTATCACCGCACCCGCCACGCCGTCGGCGCGCGCACCCTGACCAATATCCGCGCCCAGACCTTGCTGCTGCTGGGCGGACCGGAGGTCGAACCTGCCCGGCAGCTGTTCGCCGAGCTCCTGCGGCTCGGCGATGTCCGATCCCATCTCGCCCGCATGATCAGCGGCCTGCCCGGTCCCGGCGACCCGGCGCCCGCACCACTCGATTCCAAGGAGACATCGATGAGCCTGACGAACAAGACCGCCCTGGTCACCGGATCCAGCCGCGGCATCGGCCGCGCGACCGCCCGCCAGCTCGCCGCCAAGGGCGCGCTCGTGGCCGTGCACTACGCGGACAACGAGGCCGCGGCTCGCGAGACCGTCGAGGTCATCGAGAACGACGGCGGCCGTGCGTTTCCCGTGCGGGCCGAGCTCGGCACGACAGGCGGCGTGCACGAGTTGTTCCTCGGTCTCGAACAGGGACTCAAGGAACGAACGGGGCAGACCACGCTCGACATCCTGGTCAACAACGCCGGTGTCACCACCCCGGCCGGCGTCGCCCCCGAGGACGTGACACCCGAGGACTTCGACCGGCTGTTCGCGGTCAATGTCCGCGCACCGTTCTTCATCGTGCAGCGCGCTCTCGGCCTGCTGCCCGAAGGCGGGCGCATCATCAACATCTCCTCGGGACTCACCCGATTCGCCAGCCCCGACCAGGTGGCCTACTCGATGACCAAGGGCGCGGTGGAACAGATCACGCTGCACTTCGCCCGACACCTGGCACCGCGCGGGATCACCGTCAACAGCGTCGCGCCCGGCATCACCAACAACGGCAGCGCCGTGTTCGACATCCCGGAGGCGGTCGAGCAGATGGCGCAGTTCTCGGCGTTCAAACGCGTCGGCGAGGCGGTCGACGTCGCCGATGTCGTCACCTTCCTCGCCACCGACGAAGCCCGCTGGATCACCGGCGCGTTCATCGACGCCACCGGCGGGACGCTACTCGGCTGACAGCACGGCCGCCGCCGACCACATCAGGAGATCCGATGACGACAGTGCAAGAACCCACCGGGTACACCCAACGGCTCGACGAACTCGACGCGCTCAAGCGCGCCGCACGTCTCGGCCCCGACCCGGCGGCCACCGAACGCCAGCACGCCAAGGGCAAACTCACCGCCCGCGAACGCATCGACCTGCTCCTCGACCCCGGTTCGTTCGTCGAGGTGGAGCCGCTGCGCAGACACCGGGCCACCGGCTTCGGACTGGAGGCGCGCAGACCCCACACCGACGGCGTGATCACCGGGTGGGGAACCGTGGACACGCGCACGGTCTTCGTCTATGCCAGCGACTTCCGGATCTTCGGCGGCGCACTCGGCGAGGCGCACGCCCAGAAGATCCACAAGATCATGGACATGGCCGTCACAGCGGGTGCCCCGCTGGTCTCGCTCAACGACGGTGCGGGCGCCCGCATCCAGGAGGGGGTGACGGCACTGGCGGGCTACGGCGGGATCTTCCGCCGCAACACCAGAGCCTCGGGAGTCATCCCGCAGATCAGCGTGATGCTCGGGCCGTGCGCCGGCGGGGCGGCGTACTCGCCCGCGCTCACCGACTTCGTCTTCGTGGTGCGCGATATCGCGCAGATGTTCATCACCGGCCCCGACGTGGTGCGCACCGTGACCGGCGAGGTGGTGACCCACGACGAACTCGGCGGCGCCGACATCCACGCCTCGATCTCGGGGGTGGCCCATTTCGTCTACGACGACGAGCAGTCGTGCCTGTCCGATGTTCGCGCGCTGCTGTCGATGCTGCCCGCCAACAATCGGGAGCTCCCGCCGGTGGCGTTCACCGCCGACCCCGCCGACCGGCAGACCACGGCACTGACCGACCTGGTGCCGCTGGACGGCAACCGCCCCTACGACATTCGCGAGGTGCTGGCCGAAATCGTCGACGACGGCGACTATTTCGAAGTACAGGCCACCTGGGCGACCAACCTGGTGTGCGCGCTGGCCCGGCTCGACGGCCACGTGGTCGGGGTGGTGGCCAGCCAACCGATGAGCCTGGCCGGGGTGCTCGACATCGATGCGAGTGAGAAGGGCGCGCGGTTCGTCCAGTTCTGCGACGCCTTCAACATTCCGTTGCTGACCCTGGTCGACGTGCCGGGGTTCCTGCCCGGCGTCGGACAGGAACACGCGGGCATCATCCGGCGCGGCGCGAAACTGCTCTACGCCTACTGCAACGCGACGGTGCCGCGAATCTCGTTGGTACTGCGCAAGTCCTACGGCGGCGCCTACATCGTGATGGACTCGCTGTCGATCGGCACCGATCTCGCGCTGGCCTGGCCGACCAACGAGATCGCCGTCATGGGCGCCGAGGCCGCGGCCGACGTGGTGTTCCGGCGCGAGATCGCCGCGTCGGAGGATCCCGCGGCCACCAGGGACCGCAAGATCGCCGAGTACCGCGAGGAACTCGTGCATCCCTACTACGCCGCCGAGCGCGGACTCATCGACGACGTGATCGATCCGCGCGACACCCGTGGCGTGCTGATCCGCGCCTTCGCCATGCTGGCGGGCAAGGACACCGATCTGCCCCGCCGCAAGCACGGGAATCCGCCGCAATGAGCGCCGAGGACCCGGTGCCCTTCCTTCGCGTCGAGAAGGGCAGCGCCGACCCGGACGAACTCGGCGCGCTGCTCGTGCTGCTGCTCGCCCGGCGACGGGCCGCCGCCGCGGCGCCGACCCCGACCAGGCCCGTCGCTCGCTGGCGGCGTCTGGAACGCCGACCCGCCTTCACCGACCCCCGCGCGTGGACCGGATCCACCCGCTGACGAACGGAGCCACCATGGACGTCGGACTGCTCTTCGACCTGCGCAACCCCGCACAGTGGCAGCGCCCGTGGGCCGACCACTACGCCCGCACCCTCGAGTTCTGTGAGGAGGCCGACCTGCGCGGCGCGGGCGGAGTCTGGTTCACCGAGCACCACCTGTTCGAGGACGGCTATCTCCCGCAGCCGCTCACCTTCGCCGCCGCGGCGGCCGCCAGAACCAAGCGGGTGCGCATCGGCACCGCCGTAGTACTGCCCGCCCTGCGCAAGCCGGCCCAGCTGGCCGAGGAGGCGGCACTGGTCGATCTGATCAGCGGCGGCCGTCTCGAACTCGGTCTCGGCGCCGGCTATCGCCTGCCCGAATACCAGCTCTTCGACACCGATTTCAGCCGCCGGTTCGCGCGCACCGGCGACAACATCGCCGAGATCCAGCGGTTGTGGGCAACCGGCGGGATCACGCCGGGGCCGATCCAGGATCCCGTGCCGCTGTGGGGCGGGTTCTACGGTCCGCGCGGCGCCCGCCTCGCCGGGCGCCTCGGCATCGGATTCCTGCACATCTCGCACCAGCTGTTCCCGCTGTACCGCGAGGGACTCATCGAGGGCGGACACGATCCCGAGTCCGCGCGGGTCTCGGATCTGCTGCCGATCCTGCTGGCCGACGACCCCGAGGCCGCGTGGGCCCGGGTCGCACCGCACCTCGCGCACCAGATGAACTCCTACCGGCAGCTGTCGGTGGAGGGCACCGACGCACCGGTGCCGCCAGCCCTCGAACTCGATCAGCTGCGCCAACGCCCCGAGGACGGATCCTTCGGTCTGCTCGAGATCCTCACCCCCGAACAGGCCGCCGTGCGGATCCGCGAACGGGTTGCCGGTCTGCCGGTGCGGCACCTGATCTTCTGGGCCAGCATCGCTGGCATGCCCGACGACCTGGTCACCCGCCACATCGAGCTGGTGAGTGAACAGCTGCCACCGTTGCTGGACAAGCAGTTCCAGGTGAGCACCGGCGGCCCGATCTCGGCGCGCAACGGTCATGGCTGACGTGAGACCAGCGGCGCCGACCTGGGATCGGCGCCGCTGGATCCTGCTGCTGGTGCTGTCGGGCAATATGATTCTCGACGCCATCGAAGGCTCCATCCTGGTGCCCGCACTCGGCGTGCTCACCACCGAACTGAACCGGTCGATCGGGCAAACCCAATGGCTGCTCAGCGGTTTCGCGGCGGGGTTCGCCGCGCTGCTCCTCGCCGGGCCCGCGTTGGCCGCCCGGTTCGGGCGCAGGCAGGTCTATCTCGTCGCCATGGCGCTGTTTGCTGTCGCCTCGGTGATCGGCGGGCTCACCGACGACCTGGCTCTGCTCGTCGCGACCCGCGTGGTGAAGGGCGCCGCCGCCGCGCTGACCGCACCCGCCGGGCTGGCGGTGATCGCCGCGGAGTTCCCCGCCGGTGCCCAGCAGCGCCGCGCGATCTCGGTGTACGCGGTCTTCGGCGCGGCCGGATTCACCACCGGTCTACTGCTGTCGGGTTGGCTCACCGCGCTGAACTGGCACCTGCTGTTCGTGTTCCCCGCGCCGATCGCGCTCGCCCTGCTCGTCGCCGCGTGGCGGGTGATCCCCGACCCACCGGTGGCCGCCCCGCCGCGGCTGTCGAAATCGTTGTTGCGCAATGGTTCCCTCCTGCGGTCCGCCCTCGGAGCAGGAGCCCTCAACGGCGGCTACCTCGCACTGCTGGTGGTGATCGCGGTGCAACTGCACCAGTCGCTCGGATGGGCGCCGTGGCAGATCGCGGTCGCTCTGCTGCCCGCGAGTCTGCCACTGGCACTGTCGGTTCCGTTCGCGGGACGGTTCGTGCAGCGGTACGGCACCGCGCGGCTGATCCTCGCCGGCGCGGTGGCGACGCTGGCCGGGCATCTGCTTCTGCTCGCCCGACCCGAGATCCACGACTACGTGACCGACGCGCTGCCGGTGCTGCTGCTGATCGAAGCCGGGTTCGTCCTGTCGTTCGCCGCGCTGAACATGCAGTCGACCGCCACCGTGCCCGCCGAACTCCGCCCGATCGCAGTGCCGCTGTATCAAACCGGTGTCCAGTTCGGTGCGGCGTTCGTGCTGCCGATCACCATCGGAGTGGCGGTGGCCTTCGATGCCTACCGTCCCGCGGCGGCGGTGATCGCGGTTGCTGGGCTGCTCGCGGTCCTCGCCGCGAGTAGCGAACTGCGCGCATCCGCGACACCCGCACCCGCGAAAGCTGTTCCATGACAGCCACACTCACCTCGAGGAGGTACCACCCATGACCGCCGACGTCTTCATCCGAGAACAGCCCGACCAGCTGGCGACAGGTCCCAGGACCCTGGCACTGTTCCCCGGGCAGGGCTCCCAGCGGCCCGGCATGGCCGGGTGGATCACCGACTACCCGGTGGCGGAGGAGGTCTTCCGCCGCGCCGACGACATTCTCGGCATCCCGCTGACCCAGCTGTGCGTCGACGGCACCGCCGAGCAGTTGCGCGCCACCGACGTGGCCCAGCCCGCGATCGTCGCCACCAGCCTGGCCCTCAGCGCGGTCCGTACACAGCGGGGACTGCCGCCCGCGGCGGTCGCCGGTCACAGCCTGGGGGAGTTCACCGCCCTGGCCGTCGCCGGAGTGTTCGACGAGGACACCGTCCTGCAACTGGTCCGCCGCCGCGGCGAGCTCATGGCCGAAGTCTCCCGCCGCTACGACGGCGCGATGAGCGCCGTCATCGGCCTGCCCGCCGAGCAGGTCGACGCGCTGTGCGCTCGCGTCACCTCGGGCGTCGTCGGCGTGGCCAACTACAATCAGCCGACCCAGACCGTGGTCTCCGGCGCCGCCACCGCCGTAGCCGACCTCGAGGACCTGGCCCGGTCCGCCGGCGCGGCGAAAGTGGTGCGGCTCAAGGTCGCCGGAGCCTTCCATTCGCCCCTGATGGCCGACATCGCCGCCGAATTCGGCGCCGAACTCGACCGCCACACCCTCCAGCCGCCGGTCGTTCCGGTGCTCAGCGCGGTCACGGCCGACTACGTCGCCGACCCCACCGAAATCCGCGCCCTTCTTCGCGGCCAACTGCTGGCCCCGGTCCGCTGGGTGGAGACCGTCCAACGGGCTGCCACCGACGGCTACGACGAACTGGTCGAACTGGGCCCGGGCCAGGTACTGACCGGATTCTCCCGCCGCATCGCCCCCGACGTCAGCTCGACGGCGATCTCCACACCCGAAGCGCAGGGCTAGCCGATGAGTCGATCCGGCGACATACGCCAGGGAGTTCGACCACTACGCACACCAACTGACTCAGCAGACGTCGTTGGTGGTGGGTTGACGCATGCGGTGGGGGAGGCCTGATTCGGTCGGTTCCGACGGCAGGGCAGGTGTCGATACGGTCTAAACGCCAACCATCAGCTTGCATCAAGCCTGTGCGCGGCCGGATTACCCAATCACGAACGCCCTGTACTCGTTACGAGCGCGGGCGTTCGGCATCGGTCAGTTGGGTTGGCTGGAGCGGGGAGAGCGGACGGCGGGCGGAGTGCTCGCGCCGGAGCCGTTGGCCGCGCTACATATATTCCCAATTCCCGCAGCCTGGGTTCCGTGCGTCTCGAGCGCGACAGGGCTTGACAGGTCATGAATTCGGCGCAGCGTTTTCGCAGGTCCTGAAATCTTCCTGACTATTCCGGTCGATGTGGTGACCGCCAAGCGGTACCCGGCTGACCTTCCGAAGCCGGTCACGAGTGTCTCCACCCGAGTTTCTCAACTAGCCGAGGTGATGCCAGGTTTCGCGAACAGCAGATCGAGCGGTGTCGAGATTCGCGATCGAGGTGGTGCCCAGGTTGGCGATCAGAACCAGAGGGTGATGAACCCAAACTCAGCAGCATCAGCCAGCATGCCTATCGGCATCAGTGCAGACCTGGATCCGACGATCGGCCGTGGTTGCGGAGCGGACCGTGTCTGCTGAGCGAGCCACTCATGTGGGAGTGCCGCACAAATCCACCGATCCGGACCAGCGATCTGACCTATCGCCAACTCGGCGTGCACCGGACCCGTTCTGGTGCACGCCGCGCTTCCGCCGCACTAGCGGCACGGCTCCCGGCCGCCCATGGCTAGCTAGTGACGAGCCTTGTAATTGACGACGCCGCCCCAGCTGGACCCGTAACCGTCCGCTGCCCGGCCTTTCACGCGACCGACCAACTTCGGTGCTGCCGGGGGGCGAACGAATGGGTTTCCGAACATGTGTGCCTGCGGAAGCACCGCCGATGCTGTGACTCGCAGCAGTATGTAGCGGTGTTTTCGCATTGTCGGTGGCGCCGATGACGAGGGTGCTGCGGGCGGTTTCGACGACGTCTGCGGTGATGGTGTGGAGTTCGTTGATCTTCATAATGCGGCTGATCTGGGCGAACAGTCGTTGCAGGAGACGGAAGTTGCCGCCGGTGATGTGGGCGACAGCAGCGACGGCTTGGGCGTCGGTGAAGTCGGCGGGGTCGAGTTCGAGAGACAGTTTGTGCCAGTGCCGGGTCAGGACGAAGGTGAGTTCTTCGCCGGTCAGTGGCCGGTAGTGGTGGGCTGAGCCGACGCGGCTGTAGAGTTGCGGGTAGCGGGAGAAGGTCTTTTCGATTCCGGGAATCCCGATGAACAGCAGGCCATGGTCACCGCGGTCGTACTGGTCACGCAGAAGCTCGATGGCGGTGGCGGAGAGGCGTTCGGACTCGTCGATGACGAGCAGTTCGACGTAGTCGGGCATCCACCGCTCAGGAGTGCCGGTGTGGACGTCAGCTCCACACCCCCGAGGTCGGCCGGTGACCGAGACCGTCGATCTCTACGTCATCGCCCGCCTCGACAACGGCGACGCCGCAGCCGACCTGTACAGCTGCGATGTCTACTACGACGCCCACGACGGCACCTTCCACGGTCGCACCGTGGCGAGCTGGTGGAAATCGGTACGCCTGGACTCGACAGCAACAGCGAGCCTCGACGAGCTCGATCAAGCCGTGAGCAGCGCGGGATACACCCGGGTCGGTGGATGGCGAAAGCGTGTCACTTCCAGTGGTGCGGTGCGGTATTTCGCCGACGCCACCACCGGCATCGAAGAGCTGTGACCAACGACCGATAGCCATCGATGAGAAGGGCCCTCACCCGAGTCGAAGTCGGGTGAGGGCCCTTGTCATGTGCCAGCTGGGTCAGGCTGATCGCGGCTGGCGCCGGGCGAGCAGCGCATGGTCGTCGACCCTACGTCGGTACACCGACAGCCGAGATACCCGCGCGGACATGGCATTCACCGTTTTCACGGTCGACACCGACGCCCACAGTGGCTTGCAGTCCGACGATGAGGATTCTTTCTGGTTCAGAGACGGCGGCGTCCGCGTCGTCAACAGCAAATCCATCGGCATCCGGTACTACGCACCAGGTCAGTGGCAAGAAGTGCACTACCGCGACCACCCGGAGATGCGCCGACCCGCGGCCGCGATCCGAAGGTGAGACACGCGGCGGTGCCTCGAACGTATCTGTTCCTGGTGCGGCAGGCTGGTCATTCGACTTCTCGTGACTGGTTCCTGGCAGGGGGAGGTTTCATTACCGAGGAGGAGGTGTGAATCCGCTGGGCCACTGGGTGGCGTCGTCGTACACCACGCCGACTAGGTTCACGTCGGTGAGGTTCGCATGGCGCAGGTCCGCGCCGGTGAGGTCCGCGCGGGTCAGGCGTGCGTTGGTGAGGTTCGCCTCCGCCAGGTTCGCGCCGGCCAGGTTCGCTCCGGTGAGGTGAGCATGGAGAAGGTTCGCGTGGCGCAGGTCTGCGTGGTACAGGTTCACGTCGGTGAGGTTTGCGTTGCTGAGGTCCGAGACAGCTAGCTGCGCCTTGCCGAGGTCTGTGCCGGTGAGGTCAACGATGGCCAGGCGCGCAGCGACGAGTTCCGCTCCGGCCAAGCAGGTTCGGCGCAGGTCGAGGCGGCGAGTGATGGAGTCGCGGGCGAGATCGCGACGGCCGATGACCGTCAGCGCAGTCTGGACGTCGGCCGGTGGATTGAAGAAGGCCCGCTCCGGATTGGGAAGAAATCCGCACAGGCCCAGGGGGGCTTGAGTGCGAAGGAACGAGGCGAGCACCGCGAACACGGTCGGATGGTCGGCGGGTGAGTCGTTCGCGAGGCGTTCGAGCAGGTAGATTCCCGAAATACGGACGCTGATCTTGTCCGAGGCCAACTGTTCGGTGGCCAGGCGGAAACGGTCGGTGACCGCGGTTTGCTGCGCCAAGCCGATCTGGCTGTTGGTCGCGCGTAACGACTGCCCGGTGAACCACAGTGCACCGATCGCAGCGCCGGCCGCCCCGAGCGTGCCAATGATGGTCGCTATCGCAGCGAGCTTTATCCACCCCGGCCAGTGAACAACCCGCCCGAACCGTGATGTCGCTGCGGGCGGATTCGACGGTGCATCAGGCGGAGTCAGGGGTTCGGGCGGGGCGGGACGCGACGGTACTCGCAATGAACGGCCGCGGCGCGGCACTCGACCGCGCGGCAGTCCGGGTGACGTGTCTCCAGTCGTCATCGTGGTCTCCTCACGTCGCGGTGTGCGCCACTGTGATTCGCTCCGTCGAACCTGGCGTCGACGCTGTAGATCGTCCTGGGCTACGGCAACATTGTCAGGGATGCGCGGCTGGCACATCGGCTTCGATCGACTGCGGCCAAAGTGTGTCGGGGGGCTGGTAGAGCTCGCCGGACAATCTCAACAGTCCTGATCATTGTGTATCTCGGACTTCGTTGGTCTCGGCGAGTCAGGGACCTCGACTGCGCCGCCCGAATGCGCCGCCCGAATTCTCAGTCTGTGTTGTCGGTGCCCGATCGTATGGTGGTCACGTGACCGATATAGCCCCACTCGCCGCTTCGACTCGGGCGGTGTTCGGTTCCCCGGGCGTGCATGCCGTCGTGCGGTCCGGACGGACGGTGCATGCGGTCAGCCTCGGGCAATGGGTTGGGGACGAGGAAGTGCCCGAACTCCTCTGTCACACGGGTGTCGCGGGCTGGTCGCCGACAGCGTTGGCGCCGACTCGAGCGGAAGTCACCTGCGCTCGATGCCTGCGCCGTATCGGCCAGTCCAGCACTGCGTCCCGGCAGCTTCTGCTGTTCGGCGAGGAGGAAGAACCCGCCGCCGCTGGATAGCGGGACGTCAGTTCGTCTCGGGATTGAGCGGGATGACGGTCGTGTGCTGCGCCCGGCCACAACCTGGCCATCCCCCTTCTCCGTGTACTGCAACATGATCAGCTGCAACACGGAGTTGATAGGGAAACGTCGGCAGTGCGCGACCAATCGGACTTCGGGGCGGTCATCGGAATCGGCCACGTCGTTCGCCTCCGGCGGCCGGTGAGCAATCGTCGGCCCACCATCGCACGATGCACCGACAAGCCTCCCGCAGTTCGCACACACGTTCCCTAGGGTTGCACCGTCGGTGTCTTCGACGTAGATGACATGGTTGCCTAGATCGGCGAATCTTCACATGGTTGACAGAGAAATGCGACGTCGAGCAGGACGTGGCACTTGTCGAATCAGCAGATCCTGACGCCACGGCCGCACCGGACATTCGCCTGTTGCGGCTTCTTCTGCCCACAATGGCGACGTGATGATCGAGGAGATCGTGGCCAAAGTCGCAGATGCCGTACCGAGGTTGGGCTCCACGAGGCTGGTCGCCGTGGACGGTCCCGGCGGTGCAGGGAAGTCCACGCTGGCAGAGCAGCTCGCCGCCACATGCGGCGCGACACTGCTCCACACCGATGACTTCGCCTCCTGGGACAACCAGTTCGACTGGTGGCCGCGGCTGGAGGAGCAGGTTCTGGAGCCGCTCAGTAGAGGCCAGTCCGGCCGATACCAGCGCTACGACTGGACTACGCGGGCCTTGAGGGAGTGGCATGAGATCGCGCCGCCCGCAGTGCTGATTTTGGAAGGAGTGTCTTCGGCACGCGCATCAGTGCGTGACCGGCTCTCGCTGTCGATCTGGGTCGAGACCCAGCGGCACGTCCGCCTGGAGCGGGGGCTGAATCGGGACGGGCACGACGCACTTCCGATGTGGCAGCGGTGGATGGCTGCCGAGGACGTTCACTTCGCTTCCGATCGAACGCGGAGCCACGCGGACGTGATAGTCAACGGCTGCGCTGGGAATGAAGCACCACACGATCATCAGTGATTCCAGAATTCGCCGACGACATCGTCCGCGGACCCGCTAACCGACACGGTTACCTGGAGCTGTCCACGACGTGCCGATCCGAACGAATCACCGCGTCGAAGAATCCGTCCACGAGGTAAATCTGCCGGTCCCGCCATGAGAGAGTCTTGCGAACTCAGGGGAACATACGTTCGATCAGAATGGCGAACATGATGGTGGGCGACTTAGTCAGGATCGGTGCGGGTGGCACCTCACAGTTCCGTGTGGTCGAGCTCGACGACACCCACGCCCGCATCCTGGCCACCCTCGACGCGCCGGGGTCGTACGAATTCTCGATACGGCTGACCGATCTGACCCCGTGGACTGACTGACCATGGTGGCCGCCGGCACCGGAGCCGGGCGTGAAGCGGCTCGGACCGAGGGCACGTCCCCGCAGGCCATGCATCCGAACGCGCAGGGGCACTACGCGCAGACCGTGATGAGAGCACCGAAGCCGGTCTGGGTGCGGCTGGACGCCGTCGCGATCCGCGATCCGGGCACTCCCCGCCACGTCAACGGAGCCGGAGTCGATATGACGGGGGAGCGCCCCGGCCTGCTCACCCACTGGATCCCCACCTACTCCGGTGAGTGGCTGGGCAGGGTCACGTACTCGATCACCTACGCCGACGGCCGTGCCCCGCTGCAGCTGACCGACCAGCTCGTGCCCGGCTACGCGCTGCGTCCACGACACGACTGAACCGCGTGCCAGGACGCCCCGTCAGCCTGACGCGCGCGGCGCCGGTTACGCCGGATCTGTCCCGAGCGGGCTTGTCGGACAACGCCTCCGGCGTAGGCTGAGGCCAGCCACATCGACGACAGGGGGATCGAGATGAGCAGCTTGGAAGACCGGTACCGGGATCTGATCGTGGAGATGAAGCGGATCGGTTCCGACCCTGACCAGCAGCGGCTACACGAGATCGGCGAGGAACTCGATGATCTCGACTATCGGTTGCGTGTCGATGTCGCCGCGGGGGAGCGCTACTATCAGCTGAACAAGCTCAGCCGCGAGACCCACACCCTGCTCGGCGCGGCCATCGACCGCGATCAGATCGCCCGCGCCGTCGCCGACGCCGCCCGCAAGCGTGAGGCCTACGACCGCGCTCACCCGACGATCCTGAGCCCGCAACCCAACGCTTTCACCCGCGCGCCGATCAACGCCTTCGACGGCCTCGAATCGCCCTGGCAGGGCTTCGAACGCGAGCGCTGAACACCCCGGGTGGTTCTATCGGTGATCAATGACGTCACCGATCGGTGGATGTCAGCGTCGCCGCGGGTCGGCAGATCTTCGTATCGGCGAATTTTGAGCGCGTGATCTTACTTGCGGTGACAGCCTTCTCATGCTTCGCGCCATGATCTGATGGACCGGTGTCTCAGGAGGGGAGGATCATATGGACCAGCTGCCGATGCTGTCCGCCCTTCAGATCAGAGCGGAGCGGGTGTTGTTGCGCAAAGCTCGCGACGGTGATCGAGAAGGGTTGATCGAACTGCAGACCGAGCCGGAGGTGTGGGCTCACATCGGAGGTCCGCGGCTGCGGGCAGACGCCGAGCAGCGCCTCGACGCGATCGGCGGCCCTGCCAATGCCACAACCGCCCCCGGCCATTTCATCATCGCCGACAAGGCCACCGACAGCCTCCTCGGGACTTTCGAGCTCAAGCGGCGCCCCATCGATTACCCCGGGCACGTCACCGACGACGGTGAGGAACTGGAACTGGGTTACCTGATGCTGCGGCGCGCGTGGGGCGCGGGACTGGCGTTTGAAGCTGCCACGGCCGCGTTGCGCGCCGCCGCCGATGAGCTCGACGATCAACCGGTCCTCATCGCGACCCAGTCAGCTAACGAGCGCTCGCTCAAGCTCGCGGGCCGCCTCCGCTTCCGGCCGGTCGCTACCTTCGAATGGTTCGACGTCGAGCAGAGCCTGTGGCTGTCCAGCTTGCACTCGTTCAAAGCCTGAATTGCTAACGCAACTTGGGCTTCCAGAGCACTTCGGTTCCCGCCAAGTGATGTCACTGTTCACCGTCACGATCGCCTCGATCAGCCATGGCGTGACGCCCGAATCCATCGATAAACGACGTCGGAATTCACTGACGCAACCACCCCGGGCTTCTGTCGAGCCCGCCCCGCGATCTGTTCTGCACCCCGCAAAGGCGGGATTGGGCTTCGCTTTGCACGTCGTACCCCATCAGCGAGCGGCGAAGACGACAGTTGGTGTCGGTGCCCGCGCTCACACTGATGCTCCAATCCTTCTCAACCAGGAGCACCAATATGACTGAGCCAAGCGGCTTCTCGGGGGCCTCAACACCGTCGAGCGAAGGACTTCGCCAGCAGTCGCTCCACCGGTACTCGATCTCGGCGCCGTCGAAGAGGGCGTTCTCGTTCGTCACCGTCGCGGTGTTTGCCGCGGCCGCGTCGTTCGGGGTCGAGTGGGCGAGGCTGGCAGGCGCGTCGGGCTGGGAGGCTGCGGTGTGGCCTGTCGCGGTCACCGCGGTCACTGTCCAGGCTCTCTACTGCCGGGTGCACACGTCACCGGGCTGGTACCCGAGCTGGGCGCGGTGGCTGTTCGAGATCATCGCCAGCGCCGGGATCGCGCTCGTCTTGATCGGCAACGGATTGCACATCGGCGGCTACCCGCACGCGCTCAACGACTCCACCTCGATACTCGTCGCCTCGGTACCCGGGTGGTGCCTGATGCTGTCCGTCGTCGTGGCCGGAACCTTCATGTACGCGGGAAGCCCGCCGCCGCCCACCGCGGCGCGGTGGATACAGATGCAGGCCCACAAGCCCGCCGACACCGAAAACCCGAAGGCGCCTGCCCGGCCCGGCTTTCCCGACCTGCCTGATCTGCTGGCCTGAGACAGGTCCGTGACCTGCGTAATGTCCGGTTTTGCGCACACAAATGAGGCGGCCCGGCCAAGAGATGGCCCCAGTACCCGAAATGGGGTACCGGGGCCATCTGCTGTTCGTGCCGGTCAGTTCAGGCGGCTACATTCCGCGGCGGGGTCAGCCGGGCTCGCGTCGGCGGGCAGTGCACTCACTCTCGTCGAGCTGCGCTGACCTTGTCCACCGGCCACTCGATGAACTCTGCGACTTCTTCGTCTGTTGTTCCTCGGGATCCGATCCAATCTGCAAGAGCTGTACCCAGGCTCGTCGGTACGCCCTCGACGGTCGGCCGGTCTGTGAGCGCGGGTCCGATGTGGTCGATGTGTATCCACGTACCTTCGGGATCGAGACGCTGGGCAGCCTCGTAGTACCCATCGAGACCTTCGGCGCCGTAGGCAATCATGGCGCCGGTTGCCCAGTCCGTGATTTCCCACGTGTCCCGATCGATCTGCCCACCATCCACAATGCGTCGCCCCTGCGCCTGCAGCGCTCGGATTTCAGCGTCTCGCAGGTCTGCCTCACCAGCATGGCCCGACAGCAAAGCACGGACATAGGCCCTGACAACGTCTGTGCCACTCCGGCCAGCGCGACCTGCGGAACTGCCCACCTCGCGCGCAGCACGTGTGTAGCCGACACCGGTCTCGGCCATCCGCTGCCGAACAGCGCGGCTCCGAGCCCTATTGGACTTGCTCATCACGACTCTTCCTCTGGACTCCTACGCCGCCCCACAAGGTTGGAAGGCAATCGAATCGCGCTGCGTCGGAGACGGCTTGTCCTCAGTAGCCAGCCACTGCGTGGGAGATCGCCAGCTTGGAGTCAGGTGGGCGCGGCCCGCCTGACAGAACTATATCGCCAGAGCTCGGCAACCCACCTTCACCGCGCGCCGATCGAGCGGCTGGCCAAGCTCGCTGGCCACGTCGCGGCGCTGGGTGCGCACCTCGGCAAATCGGTGCAGACCTACAACGCGGTGGTGGGCTGCATGGAGAGCCGGGTGCTGCCCCAGAGCCGCAGGGTCATCGAACTGCAGGGCGAGGAGACCTCGATCCCCGAACTCGAAACGGTCGACCTGACTCTGCGCCAGGTGACCAGCACTTCCACCGAGCTCGACGACGACAGCCCGACCGCGGCCTGATCGTCCGCGCGTGAGCTGGCGGCCCGGTGTAGGTGGAGCTGCCAGCTCACGACCAGGATGGCTGACGCCGGGTCAGCTACAGCGCGCCGAGCACGGCAATCTCTTCGGTGGATCGCTTGGTAACCAGGAGAACCAGGTGCCAATGGGGATGGGATTGCGTGTCGATCCAGTCGCTGGCGTTGGTGACCTCGAGCAGTACGCCGCGAAACGCGGCTCGCGCCGAGTCGGTCATCTCGGATACGGGGGATTCGGCGCCGTCGAACTCGCGCATTCTCGCTGCCCGGATGGTGGCCGCCCAGCCGATCTGTTTGGGGGTGCCGGTAAGTTCCGGCCATCCGGCCCGGCAGGCTGATTCGAGGTTTGCGGTGTTGACAGCATCGTGCGCGCTCATACAGCGATGGTGCATCGGCGGACCGACAATTCCAGGGCCGCACGGGGATCCGGCGGTATCGTCAGAACCTCGACGTCGTCGACGGCAGGGGACCGTGATGAGTAGCTTGGCCGATCGCTACCTGGATCTGATCGCAGAGACGCAGCAGGTGGGATGGCATCCCGACCAGCAACGCCTCGATGAGATCGGTGCCGAGCTGGTCGAACTGGACCATCAGCTCAAGATCTCCAGGATGACCGGGCCAGACTACGACCGGTTGGACAAGATGCGCGGGAGAGCACACCGCCTGCTGTTGGAAGCCCGCAGCGATCACGACATCGCGCTGGCCGCCGCCGAAGCCGCTCGGAAGCGGGAAGCCCACGATGCTGCGCACCCGAACATCCTGAGCCCACAGCGAAATACCCTCGCCGATTGGTCGGGCAACGCGCTTGAGCGTGCCCTGCGCGAGCGCGAGCGGGGCTACGGCCGAGAACGCTGAACCACCTACCACGCCGGCATCCGCCAGCGGGGCCGCCAGGAAGCGATCCGGGCGCCCGGCGGCAGCAGAAATATGCCTTCACCTCGACTTTTTCGAGGGATTCCAATTGACGGTTCGAGGTGTGGTTCCTGCTGCGGGCCAGTACGGTACCGGCCCATGGCCCGTCGTAAACCGAGCATCCCCGAGCGGGCGGAGCTGGCTCGCGCCGCCGTGGAATACATCGAGCACTACGCCGCTCGGGAGCCGGATCAACAGCCCTACGATCTGGCGTTCCGTGGGCTCGGCAAGATCGTCTGGCTACACGCGCAAAGCCGCGACGGGATCGCCGCTTACGCCGCGACATGCTGGCGCACCGGCGAAGAACCGTACGCCGGGATGAGCCCAGCCGATCTCGACGACGCCGAACGCGGCCGCCAGGAACAAGCGCGGCACAACCGCGCCGTCGCCACCCAAACCAACCGGCGCATCGCCACCCGGATCGACGTCATCGACCAGACCAGCACCCGCTGCACGGCGCCGACGAAGTCCGGACGGCCGTGCAGCATCGAGCCGCTCGCCGGCCGCAACCGCTGCCACGTGCACGCGACCGACCTGCAGTGCGGCGCGGTCAAGACCACCGGGCAGCGGTGCGCGATCCCGACCGGCGGCCGCGGCCCGTGCGCGAAGCACGACAGCGAAGTCAGTTCGTGACAAGGTAGTCCACGACGGCGGGCCCGGTGATGGCCAGGCCGGAGTCCAGCACGCCAGTGCTGCTATCTGGTGACCGCTTCTGCGAACTGGATCGCATCGATCGTGGCAGCCACGACTGTGCCACCGTGGTCACTGCCCGGATAGACACGAAGTGCAGGAAACGTCCCATTGGCTCGGAGCTGGGCTATGAAGGCCAACGTTAGAGGTAGGGGAACAGTCTTGTCGATAGCGCCCTGCCCGATGAAGACCGGTCGATCGTATGGAGCCATCGGCGCGTCGAACACTTCGTGCGCGCTTTCGGCGAAATCTCCCTCGCTGAGCGAACGCGTCAGAAGCTCTCCGACCCCGATTCCTTCTACCCGCTCAGCCATTGCTCGGAAACACAGTGTCTCGGCATCATCGACGAGCCTGCGTCCAAGCGGGGTCAGGTAACTGTCCAGATCCCAATCTGGTCGGGCTTGTTTGAGTCCACGCATCGCGTAGGCGGTGTAGACGGTCAGGTTGGGCATGCCCAGATTCGGTACCGACGGTCCCGCGGCAGCCAACAGCGAGACGACTTGCGCGGCGGGCGCAGTTGCGATTACACCGCGGTAGTCGAGCTCTGGAGCGTATTCGGTTGCCATCGTGGCGGTCCACAATGCACCACCACCTCCCTGTGACTGGCCTACCGCGAGCCAACTTGTTGACAGGGAACTGTCGATGGTCCGAGCTGCGCGCACGATATCGATCGCGGCGTGTGCTTCGGCTGCGCCGTCGAGGAAGGCGTGGACCCCTGGCGTCCCCAAGCCGATGTAGTCGGTGGCTACAACGGCGTATCCGTGGTTCAACCAGGCGTTCAGGTACGTGAAGTCGCGATCTCTATCAGTTGGGCCAGCGGTCGAAGGCGCGCACTCGTCTCCGAGGCCGACCGTGCCATGCAACCAAGAGACAACCGGCCATCCGTGTGGCGGCGCCGCTCCCCGCGGTGTGAAGACCGCACCACTGGATTGAGCTTCTCGGCCGGTCGAGTCTTGGGTCCAATAGGTGAGGCGCAGCCCGCGTTCGGAGCCGTTCAATTGCAGGTCTTCTGCCAGTGGACTCGTCGTGACCACAGTGCCTGGCAAGGGCTGGTCGTCGGCGTGAGCAGGTGTGACGACGAAGGTCAGGCCGGCCACCGCCAGCGCGGCGGCAAGGAACCGTCGGCGATAGCGCAGCCGAGCTAGTTGGTTCACGTTCGGTCCCCGAGCTGTGTGGGGCGCGCCTGAGCCTCGATGGATTGCTTGATCCGTCGCACGGTCTCGTTCATGCCGCCGCGAACGGTTTCGTCGAATTCCTCGATACCTCCCAGGACATTGTTGACCAGCCATACCGAGGCCCTCGGGGTGTGGCTACTGGCATCTCGACGCAAGGTAACAACAGTTCCGGTGGGTGATCGGTCGAGTTGGTAGGTCCACACGGCCCGGTTGCTGTCAGTACGGAAGGTCAGCCGCGATCCGACCTCGACCACAAGAATCGTTGAAGTGGTCGGCCAGAACGTGCGGCCCTTTCGGTTGATGTTGAGGGTGCGGGTCCCGGCCTTCAGCCGACCGAGAGGAAGCATGATCCTGCACTGCGGGCTCCACTGCCGCATACGGCGGAGATTGGATATCGCGTCCCACACAGCGAGGGGATCAGCGTCTACTTCGACCGAGGCAGACAGAGCTCGGCGAGCAGTAGTCGAGGTCATCGGGTGCTCCGGATCAATCGTTGTGCGTCGAGGTGCTCCGCGACGGCTGTTCGTCAGCTCTCGCATCACTTCGGATGGGCGGGTTTTCCGCAGCCCAGGACAGGACTTGGTCGGCGTGCTCGGCTGGAGGGAAGACCGGGTAGAAGATGTGATCGATCCGGCCGTTTGTGATCACCAGCGTCAGCCTGCGGTAGAGGCGCTTTTGCTCAACCTCGAAGGTTGGGAGGTTGAGGGACTCGGCCAGGAGTAGATCTGGATCCGCCAGCATCGAGAACGGCAGGTGCAGCCGCTGCACGGCCTCGCGTTGGTAGTCCGTGGTTTGGCTGGAAAGCCCGAACACGCGGGTGATTCCGTGCGCGAGCAGTTCCTGGTGGCGGTCACGGAACGAACAAGCTTGGGCGGTGCATCCAGCAGCCCCCGGGATAGTGCGCCACCCCTCGGGAAGAACGATGTCATCGCGTCCAGTCAGCGGATAGACGTAGATGATGGTGCGGCCCGACCCGAGCTGATCGATTCCGACTGCCTCGCCGGTTGTCGCGATCAGGCTGACCGGGGGGAGTGCCCCTCGAGGGATTCTGGACGCTGCACCGTCATTCTCCGGAGCGGGTAGCGGAGGGAGTTGGTCTGCGATGTCGGGTTCCGTACTCACGAGAGCATCTCGGCGACGAGATCGTAGTTGCGCTGATCAGCCTGGCGCAGTTCCCGCACCCCTTCGGAGATCAGGGTTCGCCGCTGTTCGATATCGCTGAGGACCGTCTTGTGTGCGGCGATCATCTTCTCGACCCGCTGTGGGTCGTCGTAGCGAATGAACGCATCAGACGCCCCGAACTGGTCGGCGATGAACCGTGTCCTCGTGTCGTGCCCGAGGGCGATGAACGGCACCGAGTGCGCGAGGGGCAGCACCAGAGCGTGATAGCGGGAGGTTGTGACGGTGTCGAACCAGAACATCGTCGCCGACATCTGATGTGGGGTCAGATCCGCTCCGTCGACGATCGGGGTGCGCTCGGGAACGGCGAGTTCGCTTCGCAACTGCTCGACGATGCGTCGATCGGCGGGATCCATCACTACCAGGGGAACGACGGTTTCCCTGTCAGCGAGGAGATACCGAACGTAGCGGGCCCAGTCGGAGAGCAGCTGAGCAGTCTTCTCGCGACCTCCGTCTGCCCAGGTGGCCTTGATCGGCCAGCGCAGATACTCCTCACGTCGACCTATGAGCGAGATCTTGGCCGGCCACATATGGAAATCGACAGGTGCTACGGCATGAACGCGAGCCGAGCCGAATCCGAACCGTGCTGCCATGGCCTCGCACAACTCGGGGGTGGGTGGGCTCATCGACAGCGCGCAGTCGGCTGTCACCTCGATCGGGCGGGTCACACCGAGTTGCTTCAGCGCCGCTGCAGCCCCATCGATCCGAACAGTGAGGAGATCAAGCCCGTCCAACGCGGAGGCGACTCGCGCATGTCGTTGGGGTGCGAGGGTTCCCGAGTCCAGAGCAAGACCCACCGCCAGGACTTTTTGACGGGCAGCTTCCTCCATGGCATGGGTAAATATTTCTACCATCAGGGGGCTGAACTCGTCGGTCAGCATGTTGCCCTCGGCAAGGATCATCAAGTCCGAATCAGCGATAAGTTTCGCTGCCCGCCGCTTGTGAAGGGCCGGATTCACATACGCTCGCTCGTCGGCGATGGTGAGATAATCGAGATTCTTCGGATGGGATGTCGATGCGGTGATGTGAGCGTCGGGAACACGTGCTTTGATGTTCTCGATCATCGACACCAGGCGCGCCTCGGCACCTATGTTCTTCCATCCGTGATACCCGTAAATGAAGATACGCGGTTTCGTCATTTTTCTTTTATCTTTCTACTCCGGGTGTGGCCTGCCCGAGGTTGCGCCCTCGAGGCAGACCACACCCGTGTGGAGGTCTGACGATCAGCATCCACGCGCTCATCGTCTACTGCTGTGCGATTCGATACTCAGACGGCGTATGAGCGACGAGGTGTACCGATTGCCTCGTACGATTCCGCTCGTGACATACCGAGTAACCCGCACCCGATCTGTGCCGCATTACGGTAGTCACCGACCACGACGTGGTAGGTTGCCGAACGACCTGGAACGGAGACTGTCTCACCGGTATCCGAGGCTCCGACTGCTACGTAGAGCGGCACCAATTTCTCGTGCGCATACGATATGTATCGACGATAGCCGGTCGATTCGCTGACCCACAGAGCGCCCAGGCTGAGCATCGCAAGTGCGTATCGTGCGCTTGCTACACCTGGTGAAGCCGCTAGTCGCCCAACGTGGGAATCTGCACCGAATCGCTCGAATCGCTGCCCGTCCAACACGGACTCGATATCCGGAAACCTCGTCGATCGCGCGGTAGCGACCAGGTCTTCGCCAACCGTCAGAATTCCGACCAGGACCGCTGACCGATCGATGCGGTCCTCTAGTGCTCGGTCGAACTGCAGACTGCTCCTGCTGCGGAATACGCGATCACGGAAATCTGCCGCGATAGCTAGGTTCGCACCCGAACATGGTGTCATCCGTACTGCGCGTTCGAGCACTGCCTGGCGGGTCATGCGGGGACTGCCGCAGTCGCCTCCCACGCCTCGAAGGCTTGGTCCATCAGCAGATGCGTCAGCGACAAAGTGGTCGACGCAACCCGCAGCACACCCTCGGCTTGCTCGGGGGTGTGGACGGACTTCCGGATAGCTTCGCGCACCTCATCTGCGTGTTTGGTGTCGATCTCGGCGTGCGCGACGAAAAAGGACATGTCACGGTCGGTGAGTCCCAGCGATTCTCGTGCCACCGCCATGAGCGGTGCGATGTGCTCGTAGACCGCTTCTGCCCAGTAGGAGTATCCGAGTCGGGCGATCGGCCCCTCACGCAACGCAACCCCGTACAGGTAGCCGATCAACGCGTCAGTGGCCGGCAGTGGACTGTCGTCAACAGTCTGGCCCTTCTCGAGAAGACCGACGGCCCGCAGGTCGTGCAGCACCATACGTTCGTGCCCGAGCTCCTCGCGTGCATGCTCGAGAACGAACTTCAGCAGGCTCAACTGCGCAGGCGTAGCACGGAAAGCGGCCACAGCCTGATTGGTCGCATTGTGGCTGGTGTAGTGATAGATCTGAACCATCAGCAATCGGTAAAGCTCACGGTTGAAACCATGCGCTTCAACATGCGTCCAGAGTTTTCCCTTTCGGGAGTTTTCCCACATACGAGAAATTGTGTAATCCAAATCCGCAAACAACGCGTCCGAGACACCCTCAACAGGGCCTACACGAGATTCACCCTCACCCTCCACAGCCAAAACATCATCAATGAATTCGAGTCCGTGACCCACAGTCTTTCCCCTTCGACAGCATCAGTACATGAAACAACTCGTGACATCACAAATAGATGTCACGCACATCAGAGAACAGTTTCCAGCATCTGGCCACATGCCCCGGGAATACAAGCAGAAATCCCGGAGGACAGGCAAACAAATCAGGCTGATCTCGCTTTTGGCGCCAGAAAGCGAGCGAGCCTGATCATAGACCAGAAGAAACACCCTCACCCGGGTGTTGAATTACCCACCACCGCCACGCATCAGCGCGAAACGCACTACCTCGTCACGCACCTTATCGATAGAGATCACCTCAGAATAAGGTGCTACGAATACGCGACGCCGACCATTGAACCGACGGCCTTCATCTATGTCCACACTCGGACCGTAGATGCCCCTATTATTCCCCACGACTTAAACCCCGCATCGTTCAAACCAACTTGCTGGACGATCGCATCGCCCGCAGATGATTTAACCACTTCTTTCGCTCCATGTCGATTAAAAACCTTGAAATCGTCTCTACCAGCTTAAATCATGATGATTTTAATTGGAAGCTTTGAGAGCGCTTGACAAGGGGGGTGCAGACGGTCCGGTCGGATGCAGCTCGGCGACGACCGCAGTGTCGAAAAAACGATCGTTTTACCGACACCGGGCGCCGGAACCGGAAGCGCCAGGACGGCCCCACTGTCGATTGTCGGAGTCCTGTTCAGCGCTGACCTGTGGATTCTGTTGCGGTTGACGAGGTCTAGCGATCATCGGCGTGTCCCGTACTCGTCGGCAGTACCGTGCATTCAGCTCGTACTCGTCTTCAGCACGGGGGTTGCGGGATGACCGGGAATTCAGCGTTGCCCGAGCGCGGTGTTCTGACCGCTGACGAAGCGCGGTGGCAGGTCGCGGTGGCCCGCGCGAGGGTCATCGGCCCGCTCGCTCAATCGGACCGGGTGAGCGTCGAAGCCGCCGACCAGGCCGCCGATCAGCTCGGGATCACTCAACGCCAGGTCTATGCGCTGGTCCGGCGCTGGCGTGCAGGCGACGGGGTGGCGTCGGACTTGTTGCCGCGCCGCTCATCCGGCGGTCGTGGTGGTGCCCGGCTGCCCGAGGAGGTCGAACAGATCATCCGCAAGATCCTGCGAACCCGCTACCTGACCAGACAGAAACGGTCGGTGACCGTGATCTGTCGCGAGATCACCCGCGAATGCCGGATCGCCGGACTCAAGCCGCCGTCTCGGTCGGCGGTCACGCGCCGAATCCCCGCCTGGACCCGCTCAAGGCCACCACTTCCCGCCAGGGCGCCGACGCGGCCCGCGCGCGACGGGCCGCCGGCGGGTCCACCTCGGCGGTCGACGGGCTGCTGGAGCGGGTCCAGATCGACCACACCCCAGCGGATGTGATCGTGGTCGACGACTTTCACCGGCTGCCGATCGGGCACCCGTATGTGACCGCGGCGATCGACGAGGCCACCCGGTGCGTGCCGGGCCTGGTGATCACCCTCGACGCGCCGTCGGCGACCTCGGTCGGGTTGTGCTTGGCGCATATGGCGATCGACAAACGCCCGTGGCTGGAACGGCTGGAGGTCGACGCGGCGTGGCCGATGAGCGGCAAGCCGGTCCGCCTGTATGTGGACAACGCCGCGGAGTTCAAGAGCGAGGCCCTGCGCCGCGGCTGTGAGCAGCACGGGATCGGCGTGGACTACCGGCCGCCGGGCCAGCCTCACTTTGGCGGGGTGATCGAGCGGCTGATCGGCAACATGATGACGATGGTGCACGAGCTACCCGGCACCACCTTCTCCAACACCGCCGACCGTGGTGGCTACGACAGCGACGCGAAAGCTGTTCTCACCCTGGGCGAGTTGCAGCGGTGGATGGCCCTGGCCGTGGCCTGCTACCACGGCCGACCGCACGAAGGTCTGGGCGGGCGGACTCCTGCCGGGGTGTGGGCCGAGCGTGCCGGCGCCGGGGGCGCACCGGCGACGGTGACCAATGAGACCGCGTTCCTCGTCGACTTCCTGCCCGTCATCCGGCGGAGCCTGTCGCGCAGCGGGTTCACCGTCGACCACGTGCAGTACTACGCCGATGTGCTGCGCCCGTTGATCGCCCGCCGCGAGCAGCTGGGCCGGTTCGTGCTGCGCCGCGATCCACGCGACATCTCCCGGATCTGGGCGCTGCACCCCGAGACCGGCGAGTACCTGGAGGTCCCGTACCGGACGTGGTCGCGCCCGGCGATCAGCGTGTGGGAACACAGCGCCGCGGTGGCCCGCCTGCGCGAGCAGGGACGTGCCGAGATCGACGAGAACGCACTGTTCTCCATGGTGGAGCAGATGCGGGAGATCACCGACACCGCCGCCGCGGCCAGCCGCAAGGCACGGCGAACCACCGCCCGCCACACCGAGGTCCGGGCCCGCCGACCCGCCCGACCGGAACCGCCACCGACCCCACACGTAGCCGTCGTACCGGCGCCGGTCGCGCCGTTCGAGGTGATCGAGCAATGGTGATCGGCGAACCGGTCGACCTGTCGCACCTGCATCCCTTGGCGCACCGGATCGCGCTGCTTCCGGCCGCTGAACGAGTGCGCTATGTGCGTGCGGATCGTTGGATCGGCTACACCCGCGCCACCGAGGCCCTGGCCCAGCTCGAGGTACTGCTGACGATGCCGTCCAAGCAGCGCATGCCGAACCTGCTGTTGATCGGGCCGACCAACAACGGCAAGTCGATGATCATCGAGAAGTTCCGCCGCGACCACCCGCCGATCTCGCACACCGACCGCGAGGAGATCCCGGTCCTGGCGGTGCAGATGCCCTCGGAGCCCAGTGTGCTGCGCTTCTACGTGGCGTTGCTGGCGGCGTTAGGGGCGCCGGTGCGGACCCGTGCGCGGCGTCTGGCCGATGTCGAGGAGCTGGTGGTGCGGTTGTGCCGAGCGTGTGGCGTGCGGATGCTGGTGATCGACGAACTGCACAACATCCTCGGCGGGCGCGCCAACAGCCAGCGCGAATTCCTCAACCTGCTGCGGTTTCTGGGCAACACCCTGCGCATTCCGTTGGTCGGGGTCGGGATCCGTGACGCCTACCTGGCGATCCGCTCCGACGACCAGCTCGAGAACCGGTTCGCCCCGCTGGCGCTGCCGCGCTGGGAGATCGGTGACGAAGCCGCCGCGTTGTTGGCCAGCTTCGCCGCGGCGTTGCCGCTGCGGCGCCACTCGGCGATCTCCGACCACGAGATGGTCAGCTACCTGCTGACCCGCTGCGAGGGCACGATCGGGGAACTGTCGACGCTGCTCGCCAACGCCGCAATCGTGGCGATCGAGACCGGTGAGGAGGCGATCAACCAGCGCACTCTGCTGCTGGCCGGATACGCGGGCCCGACCGAACGCCGGCGAAGCTTCGAACGCGAACTCACATGAGCGCGCCGACGCGCTGGCCGGTGCACCCGCCGCCGGGCGAGCTGGAGTCGTTGTCGTCGTGGGTGGCGCGCATCGCCGAGTTGTACAGGATGCCGGTGGGCGAGCTGGTCGGCCCGAATCTCAATGTGCTCAGCGATATCCCGGACCGACTCGACGAGGACGTACCACCGGAGCTGCTGGCAGCGCTGGCCGGGGCCACTGCGGTCCCGGTCGCGAGGTTGAAGGCGATGACACTTCCCGGGTGGGTGCCGTGGCTGTTCGACAGCTTCCCGATGCCCGCCCGCGAGGGCGAAGACACCTTCTACAGCTACGTGCGCCAGGACTCTGTGATGCTGGCCCCAGGGAGAAGCCCGTCGGTACAAGGTGGCCCGGTGGCGGGTGTGGCGCGGGCCGTGGATTCCGGAAACACCGCTGGATCGGTCGTGCCCGCTGTGCACGGCAGGCCCGCAACCGCAACGGTGCTGGGTGTGGTCGCTGCCGCTGACCATCGGCTGCACCATCCACCGGCGCCGGTTGCTCTACCGCGCCGAGTTGCTCACCGCCGAGCTCGCCGGAGCCGATGTCGCCGGTACCCCGATCGCCGAACCTGTTGCCACCCTGGAGAACTACACCCACCAAGCCCTGACCACCGGTAAGGTCGAGTTGCCCGGCCGCCGGGTGCACGCCGCGGTGTGGTTTCGGCTGCTGCGCACCCTGCTCGATGAACTGAGCCTGCCCACATCCGGCCTGAGCGTGGGGTCGGCCCGCACCCTCACCCAGATGTGGCAGACCGCCGGGCTGACCCCACGCGCCGGGCTCCGCATCTGGACGCCCTATGAAAAACTGCCCTGGCCGCGTCAGGAGGACCTGCTCACCGCGGCCGCCGTCGCGATGGACCTCGCCGCCGGGCGCCACCTTCGGCCGCGCGGCACCCTCGCGCCGGCCCTGTCCCTTCCGGGCGTCGAACCGGTCTACCCCGGCGACGACCCTCGCCGCGCACACGACGGCTCGGCCGCCCGGATCCTCGATCCTCGCGGCCTGGACCGCCGCACCGATTACAGCGCGCTGTTCGACGAGCTCGCCCGCACGGTGCGCACCGACCCTGACACCGCCCGCCGGGTGCTGGCTTTCCTCGTGCGCACCGACCCGAACCCGGCCAACCTCGACCGCGAACGCGACATCCTGATCCGCGACACCGGCATGCCGCCGGAGTTCGTGCGGACCCGCGCCGAAACCGAGGCGCTGCTGGTCCTGTATGGACACGACCCCTGTGAGGTCGCGCGCCAGCTCACCGAATTCACTGACGAACCGCCGCGGCACGCAACAGATGACCTGGCGGCGAGTCTGTTCACTCCCGACGATCTGGCACAACTGCGCGCTCGGCTGGATCGTTGAGCAATCCGCCACGGCGCGTGTGCTGTCCGGGAAAGAAGTGCCGGGCTGGATGAGACGATCGTAGAAGCGGTGCGCGGCGTGCTGATTGCCCATAACTGGCTTGTCGCAGCGTAGGAGTTAGGCCTCCAACACCAGGAACAGGAAGGCCAGGAACCTGGGGTCCTCGCGGTCCTGGAAGAACTCGGGGAACCGCTCCACCGCTTCCGGGGCAGGTGCCGGTTCCTCGAGGCGGGTGATACGGAATCCGCTGTCGGAGAATGTCTGGAACATGGTTGACAAGGACCGATCCCAGAATGTGAGGTCTGCGGTCTGCCCGGCCATATCGGTCACCTTGCGTTGGCGCGTGGCGAAGTAGTTGGTGGTCTCGCCGGCCTGAAGTTGCGTGAACCACATGACCAGCGGGTGCTCCACCGAGAGGATTAGGCGGCCTCCGGGCTTGAGCACGCGGCGCATCTCCGCCAGCGGGGAGCGCCAGTCTTCGAGGTAGTGCAGCGCGAGGGAACAGACAACGTCGTCGAAGGTGCTGTCGCCGAAGGGAAGAGGGGCAGCCAGGTCCCCGACGTGTAGCTCTGCGGCGCCCCCGACTCTGTCTGTGGCGATGTCGATCAGGGCTTGGCTGCCGTCGATTCCGACCGCAGTCGCTCCGCCTTCGATGAGGTCGACGAGCGTGGGACCCGAGCCGCACCCGGCGTCCAGCACATGCTTACCCGTCACGTCGCCGAGCAGGTTCCGGATCGCGGGCCGGTTGTAGTACTCGTTGAGGAGGCTCGTCGCGTTCTCCTCGGCGTAGGCCTTGGCGATCGGGTCGTATGCGGCCGCGCCGCCGGAGTCAGTTCGCTGCGTTGTTGTCCCCACGTGCCCGACGCTAACACGGCAGTAGCGGATGGGCCTGAACGCTCCCTGTCCACGTGCAGAATCTGAGTTCTTTTGCGCGCCAGACCATCACCCCCGCTCAACACTACGACGGGGGCGCCAGTCGGGTCGCCGCCGCGTCCGGTTCGGCAAGGCTCAGCATCGGGTGTTTCATAGGTGATCACCTATGAAACAGCGGTGGGCTCAGTCGATATCCAGCACGTTCTATGTTTCATAGGTTGTTGCAAATATCCAACACATTGAAACGCACCTATGAAACACTGTGCGGGTGAGTGGCAACGATTTTCTCCGCGTGGAGGCCCACGACTGCCCGATGTCGAGTTGCGCCGCCCCGGCCGGATCGCCGTGCCGGACCGGTAAGGGCAAAGTCGCCATCGGCTATCACACCGCACGCTTCCGCCTCGTGCCCTCGCTCGCCAAGACCCTCACCGTGACGACCCCGGCGCTGCGCAAGCCCGGATCGGTGTGGACCGAACTGCCCCGCCCGCCCGCGGCCGCCGCCGATTCGAGCGCGCACGTACGCATCGGCTACGCTCGCGCCTCCACCGTGCGCCAGTCCCTCGACACCCAGCTCGACTCCCTGCGCGCCGCCGGCATCGGCCGGATCTACTCCGAAAAGATCTCCACCCGCGCCCAGACCCGCCCCGAACTCGACCGCGCCGTCGCCCTGGCGCGCGAGATCCGCGCCTCCGGCGCCGCGGTCACTCTGGTCGTGCACGAACACAAACGCCTCGGCCGCGGCATCGAACTCGCCGCCCTGGCCGAACAACTCAAGGCAGCCGACATCGGACTGGAATTCCTCACCGGCGAACTACAGGGCTCCCACGACCCGTCCGGGGTGGTATTCACCGTGCTGGCCGCCCTTTCGGGAATGGAACGCGAGTACATCCGCGACCGCACCCTCGAAGGCCACGAATCCGCCCGGGCCCGCGGCAAATCCATCGGCGGCGCCGCCGTGGCCGACGAAGCCATGCTCTCGATGGCGCTACACCTGCGCGAAAAGAACCACAGCCTGCGCGACATCGCTGCGCGGCTGGTCATCACCAAAGGCAAGAAGAAGGGCCAGCACCCCTCACCGGCCACCGTCCTGCGGCTGCTGCGCGATCACGACCAGCAGACCGCGGCACGCGATGCTGTCGGCGGGCCCGGCTAGCCTGCCGGTCGTGACGCTACGACCCGGCCGCTTCGGCCACCTGAGCTGAACCCGCCCGCGCGGGGTGGTATCTCAGGCGGTGCGGACGCGCACATGATGATCGTGACCCCGACCAGACAGGTTCGCCGCGCCGATCACGTCGCAGCGATCGGGCCGGAAACCGTCCAAGACCATGCCACAGCAGGGATCCGCCGACGAACACCCCGCCGTAGGCGGCCAGGATGCGGCCTTGGGCGGGCTTGCTGTCACGGCCAGTTCAATCGTGAGGTCATCCACAACAACGTTGTTCGAGCCGCTCGGCCTTGAAACGCCCGCAGGTTTGGTGATCGTGGCGGCGCCGGTAGGCAGGATTGCGCGCTCCAGTAGCCGGCCAGGGCGCACAGCAGCGAATCGATCGCGACCGGATCGGTATCCCGTGTTACCGGGTGCGCGGCAAGAATCGGGTCTGGATCGATCCCTGCTGCCGCGATCCAGGGAGCCAGAAACCCAAGGTCCACCCACGCCGCGCCACAGCAGGGCCACGCCCAGTCCACCACCGTCACCGATCCGTCGACGGTCACCAGCAGGTTGTCAGGGCGGAGATCGGTATGTAACAACGTCTCCCCGTCGGCCCACTCGACCCACCGGCCTTCCAACGCCGCCAGCGCATCCAGATTTCGTAGAGCCCACGGGTCCAGGTCCTGCGGTGCCCCCAGCTCGGCGAAGCTGGTCCAGCGCCGCAACTCGGGCCCATACATTTCGGCCACGTTGGGCGTTGCTGGTCTCGGGCTCGGTGTCAGTGCTTGCGCCATCCGATCCAGCAGTTCCAACACGGAGGCCAGTTCCTCGGGCCGGTCCAGGTGTGGGTGGTGGCCCGCGACGAACTCGAATACGACGACGAACCATCCTGATTGTTCGACGGTGAACAGCACGGCAGGTGTCGGGACTTGGGCTGAGAGCCCCCGCGCAGCAGCGGCTTCTGTGCGGTATGGGCCAGCGAGTCCGTCATCGACGCGGATCGCCTTGGCGAACGCCCGCCGACCGTCGGCCAGCACCAGAACCGCGGCCATTCCGTGGCTGAACCCGCCGCGCTGGTTGAGCGCCGACACCACCGGTGCACCAAGGCCAGCGGCAACTTGCTCCCGTACCGATACCGGGAGATCGGGCCATTCGTCGCGTTGTGCGACGCCGTCGAAGACGATCACCCGCGTATTCTGCGGCGCCGATCCATTCGCATCAAGGCGATTTCGGCTGGCTTCGGGGGCGGGAGAGAGGAATTCGGCGAGGATCCGGTTGAGCGGGCCGGCACCACGGCCAGTGAGACCGGAAGTGGTTGCTCTCGTTCGGTTTTCGCGTGTCGATAGGGTGGCCGGTGTGGCGGAGACTGAGCAAGCGGAGGCGATTGCGGCGTTGCCGCGTAAGCGGATGGGCGCAGGGATGTTGTTCGTCGACGAGCAGGATCGGGTGTTGCTGGTCGAACCCACCTACAAGCAGCACTGGGAGATACCCGGTGGAGTGGTCGAGACCGGCGAATCACCCCGCGCCGCTGCCTGCCGGGAGGTGGCCGAGGAACTCGGACTTCATGTCTCGCCCGGACGGTTGTTGGTGGTCGACTGGGTCCCGCCCGGGTTGTATCCCGACGACGGCTTGATGCTGATCTACGACGGCGGTTCGCTGAGTGTGGAGCAGACCTCGGCGATCACTGTGCAGGCCGAGGAGATCCGGAGCTGGCGGTGGTGCGACCAAGCCGAAACCACATCGAGGTTGGTTCCGGTGATGGCCCGTCGCGTCGCCGCCGCAGTGACCGCGCACCAACGACACTCGACGGTGTACCTCGAAGACGGAGCCGTTGTCTAAGTAGCTGGAACTACGACCACGGGTACCGACGTCGGTTCGACCTGGAGGTGCCGTTCCGCAAAACGCAGCGGATACGGCCCCGCTCGCGCCCGCACCAGCCAGTGACGGGTGCCTAGCGCCTGCGCGAAAACGAGCACGGCTGAACAGCACTTCGAGCAACGCTGAACGCGACTCCGAACATTGACATCACAGCCAGGACGGGTCTGCCGATGCGGTGTCGAGAAAACGTGTTGCAAAGTCGGAGTGTTCAACAATCCGTGTCAGCCCTTTCTCGTACAGTTCCGGGCATGGCCACCAAGTCGAACGCCCTCGATCTCCCGGAACCGCTTGTCCTCGATGGGGATGCGCTCGATCCGATCGGCGGCGGGGGAGCGCTCGTCGGGTACGGCCGGGTCTCGACCGCCGGCCAGCTGCTCGACCGTCAGCTCGCCGCGCTCGCCGCGGCCGGGTGCCAGAAGATCTTCACCGACAAGAAGTCGGGCAAGGACACCGAGCGCGCCGAGCTGTGGAAGTGCCTGGAGTACATGCGCGTCGGCGACACCCTCGTCGTGCCGTCACTGGATCGCCTCGGCCGCTCCCTGCAAGATCTGATCGCGATCGTCGCCGGACTCCGCAAGCGCGACATCGGGTTCCGGTCGCTGCACGAAGCGATCGACACCACCACCCCCGGCGGGCGTCTGGTGTTCCACGTCTTCGCCGCCCTGGCCGAGTTCATCCGCGAACTCATCGTGCAGGGCACCAACGAAGGTCTGGCCGCCGCCCGCGCCCGCGGCCAGCGTCTCGGACGTCCACCGGCGATGACCGAGGAACAGATCCGCCAGGCCCGCGCGATCTTGACCCGGCCCGAGGAAACCGTCTCTTCGGTCGCCCGACTGCTCGGCGTCTCGCGCTCGACGATCTACAAGTACGTCCCCGAACTTGCCGCCACCGAGCAGGCGAGCCTCGACTCGGCATAGGTCACGGCCGGACCGGCGAAGCCCTCGGCGAGTGAGCATTTGCTGAGGTCAAACGGGATCGAGCCGGTAAACGACGGGGCCCTCCAGGACTAGCCCCTCGGGGCGTTTCTGGAGAGCCACCCTTGAAGTGCAGCTCGTATCTCATCGTTCGTTGGTGTGCGGCCGCTGACGATCGGCGCCGGGTGCTCCTCATAGCCGCCGAGACTGGTTCTCAAGAAGATCCACGAGCCATCGGCACGCACACCGATATTCGCGTAACCGAATCCGGGGTCGTACCTTCCTCCCGGTGAGAAGGACAGGTTGACCCGCCAGAAGCGGACGTAGCTGTTGAACAGTGTGTCCTTGCGTCCTTCCTGTTCGATACCGAGCTCTTTGGCAGCCCGCGCGAACTCCCGGATGTTGCGGTTCAGCACTTCGGTGTACGCCGCGACGCGTTTTCGACGTTCGCTTTCCTTGCTAAGCGTTTCGGCATCCCATTGCTGCTGCTGCCGCCGAACCTCGTCTGCCATGCCCACGAGACAAAGCGTAATCCCTTACCGCTCTTCGCAACCGGTCATCGGTCGGCGCAGCCGAAGTGCTACGCCGACCAACTCCGTCGAGGTTGCTACCTGCGGGACAAGAAGATTTTGAGGGTCACTGCCACAAATCCACCAGCGGCGCCCAGCACCACCCCTGCCGCTGGTCCGACAATGACCACCAGGGCGACAGTGGTGGTGAGAATCGCTACCAACGCCACCACATCGGTGACACCGGCTCGCCTTGATTCTCTATCGACGCTCTGCCGGTTTTCGGTATGGGCGTGTACATTCACGGTCTGTCTCCTTGTTCGCGGGGAGGTGAAACACCCTCGCGTGGAGACCGGGCCGCATGCGTCCAACATTCCGGTTCCGGTCTCACGTGGGGGATGGCCCCACACATTACGGTGCGCTGCTGTGATGGGAAACGCATGCGGCAGTGCGGTATGGCGCATTGACAACGTCAGCCATCCATGCGAGAGACCCGTATCCAGCGGCCGGGTTTGTCAAGGCTTCACCTACGCCTCTGTCATCGAACCTCGTCGTGCCATCAAGTTCTCGCGCTTAGCTTGAGAATCTCCTTTTCCAGGTGGGCTCTGACGTCAGCCTCCGTGAAAATGTTGGCAT
The DNA here is from genome assembly GCF_042794235.1 of Nocardia sp. NPDC056541. Taxonomy (NCBI): domain Bacteria; kingdom Bacillati; phylum Actinomycetota; class Actinomycetes; order Mycobacteriales; family Nocardiaceae; genus Nocardia; species Nocardia sp. NPDC056541. Next base: position 65,921 of record NZ_JBHTUD010000020.1, read on the forward strand.
TGCGCCAACTTCGCAGCAGTACGTCCGCACGTCGAAGCGGTTTTTGCCCGGATACCGTGCTGCACCAATACCAGGTGCGGTTCGAGCGCACTCCGATGTACAACGAAGACGCGCTTCGCAGAACCCAGACAGAGTGGATGAACTGACGTCGTCTTCGCGGCAGACCAAGCGCTTTGCATGAGGCCACAACCTCCGGCACGAGAGTGTCTAGGTGTTGGCAGTAGGTGTCGAACGCTAACCGGTTGGACTCCTCTTGGGTGCGCTGAGCGGCTTGTGCAGCAACCTGTTGAGCACGCAGCTTGTCCGACATGTTCATTCCGGCATCGTTCCATGCGTAAGCGGTACGCGCGCTGAGTATGCGCAAGCGCGACATCGGGTTCCGGTCGCTGCACGAAGCGATCGACACCACCACCCCGGGCGGGCGTCTGGTGTTCCACGTCTTCGCCGCCCTGGCCGAATTCATCCGCGAACTCATCGTCCAAGGCACCAACGAGGGCTTGGCTACCACTGCCAGTGCTGCGAACCCGGCCAGCACCCCAGCCGCTATCCATCGGGGGCGGTGTGAGCGCGCAGTGGAGGAGACGTTTGTCGTGTCGAACTGTGCATACATGGCGTTCTCGGTTCCTTCGGTGGATCTCGGAGGTCGGGTGGCCCCGGTAGTCGCGGGAATCGACTCCGGGGCCGCCTCGGCGCGAGACAAAACCTGGGTGAGCTGCGTCTGGTCTCACCAGGCCGTCGCGCCAAGGTCATTCGGGTGGTCGGAAGGTGTGCTGTGCGGGGGTCAGGGCTGTAGGAAAAGGCGCTCGTTAGGGAGGCGGGGCAATCCGGCACAGTGGCCGAGATAGACGGCGACAGTGCCGGGGCGGCGGGCGGCCACATCACAGACGAACACCAGCGCGGCCGTCAGGCACGCGGCGAAATACACGCGCACACCGGCCAATTCGACCGAAAGGCGAATATCTGGTTCGTCAGGACGAGGTGACCGGCCGCCGTTATTCATCGGGGGGTCTGCCTCAAGATCGATAACGCGCACCCGATCACCACCGCCCCCGAGGGGCGAAAAGCGCTGGTGGCCGGAGACACCCACGTGCGAACCACCAGCGGGTCCACCACCGGAGAGGGCAACGCGATGTCGCCATCGCGGATCACCACCACACGCGCCTTCCACAAGCGAGCCACCTCGTCGGGGTCACCGATCGGCCGAATATCGGACCTGACAAGAAATGTCCACATTTCCGCGCGCGGGTGACCGACGATCGACAACGGCGCGACACCGCGAAGATCGAGACTGGTCTTGACCCGCTGACCGAGCTCGGTCGGCATCATCACCGCCCCGACAAACCCAGCCCGCATCGTGATCCGTCCCGTTGCCGGATCGACCACGGTCGGCAGCGAGCACATACTCCGGTAGAACTGGCAGCGTGAGTGGGGGGATTCGGTCCATGCTCTAGGTGTGCTGGTCTGGGTCATCGCGACTCCCCAGTCGGCGCGGTCACGGCCGCCGTGTCGGCGGCTTCGGTCGTGGTTACAGCGGGCTCAGCCGTGAGAAACCCGGCCAGCTCCATCGCCTCGAGCGCTCTGACAAGCTCGGCGCGCGATTGGTTGTGGGTGGCCTCGGCCGCAGCGACAGTGTTGGCGGAAGCGATCGGGCTGGCGCCCGAGGACTGGGCACGCCTCACCGCGGGCTGGGTGTTCAGCTCGTCCGAATGTGTCATGCGCGGGCCTTCCTGGTGACGCTTCCAAAACAACGAGGTGCACGCGTTCGGCGGTTTCGCCACGGATTTTCCGAAGCGGGTTCTGGTTTCAATCGTTGCCCGTCAACAGCATTGGCAGGAACCGCACAGTGGTGGCGTAGCGTGGGCGTACCGTAGGCATTTCCCAGTTCAGGAGCTGGAAGTAGGGGGCCGCATGATACGAGGGCGGGAATGGACCGGCTTCGAAGCTGCCGCGCTGCAAGAGACGATGAGACAGCCGATCCGCCAGTTCGCCGCGATGCTCGGCGTCGAGACCACCACGATCAACAACTGGCGGTCGGGCCTGAGCGCGGTCAAACCCCGCTCCGAAAAGCAGGAGATCCTCGACACCACCTACACGAAACGTACAACGCGAGACGACCGCGAACGATTCGAGCAGATCGTCGCCGAAGGCGAAACCGCTTGGAGAGCGCGACACTCGAAGGAAGCGCGACGCCATGGTGTCGCGGAGGAATTCCGACGATCACCGCGAAGTAGCTCTCCCGCGACCACAGCTATACCACCGGTCCGCGGTGAGGTGGAAGCGTCCTTCGAACGACCTTCCCTGATCATTGAACGTATGCGGCTGTTACGGGCCAAAGGTGTCGACGACGGCGTGCTCGATGTGATCGAGGTGGCATTCGGAGACATCCTCGCCCGATACGAAGCGGAAGGACCGACGCTTCTCGCGCCCGAGGTTCTCGCTCTTCGTCGGCAAGTCGACGTTTTGCTCGACCAGTGCAGGCAACCGATGCATCTGGCGCGGTTGTATCGCTTCGCGGGCCAGATGTCGGGCGCGCTGGCATACATGGCTGTCAACCTAGGACGTTTTCAGCACGCGAGGATGTACGGCGAGGAAGCTCTCGGCCTCGCAGAGTTCACGCGAGACGTGGAGCTGATCGCGTGGGTCAAAGGGACACAGAGCTTCTGCTCCTACTATCAGGGCGACTATGCGCGCGCCGTCGACGCTGCGCAAGAAGGATTGCGGGTTGCCGGTTCGAGCGGACAAGCGATCCGGCTGTACGCCAACGGTCTCGCGCGTGCCTTGGGCAAGCTCGGCGATTCTGTCGGCGTGCACAAAGCGATCGAGGCGGCGATGAACCTCAGCGACAACACGGGCACGTCGCATGGGTTGACGCCGGCACTGTCGTTCGAGTCTTACAGCGTCCCAAGGCTGATGGCCAACGCAGCGACAGCGCACTTGTCTGCGGGAGACCACAGCAAGACCCTCGAATACGGTCAGTCGGTGGCCGAGTTGGTGGACACGTCGGACTCAGTATGGAGTCAAGCCCTCGTTCGGCTCGACGTCGCAACAGCTCTGGTCAAGCAGAAGGGCCCCGACACCGAACACGCGATGTCACTGGCACGGCAAGCGCTGGCAACCTCTCACGGCCAACCGATCCGCTCGGTCTGGCAGCGTGCTCACGAACTCGCCGACGTCGTCGATACAATCGATCGTCGCGTCGTTGGTACCTACCTGAGCGAGCTCGAGGACTGGACATCCTCGGCGAGCGTTGTCTCCGAGGGCGCTCGCCCTATCGAAGGGCGATAGTGGCAACGTCGTCCCATTCGTAGGAATCCTGGGATCGCCAAAGGCGGACGAGCTTGACCTGTGTGACCGCGATCGGGACGGGAACGATGTCGCGTAACTGTGAGACTCGCTCGAGGATGGGCGCGATCTCCTGACGCCGATTGCTGTAGGCGATCCCTATGTGGGGGCGGAAGTCGGAGAGGGGTTTTGACGCGGTGCCCGCAGCGGCGTTCACAGGGAGAGAACGCAGAATCGTGGCGAGCTGCCAGATCGAGGACCAGGGCGTCACCGAGAAGCGGACCGCTCCCGAGGAACCGGCCAGAGGCCCGACCTCGATCTCGAAGCTGTCGACGCGTTCAAGCGCTTCGGCGGCACTGGAGGTGACTACCTCGATGGCGGCGTCGCTGATCGAATCGGCGGCACCAACCCGGCACAGCGTCATGTGAAGCGACGATAGCGAGACCGGATGTAGGCCGAATGAACTCAAGCTTTGCTGGCATTGTCGAGCCGATGAAATCAGCTCGACGTCCTCGAACGTCAAATACCAGTAGTACGCGGAGAACCCGCCGGGCCACGGTTTGACGGTGAAATGATCCTCCATGTGGGTCAGCGCTGAAAAAGCTGACCAGTCATTGCTCCTGATCGCATCGGCGTCGGTCAGCGCCGTCGGTGGCTCTGGAGGAAAAGGCCCGTGTTTCAAGACTCTCCATCGTAGTTGCCGGATTGCCGGTAAAGTTTGCTCGGACCAAACTAGGTCCCTGCATGGACTATGCCCAATTCGGATGCCCCAAGGTACGGGCCGGGACCGAACTGACCGCAGAGCGGGGCCCTATTCCTGCGACACTGTGGGGCTTTCGACCCACTGGGCGTATTCCTCGGTCGTCCAGGGAACCGGGGTCGCGCTGATCTCGGGCCGACTCCACGGATGCAGCTCCGCGATGCGCTCGGCGAGACGGTCCCGACCGGCCGCGGCGACACGGAAGGTCAACCTCCACTCCGGGCCGGTGCCGACTTTCCCGAGATGCCAAAACACGCTGTCCTGCTTGACGATCTCGGACCCAGCGGCAAGACGTTCTCCGACCACGCTTTCCGCGATCGAGTGCGCGTCCTGTTCGGTCGGCAATGTCGTCGTCATCGCCCACACGCGAGATTCGGAAGCCATGACAACGAGGCTAGCGATCTGCGTCAGCTTCTGTCATGACTCGGGGTTTGGTGTTCTCAGCACGCGATCGCGGGTGTGCTGTAGAGGCCGTGGACTATGAGGGCTACGGAGCACGCTCTGTAGTCGTTACTGGGTCGAGGTCCGGCGTGCGGCGGCATCGCGTCGTGCTCACACGATCGCTCTGGATGCTTTCATGCGAGCTGAAAGCATTGCGCCAAAACATTTTCGGAACATGGACGCCGTGCTGCTCGATCAACGGAATCGCGACGCGGCCGGTGCCAGCGCTGCTCACCACACAGGCGGCCTTGCCCTCCAGAACCGTTTGCCGCCACTCATTTTCGAGCTTCATGCCCAGACTCGGCCGACCGCACTCAGAGGTCCACCTCGAGGACGGGGGAGTGGGATCGTGACGAGCACGTGGTGAACATGCCGTCGGCGCGTTCGGCGTCGGTGAGGACGTCGTCGCGATGGTCGGGTTCGCCGGCCAGTACCCGCACGACGCATTCCCCACAGATGCCCTGCTGGCACGAGAAGGGCGCGTCGACACCGTTGTCCAACAGGACATCCAGCACGCTGTGGTCGTCGCCGACGAGGTATTCGGCGCCGGTGGAGGCCAGGCGGACGGTGAATCCGGCCTCTTGCGACTCGGTCGGCGCGGTGAGGGCGGTGCCGAATCGTTCGGTGTGCAGTGCTGTGCGCGGCCAGCCGAGGGCTTCGGCTTTGCCTACGACGTAGTCCATGAAGCCGTCCGGCCCGCAGACGTAGACCGCGGTGTCCGGTCTCGGATCGCCCAGATCGCGGGTGATGTCGAGCAGTAGGCTCGGGTCTTCGTCGTCGAAATGGAACCGGACGCGGGGATTCGCGGACAGCTCGTCGAGAAAGGCCGCGCGAGAGCGGGTTCGAGCACTGTAGTGCAGAACGTAGTCGGCCTCGGTCTGCTCGAGGTGAGTCAGCATGGCCAGCAGCGGTGTGATTCCGATGCCGCCCGCGATCAGTACATGGCTGTTCGTGTCGGCGAGCGGAAAGTGGTTGCGCGGGGGAGAGATCCGCACCGGTTCGCCCACTGTGAGCGCGTGCATCGCCCGCGACCCGCCCCGCGAGTTCGCGACGTTCAACACCGCCAGGCGGTATCGGCCCGGCTCGGGCGGTCCGCACAGTGAATACTGGCGGACCAGGCCCGAACCCAGGTGCACGTCGACGTGGGATCCCGCTGTGTAGGAGGGGAACTCGGTGCCGTCGACCGGGGTGAGTTCGAACACCGCGATCTCGGGAGTCGCCAGGGTGCGGGCATGGACCACCGCATCGATCCAGGTCACGGGGTATCCCGGTCAGACACCGGCCGCAGGCACCGCTGCCACGGTCTCGTCCGCGGCGGCCGTGGCGAGGGTGAACAGACCAGCCTGGGTGTGCCGCACCGGCTCCTCGATCAGACTCACCCCCTGCGGATCACGGCCCGCCTCCACGTCGTCGATCATCGTCCGCAGCAACCGGCGCAGCAGCACCACACCACGGTCCGTCGTCGCCAAGGTCTCCTCCGAATGCAGTGCGATCGGACCCTGCGAGGTCATCACCTCGCCGTCACCGGGGAAGCGCTGACGTTCTTGATCGGTCAGCTCCCAGGAGTTCTTGCCGTCCTGGGTGATGCCGAACAGGAACCGTTGCACGCGTGCGGGATCGCTCGCGCGGATGGAGAAGAACGCGCGATGGCGGGTGTCATCGATCGGGACCGCCCAGATCACCATGTCGGCCTTGGTATCCGGGGTCAGTTCGACCCAGTCCGGCAGCACCGTGGCATTGGGCAGGTGCAACTCGGCGCCCCAGACCCGCTCGGTCCGCACCCCGTCGCGCTCCTTGTCCAGGAACCGGACACCGTACTTCGCCCCGAAGTCGGTGCGGTCGTAGCTGACCCGGCCCGGCAGGGTGTACGGGTCGAAGAAGTCCTCGGGGAAGCCGGTGGTGCCGGTGCCGAGGAACTGGTAGCCGCTGTGCTGGGAGTGCAGCCAGTTGATGTGCACCGGGTCGATCGTGTTCTCGTAGATCAGCAGCCAGTGGAAATCCTGCTCGGCGCCGGTGACCGAAAGTCCGGGGAACGGCCATTCGGCGAAGTACTGCTCACCCTCGGCGAGGTCCTCGAGCACGTCGTAGCGTGGCAGCACGGGCTTGCGGTCGGGCGGGCCCATGTAGACGAACACCAGCCCGTAGCGTTCCTCGACCGGGTACCACGGCTGACGCGCGGCATCGCGGCGCTTGCCACGATCGGGTTCGCAGGCCTGCTCCAGGCAACGCCCCTGCACATCGTATTTCCAGCCGTGATAGCCACAGCGCAGCCCGTCGTCCTCGATCCGGCCGAAGAACAGACTGGCCCCACGGTGTGCGCAACGCTCGAAAACCACCCCCGCGCGGCCGCTTCCGTCCCGGAAGACGACCAGATCCTCGCCGAGGACGCGGGTGCGATGGGGTGCTTCGGCGGTGAGGGTGGCTGAGGTGGCGATCGGGTGCCAGTACCGCCGCAGCGCCTCGCCCATCGGTGTGCCGGGGCCGACCTCGGTCAGGCGTGCGTCGTAGGACGGGGCCTTGCGGCCGTACCCGGTACCGGTGTCCACCGTGGTTCGTTCGGTCATATCGGTCTCCTCCGCGTGCGAAAGACGTGGTGCTGCCCCGTTATCGGAGCGCCTGGATGATCGGGGCGAAGGCCTCCATCTCGGGTTCGAGCACGGTGTAGTAGGTCAGGCCGAGGGTCTTGCGCCGTTCACGCAGGGTGTCGGCGTTCTCCTCGGGGGTGCCGAACAGCAGCGACGGCAGCTCGGCGAGCTCGTCGGGCGTGAGGTCGAGCCGGTTCTGCCAGACATCGGTCACGCCGTCGGTGGCGCCCTTGGGCAGCACCTTGTGGATGGGAATGTTGAACTCCACCTGGTCGATCCGGTCGCCGAGCAGCCCGCGCACGTAGTCGATCCGGTCGGTGACCTCGGTGATGCCGCCCAGCTTCAGCCCGTCGCCGTCGCGGACCTCGGTGGTGCCGGTGAAGGCGATGATGTCGGCGTGGGCGGCCGCCAGTCGCAGGACCCGTGCCCCGCGACCGGCGATCAGGATCGGCGGGCCGCCGGGCTGTTCGAACCGGGCGTACTGGTCGAGCTCGGATTTGGGCTTGCGGAACTCGGCGACCGTGCGCTCGAGCTGAGAAACCCGTTCGCCCGCAGTGGGAAACGGGATTCCGGCCGCGTCGAACTGCGCGCGGTCGTAGCCGGCGCCCAGCCCGAGTTCCACCCGGCCGCCGGAGTACCGGTCGACCGTGGCGAGGTCGCGGGCCAGCACCGTCGGATGGTAGAAGGCGGTGTTGAACACCAGCGTGCCGATGCGGATCCGCTCGGTCGCCTCGGCGGCCAGCAGCAGGGTCGGGATCGGGGCGGGCATGCCGAGGTGGTCCGACACCGAGATGACGTCGTAGCCCAGTTCCTCGGCCTTGCGTACCTTGGCGATCCATTCGGCCCTGGTGGACGGGGTGAACAGGCAGAGACCGAAGCGGAACGGTCGGTCGTACAGGGAAGTCATGACGCTCCTCGCGAGCTCATTCGGTGGCGATGTTGTCGGCGATCTTGGCCAGGACCGCGTTCGCGGCGAGGAATTCCTCCTCGGTGATGCCACGCAGCGATTCGTCGGCGTGGGCGTTCACCAGAGCTTCGGCGCGCTCGTGCGCCGTCTCGCCCGCGGCGGTGAGTCGCAGCGTCGCGCCGGAGATCTCGACCCAGCCGCGGCCGACGAAGTCGTCGACGATCGGCTGGTAGGTCTGGGCGCCGTCGGAGACCAGGAACGGCTCGAACGCCGCGTCGAGTTCGGCGACGCTGCCCAGACCGATCTGCAGGGCGTGCAGGATCTGCCAGTCCCGGCGGGTGAGCTTCTGCTCGCGCAGCAGCGCGCCGGTGGCGACGTCGAACTGCTGGTGCAGGTGCAGCAGCCAGTACCCGATGCGCTTGGTCGTGTTCTTCTGGAGCATGACGAGCCTCTCTGTTGTCGAACGTCGGCTACTGCTGCCAGCCGCGCGAGTACGGGATGACCCAGTACAGGTCGAGGGCGATCCGGGCGAACCGCCACCGGCCGCCCTCACGGACGTACTCGTCGGTGAACTTGCCTGCCACGAAAGAACTTTCGGTGTCGAAGACGACCTTCTCCTCGAAGAACGACACTCCGGTGGCCCGATCGCCGAGGATCTCCACGTCGTGCCCGTGCAGGAACTGCTTGACCAGCACCTGACCCGCCGGGCTGTTGTCTTCGATGAGCTGCGGCAGCCCGGCGAAGTACGCCTGGATGGCGGCTCGACCGTCGGCTTGGCCCAGATGGCGGTAGTCGAGATAGGCGTCGGCACTGAACAGTTCGCCGACCTGGTCCCATCTGCCCTCGTTGATGTAGCGGGGTAGGTCGTGGCGCAAGGTGTTGAGCGCGCGGACGGCCTCGAGCGTCTCGAGTCGTTCGGTGAGCTGCTCGACCTGTTCGACCAGGTCCAGGACTTCTGACATCGCTGTGACACCTCTCGTTCCGTACACGTACCGGAGCGGACTCCGGGAAAACCGCGACCACCGTGTTTCTCCGGCCGGGCTGGAATCACCATTGCACGCGATATTCAGAGGTCACAAGATCGCGTCGGAAACCCTGCGGTTCGACCGTAGGTTTCGACTGTCACGCCCGCAGGGTTCGAATATCGCCTGGACGGTCGCGCAAGTGTTGTGGGGACATCGGTGACATTTCGATCATGGCGTCGGAAATCGACAGACTGAATTGTTTCCCAAGTCGCCGGAACAGATTGTCACCGATGTCTCCGAACAATTCGTCGAACCATTGCGGGTGAAGTCCTGTGTACGCGAGATCGGGCCGGACTCGTCGCCGAGTCCGGCCCGATCCCCGGCGGTGGGTAACCGTGATATTCAGCCCGGGCCGTGGCCCGCGGCGACCCGGCCCGCGACATGCCGGACATCCCGGTGCGAGATGAGCCATTCACCCTCGTACTGCTCGAACTCGTCCTGAACCAGCCCGATGACCACCCAGTCAGCCGGTCGGCCCACATCGGTGGCGGCGGTGCTGGAGAACCAGTGCCACACGGTCGCATAGGCGGTGAGCAGGGGTTTGTCGCCGTTCCACTCGATGGTGGCCTGCCCGATGACATGGGCGACCAGGGAGCGTTGCGACTTGGGCACCCGGCTCATGTGATCGGTGAACTCGTCACGACCGTGGAACAGCACCGGCGGGCCGGGCATGATCCGGTACTCGATCAGCGCGTCGGGGGTGAAGCACTCGCTGAACCGTTCGCTCTCCTGTGTGTCGGCGATCCGGAAGAATTTGTAGAACGTTCGGAAGATCGCCCGCTCCGCTTCGATCGTGGCGAGCAGATTGTCATGTACAGCGGTCACGTCGGTCCTTTCTCTGCCGGGCGACAACCCATCGCGCGGCGCGCCGTTCGGTAATCGACACGATGCGAAGCTAGCACGGTGCCCCATACCGCCCGATGGCGTACCGCACTATTCGGTGCCACGATGTATTCCGAGCGAGGTGATCCGAATTGTTGACCGGGTATTTCAAGGTGTGAAATGTTTCGTCGTGTCGCCCGCCGTGAGTCCCACGTGAATCCGGGCAGTAGACAGAGGAATTCTTGCGTGAGCAGTGTTGTGCGTTCGAAGTCGATTCGCTGTGCCGTGGCATCGGCGGCGGTGGTCACCCTGTTCACCGGTGCCTGTGGCACCGGTGGTGAGCAAGGCGGCGATGCCGGTCCACCGAGATCCGGCGGCACGCTGAAGTTCTCGGTCGCCTCCGACGCGGGCTGTGTCGATCCGCAGCAGGTGGGCAGCAGCGACACCCTGTATTCGCTGCGCGAGACGGTCGATTCGCTGACCGACCAGGATCCCACCACCGGCAAGCCGGTGCCGTGGCTGGCACAGAGCTGGGAGGTGAGCCCTGACGCCAGGTCGTTCACCTTCCGGCTGCGGCCCGACGTCACCTTCAGCGACGGCACCCCGCTGAACGCGCAGGTGGTGAAGGCGAACTTCGACGCGATCCCGAAGCTGGGCGCGCTCGCCATCCTGTCCAAGGGCTATATCACCGGCTACGTCGGCACCGAGGTCGTCGACGAGCACACCGCCAAGATCACCTTCGAACAGCCCAACGCGCAGTTCCTGCAGGCGACCTCGACCGCCGCGCTCGGCCTGATCTCGACGGCCGATGCCGCGAAGACGCCCCAGCAGCGCTGCAGCGACGGTGTGATCGGCTCCGGTCCCTTCGTGCTGTCGAAATACGTGCCCAACCAGTCGATCACGATCAGCAAGCGGGTCGGCTACGGGTGGGGCTCGCCGTTGTGGACCAAGCAGGGCGAGGCCTACCTCGACTCCATCGAGTTCACCGTCATCCCCGAATCGGGGGTTCGCGCCGGCAGTGTGCAGTCCGGCCAGCTCGATGTCGCCACCGGTCTCGGCCGCGCCGACGAAGCGGGGTTGAAGGCGTCGGGCATTTCCCTGCTGACGCGATCGCACCCGGGCGCGGTGTTCAACCTCGGCCTCAACAACTCCCGGCCGATCCTGCGGGATGTGCAGGTGCGCAAGGCGATCCAGTCCGCGGTCGACCGGCGTCAGATCGTGGAGGCGGTCTTCGCCAGCGGGACCGTGCCCGCTACAGGCATCCTCTCGCACACGACTCCCGGCTACACCGATCTGTCGGCGGATCTGGCCCTGGATGTCGCCCGGTCCAAGTCGCTGCTCGACGCGGCCGGCTGGCAGGTGGGCGGTGACGGTATCCGGCGCAAGGACAACACCCGGCTGAGCTTGACCGTGGTGTGGTTCAACAACTCCCAGAACACCCGCGCGGCGCTGGAACTGGTGCAGCAGCAGCTCAAGGTGGTCGGGGTGGAGTTGCAGCTGCAGGAGCTGCAGGTCACCCAGTTCCCGGCGCTGCTCGGTTCCGGTGACTTCGACGGACTGTGGGGCGGCGACCTGAGCCGGGCCGATCCCGATTGCCTGCGCACGCTGTACTCGACCCAGCAGGTCAACGCCTACCGGCTGCCGCCGAGCGAGCTCGACGGGCTGCTCACCGCCCAGGCGGCCGAGGCCGATCCGGCCAAGCGCGCGCCCCTCGTGGAGCAGGCCCAGCAGCTGGTCGTGCGCAATGCGTATGTGATCCCGGTGGTGGAACTCGAGACCGTGCTCGCGGCGGCACCGACCGTGCACGGCCTGACCTTCGAGTCGTCGAGCCGGACCCGGCTGCACGACACCTGGCGGAGCTGAACCGGCATGGGACGGTACGTGTTACGCCGTCTCGCCCAGGCGGTCGGGGTGCTGTGGGCGGCGTACACGGTGTCGTTCTTCGTGCTCGAATTCCTGCCCGGCGACCCGGTGTCGGCGATGGCGGGCGGCGGACTGAACTCCTCGCCGGTGGACCCGGCCGAGCTCGCCGCACTGCGGGCACAGTACGGCTTCGACAAGCCCATCGTGGTGCAGTACCTCGACTATCTGGGCCGGGCGCTGGTCGGCGACTTCGGTGATTCGGTGGCCACGGGCCGGTCGGTGACCGGCACGATCGCCGCGGCGCTACCGCCGACGCTGCAGCTCACGGCAGCGGCGCTGGCGCTCGCCGTGCTGTTCGGCGGCGGGCTCGCCGTGGCGGCCACCTACACCTCGCGGCGCTGGCTGCGGCAGGTTTTGCTGTCGCTGCCGCCGCTGGCGATCTCGATTCCGTCCTTCTGGGCGGGCCTGATGCTGGTGCAGCTGCTGTCGTTTCGGATCCGGCTGTTCCCCGCGTTCGGCAACGCCGGGCTGGCCGGGTTGGTACTGCCCGCGATCACGCTGGCCATCCCGACCGGCGCGCTGATCGCGCAGGTACTGGCGAAGAGCCTGCTGACCACCCTGGACGCGCCGTTCGTGCAAACCGCTCGGGCCAAGGGCGCCAGCCGAATCCGGGTCCATCTGCGGCACGCGCTGCGTAGCGCGTCGCTGCCCGCGCTCACCATCGTCGGACTGCTCGTCGGACAGCTGGTGGCCAGCGCGGTGGTGATCGAGACGGTGTTCTCGCGCAACGGACTCGGGCGAGTCATGGCGGGCGCGGTGAGCGTGCAGGACATTCCGCTCGTGCAGGGCGTTGTGGTGTTCGGCGCGTTCGTCTTCGTCGTGGTGAACCTCATCGTCGACCTGATCTACCCGGTGCTCGACCCACGGATCGTGGTCGCGCGCCCGAGGAGTTGCGCGTGACCGACACCGTGCTGACCGAGGCGGCCGTCCTCCGAACCGTCGTCGACGAGTTCGACGACGACGAGTACCGCACGGGTTTCGACTGGCGCAGACTGCCGCGGTTCCTGCTGTACCGGCCGGGTCTGGTGCTCTCGGTGGTGACGCTCGTGCTGGTGGTGCTGGCCGCGGTGTGGCCGACGCTGTTCACCGCCCGCGATCCGCTGCTCGGCGTCCCGTCGGAGATCTTCGCGCCGCCCAGCGGACAGCACTGGTTCGGCACCGACGAACTCGGCCGCGACATGTTCACCCGCGTCGTGCACGGCACCGCGCTGTCGTTGCAGGCGACGGTGATCGCGGTGGCTGTCGCGTTCGTCGTCGGGGGCGCGATGGGCCTGATCGCCGGGTTCGTCGGCCGCTGGGTCGACGACGTGCTGATGCGCTTCGCCGATGTGCTGCTGTCGATTCCGTCGCTGTTCCTGTCGTTGGCGCTGGTGACCGCGCTCGGCTACGGCACCGTGAAGGTGGCGATCGCGGTGGGCGTGGCCAGCGTGGCCGGCTTCGCCCGGGTGATGCGCGCGGAGGTGCTGCGATTACGGCAGGCGGTGTTCGTCGAGGCCGCGTGGTCGTCGGGGGCGCGCTGGTACACGGTGCTCGGCCGGCACGTCCTGCCGAACGCCATCGGCCCGGTGGTCGTGCTGGCCACCTTGGATCTCGGAACCGCCGTGCTGGCGGTGTCGTCGTTGAGCTTTCTCGGTTACGGCGCGGTGCCACCGGCGCCGGAGTGGGGCTCGCTCATCTCGAGCGGCCGGAACTATCTCGCCAACGCGTGGTGGATCTCGACGATGTCGGGCCTCATGGTGGCGTTCGTCGTGCTCGCGACCAACCGGATCGCGCGGGCACTCGATGGAGAGTGGGCGAATCGACGATGACCGGGAATCTGCTGGAAGTGCGTGGCCTGTCGATCTCCTACCGCACCAGCACCGGGCGGGTGCGCGCGGTAGGGGCGGTCGACCTGGACATCGCGCCGGGCGAGATCGTCGCGCTGGTCGGTGAATCCGGCTCGGGCAAGAGCTCGACCGCGCATGCCATCACCGGGTTGCTACCGGCCGCGGGGCACATCGACGCGGGACGGATCCAGTTCGGCAGCAGGGACCTGGCCAGAGCGGGAGACAGGGAGTTGCGCGCGATTCGTGGGGCGCAGATCGGCTTGATCCCGCAGGACCCGGGTGTCTCGCTGAATCCGGTGCAGCGCATCGGCACACAGGTCGCCGAGGTCCTGCTCATCCACGGCCTGGCGACCCGGCGCTCGGCGCCGGAGGCAGTGGTGGACCTGCTCGAGCGGGCCGGGATGCCCGACGCCAAGACCCGTGCCGGACAGTATCCGCACGAACTCTCCGGCGGCATGCGCCAGCGGGCGCTCATCGCGATCGCCATCGCCGCGAACCCGGCGCTGATCATCGCCGACGAGCCGACCAGCGCGCTGGACGTCACCGTGCAGCGACGCATCCTCGACCACATCACGAGCCTGACCGAAACCCTGGGCACCGCAGTGCTTCTGGTGACCCATGACCTCGGCGTCGCCGCCGACCGGGCCCAGCGGATCGCGGTGATGTCGCGGGGCCGGATCGTGGAGAGCGGGCCGACCCGCGAGATACTCGACAACCCGCGCGATCCGTACACCCAGCAGCTGTTGCGCAGCGTGCCCGGACGTGCCGGTGTCCGGGCCCGGCCATGTCGGCCGGGCACCGAACCGTTGCTCGCGGTCGAGAACTTGGTGAAGGAGTTCCCGCTGCCACGCGCGAAGATCCGCGCGAAGATCGTCCGTGCCGTCGACGGTGTGAGCTTCTCGCTGCACCGAGGGGAGACCCTGGCACTGGTGGGGGAGTCGGGGTCGGGCAAGTCCACCACGGCCAGAATGATTCTGCGCCTTGCCCCACCGACGTCGGGGCGCGTCGTGTTCGACGGCGACGATGTGACGGCCAGCAAAGGCGCGCGATTGCGGGAGCTGCGGCGCCGCGCCCAGGTGATCTATCAGAATCCGTACGAGTCACTGGATCCGCGGTTCTCGATCCAGGATGTGATCAGCGAGCCGCTGCGGGTCTTCGGCGTCGGTGACCGCGCCTCGCGAGCGGCGCGGGCGCGCGAATTGCTCGACCGGGTCGCGCTTCCCGCGTCGACGCTGGGACGCAGGCCCGCGGAACTGTCCGGCGGACAGCGTCAGCGGGTCGCGATCGCCAGGGCGCTGGCCCTGTCGCCGGAGCTGGTGGTCTGTGACGAACCGGTCTCGGCGCTGGACGTCTCGGTGCAGGCGCAGATCCTCGACCTGTTCGCCGAGCTGCAAGCCGACACCGGCGTGGCCTACCTGTTCATCTCGCACGATCTGGCGGTGGTGCGCCAGATCGCCCATCGGGTCGCTGTCATGCGACAGGGCCGCATTGTCGAGATCGGCACCACCGAGCAGCTTTTCGACGAACCGGCCCACGAATACACCCGTCAGCTGCTGGCCGCCATCCCCGGCACCGACCTCGTCGACGGGAGCTCAGGTACCTGACAGCAGGCTCACCACGGGCGCCAGCTCGCGCGCTGCGTCGTCGTCGAGAACGATGTAGGAGATTCCGAACTCGTCGCGAAGACGGCGCAGCTGGTCGGCCGCCTGCGCGGGCGATCCGGTGAGCAGGTTCGGGGCGTCATCGGGGATCGGCGGACCGATGGTGCTCGTCGGGGTGCTGAAGCGCAGTGCCCGTTCGATGTCGGAAAGCCGTGGGCCCGCCGCACTCTCGAGCCACTCGACCTGACGGGTGAGCTGTTCGCGGGAGAAGGTGCTGAACGCGACGGTGTCGGCTTCGGCCGCGGCGAGTTCGGTCGCCCGACGCCCGCCCGCGGCGAGCAGTAGCGGCACCTTCCGCGGCGGTGGGGGAACCAGGGTCGTTCCGGTGTTCGCGTAGTGGGCGCCGGTCACCTCGACCCGCTCACCACGAAACAGTGCGTTGACGATGCCCACCGACTCGGCGAGGCGCTCGAACCGAATCCGGTCGGACTCGGCCGCGATCCCGAGTTCGCCGTAGCCGATGGCGGTTTGACCGGCGCCGAGCCCGAGCTGGAAGCGGCCACCCGACACCAGGTCCAGGGTGGCGGCTTCACGGGCGACAACGAACGGATTGCGGAAGTCGTTGGCCAGCACCCACGTTCCGACCCCGAGCGTGGTCGTCGCCGCGGCGGCGTAGGCGAGCGCGGTCAGTGGCGCGGGCACCGGTGCGGGCAGGTCGGGCAGCAGCAACGCCGAGATCCCGGTGTCCTCGGCCCATCGCGCGGTCGAGGTCCATGCCTTCGGGTCGGCGGGGGAAACGGTGACGAGGCCGAATCGAAAAGGTTGGTGGCTCACGAGTTCTCCGGTGTCCCATAGGCGCGCAGGAAGGTGTCGACGGCCGCGGTGGCGACCGCGTGCATCTCGGCGGTGGAGACCTTGCGGGTGCCCAGGCGGGTGCGGCCCTCCATCGGGCCGGTGATCAGCACGAGGAACTGTTCGGCGGCGATCGCCGGATCGCTCGCGCGCAGGTGACCCGACAGCGACAAGCGCGCCAGCCGATCCGCGAGCGCGTCGCCGAGCTGATCAGAGGTCCGGCTCACCACGACGTCCATCAGGTCGGGAAACTGCGCGACCTGACCGTAGGTGAGCCAGCGCAGCGACCGGGACTGCTCGGTACAGCAGGACCGGATCAGTCGGTACGCCACATCTTCCAGGGTGGCGCGCAGATCCTCACCAGGATTGCGCAAGCGTTCGACCACCGCCAGATTCTCGGCCAGCACCGCATCGCTCACGGCGGCCAGCGTGTGCCGGAACAGCGTTTCCTTGTCGTTGAGGTGGTTGTAGATGGTCGGTTTGGCGACACCGGCGACCTCGGCGATCTCCTGCACGCCCGCCTGCGCGTACCCGCGGCGAGCGAAGACGACGAACGCCGCGTCCAGGATCGCCTGCCGCTTGTCGATCCGTCCACGCGAGGCCGACTGTCCGGTCGGCGGTGTTGCTACAGCCATCCATGAACCATAGCGCAATCGCGGACGAAGTTGCCTGACGGGTTCATTCTTATATACCGAGTTGCGAGGTGTATGCGAGGACATTAAAGTGAACCAGCAAGTTCAATTGCTCTGTTCCACGTCGGGAGATATCTATGATGCAAACCCCCGGAGACAGGCTCGATCCGCTTGCCCGCCAGCATGTTCGCCGAGGCGGAACCCGCCCGCCGAACGAACGCGGCGCGGTGATCGGTCTCGAGGCCGAGCCGTGGCTGGAGATCCTGCAGGCACCCGACCGAAACGGGTTGACGGTGACCGAGGTGTGCCGGCGATACAACATCTCGCGCAAGAGCTACTACAGCTATCTCGCGCGCTACCGGGAACACGGCGTGGCGGGGTTGGCGCCGCGGTCGCGCCGCCCGAAGAGTTTCCCCGCCCGCACGTCGGCCGACATCGAGGCCGTCGTGGTGCGGGTCCGGCTGGACCGCCCGCAGTGGGGCGCACGCAGAATCCGGACGCACCTGCTGCGAGCCGGATCGGCCCGTGTCCCGGCCGTGTCGACAGTGCACGCGATCCTGCGCCGGCACGGTTTGGTCGGCGACGGGTCGGACCACGTGGCGCCGAACACAGCATCGACGGCGTCTGTGCCGGAGCCATCGACGACCACACACCGGACACCTAGCCACGCAGGGAGCTACACCTGATGAGCACATCGACTTCCACCCGAGACGACGCGACCGAAGCGCTGTACCCGCGGCGCTGGGCCGCGATGGTCGTGCTCGTCCTGGGATTCACCCTGGACCTGCTCAACGTCACCATCGTCAACGTCGGCCTCCCGGCGATCCAGGCCGACCTCGGGGGAACTCCGTCCCAGGTCGGCTGGATCGCGACGGCCTATCTGCTCGCTTTCGCGGCAGCGCTGATCACCGCGGCCCGACTGGGCGACCTGTGGGGTCGCAAACGGGTCTTCCTCGTCGGTTTGGCGCTGTTCGCTCTCTCCGGAGCTTGGTCGGCACTCGCGAACAGCCCCACCGAACTGATCGCCAGTCGCGCTGCCCAAGGCGCGGCCGCGGCGATCCTGGCGCCGCAAGTTCTGTCCAGCCTGTTCGTCCTGTTCCGCGGTCCCGAACGCGCCACTGTCCTGGGCATATTCGGTGTGGTCGCGGGACTCGCGCAGGCCGGCGGGCTGCTGCTCGGTGGCGTCCTGGTCACCGCGGACGTCGCCGGTCTCGGTTGGCGCGCGATCTTCTGGGTCAGCGTCCCGGCGGCCGTCATCCTGCTCGGCCTCGGCGCCTGGCTGGTCCCGGAGAACCGTGCCGAAGGTGCGCTGCGGCCACGATGGCTCGCCGCGGTCGGCCTGACCGTCGGATTGGTCGCCATCGTGTTCCCGCTGTTGGAAGGCCGCACCTATGACTGGGCGCCGTGGATCTGGCTGTTGCTGGCCGCGGGCATCGCCGCGGTGGCGCTCGTCGCCATCGTCGAGAATCGCGATGCCGTCGGCCGGGCCGGCGCGCTCTTGCCACTGGAACTGCTCCGCGCGCGCATCAGCAGTGTCGCCCTCGTTGTTCAGCTGGTCGCCTTCGCCGCCTTCAGCGGATTCCTGCTCGTGTTCGTTCTCTGGCTCCAAGAGGGTCAGGGCTACACCGCGCTGCGCGCAGGCGTCGTCACCGTCGCGTTCTCGGTCGGCGGACTGGCGGTCGCCCCGTTGGTGGGACGGCTCACCATGCAGTTCGGCCGCTACGCCGTCGTCGCCGGTACCCTTTTCGGCGCCGTCGGCACCTTGGCGGTGCTGGGCGCGGCACTGACCGCGACCACCGATGTGAATCCATGGCTGCTCGCGCCGGGGCTGTTCGTCGTCGGTGTCGGCATCAACCTGGTCCAGCCGCCGTTGACGACCTTGTTCCTGTCGACGGTGCCGACGCGATACGCGGGGTCGGCCTCGGGGATCTGGACCACCGGCCAGCAGTTCGGTGGCGCAGTGGGTGTCGCGTCCCTGAGCGCGATCTTCTTCGGGGTCGCCGCCAGTGACGGCTACCGCAGCGCTCTGACGGCGTGCGCCCTGACGATCATCGCGGCGCTGGTGGTGAGTGCGGCGCTCTGCTTCGCGTTGCCTTCACCGGAGCCGGCACCAGAAGCAGCCGCCTGAGACCTGCGGAAGACAACGTGTCTACTCGGCGCCGTGTTCGCCGAGTAGCTCCGCACGGCGTTCGTGGACGGTAGCCCGCAGCGCCTCGACGACCGCCGCGACTTCGGGGCGCCGCAGGGTTTCGCGCCGGGCGACGAGCCAGTAGGTGAGCTGGACGCGGACCTCGTCGGGCAGGACCCGGACGAGGTCGGCGTGGCGGTCGGCCATGAAGCAGGGGAGTAGCCCGATCCCCGCGGCGGCCCTGGTGGCTTCCACGTGGACGAAGACATTGGTCGAGGAGACGGATCGGCGCAGGGTGGGGGCGAAAGCGAGGGCCAGGTCGAGGTCGTCGACCTGGAGGATGGATTCGATGAAGTAGACCAGCGGGTGGCGGGTGAGTTCGGCGACGGTGGTCGGGACGCCGTGTTCGGCGAGGTAGTCGCGGGAAGCGTAGAGGCGAAGGCAGTAGTCGCCGAGTTCGATCGCTTCGGCGCGGTGGACCTGCGGTGTACCGACCACCACTTCGATATCGAGGCCGGTTCGCTGGGTGGATGCTCGCCGGGTCGCGGCGATGATGTCGACGGTGACGCCCGGATGTCTGCGCTGCACGCGCACCGCGGACGGTGGCGCGAGGTAGGCGCTGAAACCGTCGGTGGCCGAAATCCGCACCACGCCTTCGAGTGTGCGTTCGCCCGCGCTCGAGCCGAGGGATCGGACGGCGGCCTCGACGGCTTCGGCCGCTGTCAGTGCCTCGCGGCCCAGGTCGGTGAGCTCCCAGCCGCCGGTGACCCGGGTCAGCACCCGTCCGCCCATGGCATGTTCGAGGGCGGCGATGCGACGCGAGATCGTCGTGTGGTTGATGCCGAGCTCCTCGGCGGCGGTGATATAGCGCCCCGACCGGCCGACCGCGAGGAGCACGAGCAAATCATCAGCGCTCGGCCTGCGTCCCGAGGTCGACGAAGAATGACTCACATGTGCAGTTTCGCAGATTGCTGCTGCGAAACTGGCCATTGTCACCGAGATGGATCTGCACGAATACTCTCCTCACGGCTTGTGGGCCACATCACATCGACGGCGTGATGTGACCTGGAACATCGAAGGAGTAGTGCGATGAGCGTGCGGAACGCGATACGACCGACCGGCGACGACCCGGACGAAGCCCCCAGCGGACTGCGGCGGGTCGTGGCCGCCTCGATGGCGGGCACCGTCGTCGAATGGTACGAATTCTTCCTCTACGGCACCGCCGCGACCCTGGTGTTCAGCAAGGTGTTCTTCTCCAAGGACACCAGCGACCTCGACGCGATCCTGGCCGCCTTCGTCACCTACGCCGTCGGTTTCGCGGCGCGCCCGCTCGGCGGCATCGTCTTCGGCTACTTCGGTGACCGATACGGCCGCAAGCAGTTGTTGCAGGTGAGTTTGGTGCTCGTCGGTGCGGCGACCTTCCTGATGGGCTGTCTGCCGACCTTCGCCCAGATCGGCTATTGGGCACCGGCGATGCTGGTAGTCCTGCGCTTCGTCCAGGGCTTCGCGATCGGCGGCGAATGGGGCGGCGCGGTGCTGCTGGTGGCCGAACACAGCCCGAGTCGCAGTCGCGGCTTCTGGTCGAGCTGGCCGCAGGCCGGCGTGCCCGCGGGCAATCTGCTCGCCACGATCGTGCTGCTGGTGCTGACCTCGACCCTGTCGGACGCGGCGTTTTTGAGCTGGGGCTGGCGCGTGGCGTTCTGGCTGTCGGCGGTGGTCGTGCTGGTCGGCTACTACGTGCGCACCAAGGTGACCGACGCCCCGATCTTCGTGGCCGCGCAGCAGTCGATGGACCAGGCCAAGGCCGCCTCGTTCAGCCCGTTCGAGGTGCTGCGCAAGTACCCGCGCGGTGTGTTCACCGCGATGGGTCTGCGCTTCGGCGAGAACATCATGTACTACCTGGTCGTCACGTTCTCGATCACCTATCTCAAGGTTCACGTGCACGCCGACACCACGACGATTCTGTGGTGGCTGCTCATCGCCCACGCCGTGCACATGGTGGTGATTCCGGTAGCTGGTCGCCTCGGTGACCGTGTCGGGCGCCGCCCGGTCTACCTGGCCGGCGCGGTCGCCGCGGCCACCTGGGGCTTCTTCGCCTTCCCGATGATGGACAGCGGCAACAGCGTGATCATCCTGTCCGCCATCATCATCGGGCTGGTGTTCCACGGATTCATGTACGCCGGTCAGCCGGCGATCATGGCCGAGATGTTCCCGACCCGGATGCGCTACTCCGGTGTGTCGCTGGGCTACCAGGTCACCTCGATCGTGGCGGGTTCGCTGGCGCCGATCATCGCGGTCAAGCTGCTCGACGAGTTCGGTTCGTCGGTCCCGATCGCCTGGTACCTGGCGTTCGCGGCGGCGGTCACCGTGATCGCGGTGGTGTGCGCGAAGGAGACGCGAGGCATCGACCTCGAATCTGTCGACCTCGCCGACGCTTCCGCCACGAAAGGTGTTGCCGCATGACCGATCTCACCGGACGCAGAGCTCTGGTCACCGGTGGGGCGAGCGGTATCGGCACCGCGTGCGCGCGGGAGCTGGCCGCGCGCGGCGCCGAGGTCACCGTCGCCGACATCGACGGAGTCGCCGCGAAGGCGGTGGCGCACGAAATCGGCGGGCACGCGTGGAACGTCGATTTGCTCGAGGTCGAGGCGCTGGCCGAGTTGCGGCTCGAGACCGACATTCTCGTGAACAACGCGGGCGTGCAAAGCGTGAGCCCCATCGAGGATTTTGCGCCCCACCGGTTCCGCGCCATGCAGACACTGATGGTCGAAGCGCCGTTCCTGCTCATCCGCGCTGCCCTCCCGCACATGTACGCGCGGGGTTTCGGCCGGATCGTGAACATCTCCTCGGTGCACGGGATCCGCGCCTCCCAGTTCAAGGTCGCGTATGTGACGGCCAAACACGGGCTGGAGGGGTTGTCGAAAGTGACCGCGCTCGAAGGCGGCCCGCACGGGGTCACCAGCAACTGTGTGAGCCCCGGATATGTGCGAACCCCGCTGGTGGACAAGCAGATCGCCGAGCAGGCCGCCGCGCACGGGATCCCGGCGCAGGAGGTGCTCGAGAAGGTGCTGCTCACCGAGAGCGCGATCAAACGGCTGATCGAGCCGCACGAGGTCGCGGCGCTGGTCGGTTGGCTCGCCTCCGACACCGCGGGCATGGTCACCGGCTCGTCCTATGTCATGGACGGCGGGTGGAGCGCCCGATGACCGCAGTGGCAGCAGCACCGCAGTGGGTGCCGGACGACAACGACATCGCCGGAGCTCGGATCACCGATTTCGCGCGATTCGTGGCCGAGCGGCACACCGTCGCGGTGCCCGACTACCACGCGTTGTGGCAGTGGTCGGTCGACGATCTGGACGGATTCTGGGGTTCGGTATGGGACTACTTCGAACTCGGCGACCGCCCCGGTCCGGTGCTGGCCTCTTCGGAAATGCCAGGGGCGCGATGGTTTCCCGAGGTTCGGCTGAACTATGTCGACCAGGTGATCCGGCAGGCCCGCCCCGATCGTCGCGCGATCGTGTCGGTGGCGGAGGACGGGTCGGTCAGCGAGTTGTCATGGGACGATCTGCTCGACCAGGTGGCGGCGTTCGCGCAGACGCTGCGCGGCTTGGGTGTTCGGGCAGGGGACCGAGTCGCCGGTTACCTGCCCGACATCCCCGAGGCGGTGATCGCCTTCCTGGCGACCGCGAGCATCGGTGCTGTGTGGAGTGCGTGCGGGCAGGACTACTCGGCGATGGCGGCGCTGGACCGGCTCGGACAGCTCGAGCCGGTGGTGCTGGTGACATGTACGGGTTACCGCTACGCAGGCAAGCAGCACCGGCGATCCGACGAGATCATTGAACTGCGCGCCGGTCTGCCCACGGTGGTAGCGACCATCGTGGTGTCGCAGGAGCGGCTGTCCGGCACGCTGAACTGGGCGGATGTCACCTCCGGCGGCGATCGATCCACGCTCTCGACGGCAGAGGTGGGTTTCGACCATCCGCTCTGGGTGCTCTACTCCTCGGGCACGACAGGTCTGCCCAAGGGCATCGTCCACGGTCACGGCGGGGTGCTCCTCGAGCACCTGAAAGCGATGGCGCTGCAGTCGGATATCGGAGCCGACGACACCTTTCTCTGGTACACCAGCCCGAGCTGGATGATGTGGAACTTCCAGGTCGCCGGCCTGCTGGTCGGCGCGACCATCGTCTGCTACGCGGGTAGCCCTGGCTATCCGGCCCCGGATGCGCTGTGGGACATCGCCGCTCGAGTACGCGCGACAGTTCTCGGCACCAGTCCCGGCTATGTGCTGGCCTGCGCGAAGGCAGGTGTGGTGCCGCGGCGTGAACACGACCTGACGGCCTTGCGCCTGATCGGTGTCACCGGGTCGGCGCTGCCTCCGTCGTCGTCGATCTGGTTGTGCGACAACGTCGGTGCGCACATTCCGGTCGCGTCGATCAGTGGCGGCACCGACGTGGTCTCGGCCTTCGCGGGCGGGGCGCGAACCGTCCCGGTCCGGCCCGGAGAGCTGTCCGCCCCCTACCTGGGGGTGGCCCTGGAAGCCTGGGACGAACAGGGCAACCCGGTGCACGGCGAAGTCGGCGAACTCGTCATCACCGAGCCCATGCCCTCCATGCCCGTCGGATTCTGGAAGGATCCGGACGGAACTCGGTATCGCGCAGCCTATTTCGATACCTTTCCCGATGTATGGCGCCACGGCGACTGGATCACCCGTACCGAACACGGCAGCGTGATCGTGCACGGCCGGTCCGACTCCACTCTCAACCGCCACGGGATCCGCATGGGCAGCGCCGACATCTACCAAGCGGTGGAACAGCTCCCGGAAATCGCCGACTCCCTGGTCATCGGCGCGGAGCAACCCGACGGCGGCTACTGGATGCCCCTGTTCGTCGTGCTCGCCGACGGCATCACCCTGACCGACGACCTGACTGCCGGGATCCGCGCGATCATCCGCACGCGGACTTCCCCGCGCCACGTCCCGGACGACATCATCATCGCCCCCGGCATCCCCCGAACCCGCACCGGCAAGAAGCTGGAAGTCCCCATCAAGAAGCTCCTGCAGGGCGCCGATCCCACGACCGTCGTGGATCCCAGCGCCGTCGACGACCCCGCACTGCTCGCTTGGTACGCCCGATTCGCCCGAACATAGCTTGCTGGTGACACGCGCTGAGACCATGGTGTCGATCGGCGTGCGGCGTCACGATCTACGCAACATTCGCCGAGAAGAACGCTTGTTGTGGACGCTTGGTCATGTTGTAATCCAGATGTTTGCTGATGAATGTCGGCGGCGCTGGTTGCTTGTGCCCGAGCGACCGCCGAGACCGTTCGGAAGGGTGGGGGACGCGATGGTGCGACGCACGGAGGACAGGTCGGAGACGATCGCGGGGGACCGCGGCGATCTTCCCGTGGTCGAGTTCGCGGACAGTCCGCTGACCTCGGACCGGGTCGAACGGCTGAGTTCGGCGGCCCGCCATCGGATCGCGGCCTTCGTGCACACCACCCTCGCCGATCTGGACGAACTACCCGAGCCCTGGGTCCCACCCATCGAGGTGACCCTGCGGTTGACCGACCGCGAGCACTGAGCACCCCTTGCCGAACGGCGCGCTCGCACCGAAGCGGACGCGGTGCGAGCGTGCTGATCTCGATCGATATGTCAGCGGAAGAGGGCGGTGAGATCGACGGTGGCTGCCATGGCCGCAGCGCCCGCGTCGTTGAGGTGCATGCCGTCGCCACTGTCGAACTCGGGGCGGATGTAGTCGCGACGGTGCGGGTCGGCCACGGCGCGATCGACGTCGAAGATCGAATCGAAAACGTCGGTGGTGCGCAGCCATTCGTTGACGGCGTGGCGAGTCGGTTGGGTTTCCAGCAGCGGCATGCCGGGGTAGACGCAGCCTGCGTAGGGGCCGATGGTGGCGGCGTGGATGCGCAGTCCGGCGGCGTGGGCGCGCGCGGCCAGGTCGGTGAAACCGGCGATCAATTCCTCGGTGGTCGCGGAAGGCTGGCCGCCCATCGCGCCGAGGATGAGGTCGTTGATACCGAAATTGATGAGGATGTCGGTGACACCGGGGACCTGCAACGCGTCGGAGTCGAAACGGCGTGCACCGGATTCGCCGATCTCCTCGGCGGTGAGACGATTGCCGGCGATGCCGTTGTTGACCACCCATCCCGTGGTGAGGCGGGCGTTGAGAACGTCGACGGAGCGGTGATTGGCGCTCAGTGTGGTGCCGACGCCTTCGAACCAGGAATCGCCGAACGCGACGGCGACCGCCGTCGGATCGGTGACGAGCACGTCGATCCCGGTGACGAAGAAACGCAACGGAACCTCGTGGGCACCGGTGAGTTCCACGTCCGCAGTGTGGTCGCCGGTGACGATGTAGGCGATCTCACCGGGTTGGTGGGAGAAGGTGGCCAGGCCGGTCGACGCCGGGATGTACAGGCTGAGCAGCAGGTCTTCGCCCGCGGCGACCGCCAGATCGATCGGATCGCTCACGAGGTCGGCGCCCGCGTCGATGGTGACGTCCGCCGCGCCACCGAACGTGACCTCGCGATCCGTGCCGATCGCCGAACCGGTCTTGCGCTGGGCGAGCCGGGTGGCACCGATCCGCAGCGGGGCGGCGCCGTAGCGGTTGGTCAACCGCACGCGCACCGCGTCGCCGCCGCCTGCCATGTGCAGGACGTGGCGCACGGTCTCGTCGCTGAACTCCCGTGATTCGGCGAGCTTGATCTGCTCGTTCGGGTCGATGACACCGGTCCGGAAACCGGCTACCCACGTGCTGTTCTGCATGATCTCTCCGATATTTGCTGTGCGGAATAATGCTTACGCATAGGTTTACTCGTAGGTATTCCTCATGTCAACTATCCGCATGGCAAATATCAGCTATGCTGGCGTTATGTCCGTGCGCGAGCTGTTCGACGACCCCCGCTTCACCATCTCCGGCCTGCTCTTCGAGGCGCACAACGGCCTCATCGCCAAACTCGAGCCGACCTGGAAAGCGCACGGCCTGTCGGGTCTCGACCTCAATGCCCTCCTGCGACTGAGTCGCTCCCCGGGCCGCCGCCTGCGGATGTCGGACCTGGCCACGCAAACCGAGCTCTCGACCAGTGGGGTCACCCGTCTGGTCGACCGGCTGGCCACCGCGGGTCTGGTCGAACGCCAACTCGACCCGGCTGATCGGCGCAGCGCCTACGCGGCCTTGACCGATGCGGGCATCCGCCGCCTCGAAGAGGTCCTTCCGGACTATCTCGCTGCCCTCGAGCAATGGCTCACCGGTCAGCTGACCCCGACTCAACTCGACGGCTTGATCACCGGCTTGCGCGTGATCCGCGATGCCACCAACCCAGCCGCCACCGCCCTGTCCGACCGGTCCTGAGCGTGGTTAATCGCGGTGATCTGGATTGCTGACCGGGGTAACCATCAAGGTGCTGACGTGGTTTCGAGGTCGAATCGGAGCCCTGAGCGCAGGGCTGCCGTGGCGGACATCCCGAACATGCGATGAAAGGTCTCGCTGAAATGCGAGGGTGTGGCGAATCCCGCGTCCGTCGCGGATCGGGTCAGGTCGTGGCCGGCGGCGACAGCTCTCATCGCGTGGATGACGCGGGCCCACTGTTGATAGCGGCGGAACGTGGTCCCGTACTGCTGGACGAACAACCGGAGAAAGTGCGATGTCGACAGACCGAGGGTCGCGGCGATCGGTTCGGCCCGAAACGCGTGATCCGGATGCCGACGGATCGCGGCCGCCACGCGTTCGATGCGCGGATCGATGTCGGCCGGGGGACCGCCGACTGCGATCGCCAGGATTCGGCCGGGGTCCGCATCAGGTAGCCGGCATTGTTCGACCAGTTCGCGCTCGCGCAGGTGGGCGAATCCGTACGGCCCCTCGGTGGTCGTCATCTGGCCTGCGATGGCCGAAGCGGGCGACCACAGGAGCAGGATCCATCTACCGAGCGTATTCACCCGGTGCACCGCCCGGGCAGGGCTGTACGCGCTGCGAGTGAGTATTTCGCCGTGGGTGGCGGTCTCGAGGGCGAACGGCCCGTCGAGCCCGACGCTGAGCACCGCGACAGAGGTGGAATGTAGGTCGACACCGAGTTCGGGTCCGATGTACCCGGCATAACCCGGCCTGATCCAGGCCATCGGTGAGCGGGTCGGACCACACGATTTCACAGGCGCACCGTCGGTCACACTTGCCAGAGTATCGGTGCGCCGACCGGAACCGCGACGGCTGATTCTTCCAGGGCTCGAAAGCCGGATGGGCGCCGGTGACAAGCAGGCGGGTCGGCTTCAGGGGAGTGAATGGTACCGGAAATACGGTGCCGACCCGCCTGCAGTCCATTCGTCACCGGCGTCGGCACGGATGGGGTTCGCGAGCTGGACAGCGAAGTCCTGCACCGCAACTCGCACAGACGAGCACCGCGGACCCGGGGAGCACCGGGTCCGCGGTGAGGCTCAGGGCAGGGGAACCCAGGTGCCGAAGAACCAGAAGCCGTGCTGCGGCGCGTCGTTGTGATGCTCCGGCTGTTGCTGCGGCCGGTGCTCCTGACCCTGCCCGGGCCGCTGCTGGTCGTGCCCACCCGGATCTGCGCTCGCCACGCCCGCCGTGGCACCCAGCACCCCGAGGGCGAGAGTGCCCGCCACCGCGGTCTTGGCCACTGTCGACTTCATTCTCATGAGCGTTCCTCCTGATCTTCGATCTCACCGCCGAGATCGTCGGCCGGCCGAAGTGCTCGGCCGATAGCTGAATCTTCGCGGCGCAACCGTCGAGCCCGGTGGGACCCGGCTGGGAGTCGGCTGTGTATCGGATTCGGCGACCGCGCGCGAGCACCCCGCCCCGGCGCCGCCCCCTCGATGCAGTCGGCGTTGCTACAGTTCACCAGCCGTGGTGTTCGGGAAACCGGTGTAGAACCGGTGCGGCCCTCGCCACTGTGATCGGGAGTTGTGAATCGATCCGGACGACATCTGTCATCCGGAGCCACTGGGGCCCTGCCCTGGGAAGGTGGATTCACCGCGCACTATCCCGTCAGCCAGGAGACCGGCCACGGCTACGCAGTACCCCATTCCACGAGGACCTGGAAGGCCGTCTCTTGACCCGCTCTGTTTTCGCGCGCCTACGTTCCGGCGCGTTGCTCGCCTGCACGATTGTTGTCACCGGCTGTGGTGTGCAACCCCTCTCCGACGCGGACGGCGCAGCTGCTGTCACCCGCGTGAACTGTGGGATAGACGTCGCCGTCGATGGCCCACCGCAGCGGATCTACGCGGCGTATCAGCCGTCGATCGAGATCGCGCACGCGCTCGGTGTCACCGATCGGCTGGTGGGGACAGCATTCCTGGACTCCGCCGTGCTTCCGGAGTACGTCGGCGCGCAGGCACGCTCGCCATACGTCGAGAAGCTGCCCAGTCGCGACGAACTGCTCGCCCAGCGACCCGACTTCGTCATGTCGGGTTTCAACGGGGTGTTCGCGTCCTCGGCGCAGAACAGCGTCGGCACCAGGGCGAGCCTGCACGATTTGGGTGTGCGCACCTGGGTGCTGAGTCCGCTGTGCCCGAGTGCCGACGGGCTCGCCGATGAGGCGATCGACCCCGATACCGTGCGCTTCGACAACGTGTACGCCGACCTGCGCGACCTCGGTGCCCTGTGGGGCACCTCCGAGCGCGCCGAAGAAGTTGTCACGCAGCTGAGTTCACGCATCGACGCGGTCCGTGCCAAAGTCGGTAACGCCGGGAAGCCGCGGGTCGCGGTCGTCACCCCCAAAGACGACGGCTCCTACACCGTGGCCGGCGGCATCGATTTCATCACCCAGATCATCGAGGCCGCCGGTGGCGTGAATGCCTTCGCCGATCTCACCGCGAAGCGCAACGTGCCCGTCGGCGCGGAAGAGCTCATCGCCCGTGACCCCGACATCATCCTGACCAGCCTGTGCTGCAAGGCGACCTACACGCGCGCCGACGGTCAGCCCCAGGTCGACAAGATCGTCGGAAACCCGGCGTTCGCGAATCTGGCGGCCGTGCGGAACGCGACTGTGCACCCGTTCCTGTTCGCCGACCGGGCGGCAGGGGTGCGGATCGCGCACTCGACCGAACTGGTCGCCACCCTGATCCATCCCGAGCTGTTCCGGCGGTGACGCGCACCGCTCGCGGCGCCGGTCCGATCGTGGCCGGCGCCGCGCTGGTGGCTGTCTGCGTCGCGTCCATCCTGATCGGCTCGCACCCGCTCACCCTCGACCAGGCCGTGGTCGCGTTCACCGATTTCCAGGGGACCGACACCGACCGGGTCGTGCGCTACATCAGGCTGCCCAGAACTGTCGCGGGACTCCTCGCCGGTGTCGCGTTGGCGCTGGCGGGGGCGGTGATGCAGGGGCTCACCCGCAACCCGCTGGCCGGGCCCGGCCTGCTCGGCGTCAACGCCGGTGCGTCTCTGGCGATCGTGATCGCGATGGGTGCGTTCGGCCTCACCGCGACGGGCGGATTCATCTGGTTCGGCTTCCTCGGTG
Organism: Nocardia sp. NPDC056541; assembly: GCF_042794235.1. Classification (NCBI taxonomy): domain Bacteria; kingdom Bacillati; phylum Actinomycetota; class Actinomycetes; order Mycobacteriales; family Nocardiaceae; genus Nocardia; species Nocardia sp. NPDC056541. The sequence continues at coordinate 95,190 of NZ_JBHTUD010000020.1, forward strand.
CGGCGGTCGCCGCGGCGTTCGTCTACACGCTGGGATCGTTGGGGTTCGGTGGCGCGACACCGGTGAAACTGGCGCTCGCGGGCGCTGCTTGCACCGCGTTGTGTGGGTCGATCACCACGGCGATCACCCTGCTGGACCGCACCCTGTTCGACAATTTCCGTTTCTGGGTGGTCGGTTCGCTGGCTCGCGCCGACATCGAATCCGTGTGGCAGACAGCACCGTTCATCGCTGTCGGGCTGTTGCTGGCGGTAGTGGTGGCCCGGCCGCTGAACGCTGTCGCCATCGGTGACGACATGGCGCGCACGCTCGGCACGCGGCTGGTCGCGACGCGCGCGACCGGCGCGTTGAGCGTGGTGCTGCTCGCGGGCTCGGCGGTGGCCATCGCCGGACCGATCGCCTTCATCGGTCTGGTGATCCCGCACATCGCCCGATTCTTCGCCGGACACGACTACCGGTGGATCCTGCTGTGGTGCGCGCTGCTGGGCCCGACGCTGCTGTTGGTGGCCGACATCCTCGGACGGATGCTGGCGCGGCCACAGGAAATCCAGGTCGGCATCATCACCGCCTTCGCGGGCTCGCCGTTCTTTCTCTATCTCGTGCGCAATCGAAAGGTGGCCACACTGTGACGGGCACCGAGCGCGGCGTACTGCCCAGCGGGACGCTGCTGCTGCGAACACCGGACCGGCGCATCGTCTTTCGCGTCGGGACACGGTCCACGATCGTCACCGTGCTGGTGACGGTGGCCGCGCTGGCGGTGGCGGCGTGGTCACTCACGATCGGCTACTACCCGCTCACGGTCGCTGACGTGGTGCGGGTCCTCGGTGGCGGTGGCACGCTCATCGAGTACGACGTGGTGGTGGCCGATCGGTTGCCGCGCGTGCTCACCGGGCTGTGTGTCGGCGCGGCCTTCGCGATCTCGGGGGCGATCCTGCAACGAATCGCGACCAACCCGCTGGTGAGTCCCGAGATCATCGGGATCAACGCGGGCGCCTCGCTCGGCGCGCTGGTGGTGAGTGTGTTGCTCGGTGGCGCCGGGCCGGGGCTGGTCGGCGGCGCGATGATCGGTGCCGGGGTGGCCATGGCGCTGATCGTGGCCGTGGCCACCAAGGACGGGCTCGACGGCTATCGACTCGTGCTCGTCGGTATCGGCGTCACAGCGATGCTGTCCTCGGCTATCGCGTTCATCTTGACCATCGCCGACAACTACCAGGCGCACACGGCCGCCATGTGGCTCACCGGCAGCTTGGCCAACCGCGAGTGGACCCACGTCGGGTTCGCCGCGGCGGCGCTGGTGGTGGTCGTGCCGCCGCTGATCGTTCTCGCTCGCTCGTTGCCGCTGCTGGAAATGGGCGACGAACTGGCGAATTCGCTGGCCGGGCGGCGCGGCCCACACCGCATCACGCTCATCGTCGTCGCAGCCGCCGCCGCGACCCTGGCGACGGCCGCGGCCGGGCCGATCAGTTTTGTCGCCCTGGTGGCGCCGCAGATCGCGCGGCGGCTGCTGGCCGAACGCGGTGCGGGCCTGGCGCCCGCGGCTGCCACCGGGGCATTGCTGGTGGTCGCCGCCGACCTGGCCGCCCGGCGGCTGTTCCCGGCGGAACTGCCTGTCGGGGTGGTGACCGCCATCCTCGGCGCTCCCGTTCTCGTCTACCTCCTCGCCCGTGCAACCCGGATCGGACATGCTGGATGACCGCACACCTGACCACCGAGGGACTCACCCTCGGCTACGGCGATACCGCGATCGTCACCGACGCCACCGTCGACTTCCCGACCGGTGCGATCACTGTCATCGTCGGCCGCAACGGCTGCGGCAAATCGACCCTGCTGCGGGGACTGGCCCGGCTGATCGCGCCCACGGCGGGCGCGGTTCTGCTCGACGGCGCCGATATCGCACCGCAGCCCGCGCGCACGGTCGCCCGTCGGCTCGGCATGTTGCCGCAACAGCCCGTTGCCCCCGACAGCATCACCGTGGGCGAACTCGTCGGCCGTGGCCGTCATCCGCACCAACGCTGGTTTCGTCAGTGGTCGGCGCAGGACGACGAGGCCGTGCGCAAAGCGCTGGTGGCCACCGACACTCTCGCGTTGATCGACCGATCGGTGGATCAACTCTCGGGCGGTCAGAAGCAACGGGTGTGGATCGCGCTCGCGCTGGCGCAGGACCCCGAAGTGATGCTGCTCGACGAACCGACGACCTTTCTCGACCTGGCGCACCAACTCGACGTGCTCGACGTCCTGCGAAATCTGTTGCCGCGCACGATCATCGTCGTCCTGCACGACCTCAACCTCGCCGCCCGCTACGCCGACCATCTCGTCGCCGTGCAGGACGGCCGGGTGGTCGCTCAGGGTTCACCCGCCGAGGTCGTGCGCCCCGAGCTGGTGTCGGAAGTCTTCGGCATCGACTGCACGGTGATCGAGGACCCGATGACGGGCACACCGCTGGTGATTCCGGCCCCGCGAACGGTGCGCACCGCATGACGCGCCGGTATGTCCTCATCGCCCGGCCGACTCCGTCGGGCGTCGACCTGCCGTCCGTCCGAGCTCTGGCCGAGGCCTGCGGTGTCGGTTACGCGCTACTCGACCAGGAGGAGCCGACCATCCACACCGCCCTGGATACCGCCGCCCGCGACCGATCGCCGGTCACCCTGATCCCGCTCGCCGTGCCACGTGACCGCTACCTCGAGACCTGGATCGCGCGAGCGGTGGCGAACTGGAAGGAAACGCGCGGGAGCGAACTCGACGTGCGAATCACCGACGGCATCGACACCGCCGCCGGATTCGCCGATGTGGTGCGTGCCAGGATGTCCGAGGACGGCGCACCGGTGACGGCGAGCCCGCGGGCCTTCCGCAGCCCGGCCTGGTCCGAAATCCCCGACCACACCTCGCACATCCTGGTCTGCCGAGGCCCCCGCTGCACCGTGTACGGCGCGGGCGAGCTGCACCGGACTCTGCGCCGCGACCACCCCGGCGCCCTGATCACGCCGACCGGCTGCCTCAACCCGTGCAATCTGGGCCCGCTCTACATCACCTACCCGGACGGTGAATGGCATACCGACGCCATCCGCGGGGGTGACTCCGTCAGCGCTGCGCACGATAGCCTGACGGAATGATCGAGGACGAACCGACCACGATCCACCCCGACCGGGCTGCGCGGCAGCGGGCCGTCGCATGCTGATCGAGAAGCAGCGCTGGGCCGGGATCCGCAGCGGGGCGGTGACGGTGCTGTTTCGCCGATGGCGTCACCGGCAGGCCACCGAGGGCAAGGTCTACCGCACCGGCGCGGGGCGCATCGCCGTCGACCAGCTGTCGACGGTCACCGCCGATCAGATCAGCATCGAGGACGCGCGCGCCGCCGGATACGACGCACCCGCCGAGGTGATCGCCGATCTCCGCGGCGGCCCGCAGGACCCGATCTATCTGCTCCGGATCCGCCGTCTCACCGACGAAGACCCGCGCGACGCGCTGGCCGCCGACGACCGGATCGACGATGCCGCGGCCTTGGTCGCCCGCCTCGCCCGCATGGACCGGACCGATCCCGAGGGCCCGTGGACCCACGACACGCTCCGAATCATCCAGCGCCGCCCCGCGACCCGGGCCCCTGACCTGGCCGAGGAACTCGGGCGTGACCCGCACCGCTTCAAACTCAACGTACGCAAGCTGAAGAACCTCGGCCTGACCATCAGCCTGGGCACCGGCTATCGGATCTCACCCCGCGGCGTGGCCTTACTCGCGGCCCTGGATTCGGCGCAGACCGGCGATTGAACCTCGGCGCCGCCTTGCCTATCAGGCGGGCGGCGCCTGCGGTCGACGCCGAGGTCGGGGCCCGAGATACCCGGCATGACCCGGCCGGATCCAGACCACCGGCTACCGTGCCGGACCACACGATTTCGAAAGCGCCCTATCGGTCACACCTGCCACGGTATCGGTGCGCCGCTTCGAACGACAGCGGCCGACCACGAGAGGACAGAAATCGTGAAGATCCCACTGGCAATGCTGGTAGGCGTCGCCGTCCTGACCGTCAGCGCATGCGCGATGCGGCCGGCGGCCGGCGAAACAGACACTGCGCAACCAGGTTCCGGACTCGATCCGGCTGCGCTGCAATCCGCGCTCGATGCGGTCCGCGACGCGGGAATGACCGGTGTGTACATGGAGGTACGTGACGGCGACCGGGTGTGGAGTGGCACGGCGGGGGTCGCCGACGCCACCTCCGGCGAAGCCATCGGCCCCGACATGGTCCACCGAGTAGGCAGCATCACCAAGACGTTCATCGCGGCCGCGATCATGCAGCAGGTCGAGCAGGGGCGGATCGGGCTCGACACACCGATCGGTGACTACCTGCCGCACTTGGTCCCTGGTGAGCGTGGCGCGCAGATCACGGTGCGGATGCTGCTCAACAACACCAGCGGTCTGGCCGAGCACCTGCCGTACTCCTTTCCCTCCCTCGCAGCCTTTTTCGGCGGGACGCAGCTGTCATCGGAGAGCTTGGACAAGCATCAGTTCACCCAGTTCGACCCGGTCGAGCTGATCGGAATGGGCGTCAGCGCGCCGCCCGCCACCCGGGCGCCCGGAGCGACCCCCGGCGTGTACTCCAACACCAACTACTTCCTGCTGGGCGAACTGCTGGAGCAGGTGACCGGAACTGCATTCGAGACCTATGTCGCCGAGAAGGTGATCGGACGCGCCGGGCTCGAGCACACCGCGTTTCCGGACGGGCCGACTCTGACGGTTGCGCACCCGCGAATGTACGAGCGGCTGTTCGGAATGATCGATCCGCCGCGCGACTACAGCGTCTACAACATGTCGTGGGCCATGCCCGGCGCCGGACTCGTCTCGACCATGGCGGACCTGAATCGGTTCTACCGCATGCTGCTCGGTGGGCACATCGTCAGCCGCGAGTCGTTGGCGCAGATGCAGCGTACGGTGCCCGTCATCGCACTCGACGGTACGCGGATCGAGTACGGTCTCGGCCTGCACCGGGTGCGAACTCCCGGCGGACAGACATTCTGGGGCCACGACGGCAGTGTCTTCGGTGCCCAAGCGCTGTCTCTGACCAGCGCCGACGGCACCCGCCAGATGTCGGTCGCGACAAACCTCGTGCGGTGGAACGAGATCGGCCCCGACGGAAAGCCGAAGCCACACCCTATCGACGACGCCCTCGCCACCCTCTACCGAATCGCGATGGGCGGCGAGTGATCCGTCGGCGCCAACGGCCCGGATCGGGTGCCCCGACTCGGTGCCGAAGTCTCGCACCGCAACTCGCGCGTCACTGATCGTTCGAGTGCAACGTTCCGGGCTCGGCGAACGATGCGATGCTCATGCAGGGGATGACGCAGGTCGATGAGCAGCAGCAAACAGCCGGGTTCGGTGCGTTCACCGTGGTGGATGTCGAGACCTCCGGGCTACGGCCGCACCAGCACCGGGTGCTGTCCGTCGCGGCGGTGACGCTGGACGGCACCGGCCGGGTGACGCGAGAGTTCCACAGCCTGATAGATCCGGGTTGTGATCCGGGTCCCGTGCACATTCACGGGCTCACTGCCGAGGTGCTGCAGGGCTCGCCCGAGTTCGGTCAGGTGCGCGACCAACTGACGGCCATGCTGGACGGCCGGGTGATGGTGGCGCACAACGCGCTGTTCGACTACGGGTTCCTGCTGCAGGAGTTCGCCCGGGCAGGCGGAGCTCTGCCGGTGCAGCGCCGATTGTGCACGTTGGCACTTGCCCGCCGCATCGCGCTGCCGACACCCGACTACAGGTTGGGCACGCTGGCGACGTATTACGGTGTGCCGCAGCAGAAGGCGCACGATGCGCTCGACGACACCCGTGTTCTCGCGAATGTTCTTCGCGCGTTGGTCGCCGACGCGGCCCATCTCGGCATCGCACCCCCTCTGCTCGACTGCGCACCTGATTCGGCCAGGCCGACGCAGTCCAGGTGGCCGGTCGAACGTCGCGGCCCGAAGCAGCCGTGTGACTTCGCCTATCCCGGGAAGCTGGCGGTGGCCGGCCCCCTGCGCCAGGGGATGAAGGTAGCGCTGACCGGCGAGACCCGGATCGAACGGGAAGAGCTCGTCGCCCGTGCCGAGGCTGCGGGGCTCGACGTCACGAGCACGGTGAGCAACCGAACCAGTGTGCTGGTCACCAACAATGCCCGTGCGGAAACGGGCAAGGCGCGCAAGGCGTTCGAGTTCGGAACGCCGGTGATCGATGAGGCTCGGTTCGCCGCGCTGCTCGAGTCGGTAGAACCGGGGCACCGGAAAGGGGCGGCGGTACCTGCGGTTGCGGCGCCACGTCGGTCGACGGCACCTGCACGGGCGATATCGGGTCCGCTGGCCGGTCGGCGGATATTGGTGCTGGGCGGAACCCACGGCGAGGCTGCGGCGGCGCGCTCGCGGATCGTCGAGCTCGGTGGTTCGGCCGCGGTCAATCTCTCCGCGACGGTGACAGATCTGCTCCTTCTCGCAGGTGGGGAATCCGACCGGCGCGCGCGAAAGGCCGACGAACTCGCACTGGCGGTCCACGGACCAGACCTGCTCGAGCAGGGTGCGATCGCGCCCGCGGCGATCCCTGCGGCATCGACCGCACCTGGTCGTGCCGAAATCCGGCCCGCGGAGCCGACGGTGTTGTCGCGAGGTCAGGTGATCGACGTGCCGATCGCCGAGGGCGGCAATACGTGGACTCTGCGGGCAACGTGGAGCCAGCTCAATGCGTCGACCGTGGATCTCGTCGCGTTCCTGCTCGGCAGCGATGAGCGAGTCGACGACTCCGACGACTTCCTGTTCTACAACCAGCCAGAATCGCAGGGCGCCAAGCTTTCCGAGGACGGGCCGAACGAGCAGTCGATCACCCTGGTCCTCGATGACCTGCCCGAGCACTGCACTCGCATCGTCCTCGCCGCTTCGCTCGACGGTGCCGGTCTCACCTTCGGCGACGTCGGCGCCATCGAGCTGGAGTTCGCCGCAGGCACGGAATCGAGCACCGCGATACGTTCCACGCTCGATGCCGCAACCGTGGAACGCACCCTGCTGCTCGCCGAGCTGTATCTGCGCGGTGAAGATTGGCGGCTGCGCGCGGTCGGCCAGGGGTACGAGACCGATCTCGCCGAACTGGCCAGGCGGTACGGGGTCGACGTCGACGAATGACGCCGCACGAGGTGGCGGCCGGTCGGGGTCGATGCCGGCCTCGCTGACAAGCACGACATCGCAGCGCTCGCCGGCATCCGGTCGGGGATGCCCGGCGAGCGTCGGTAGCCTGACCGTTCGAGATCAGCTACCGAAGCTTTCGGCGACCATGTTCTCGGTGAGGCCGTAGTCGGCGAGGGAATAGTGGTGGGTGGGTTTGCGGGCGCCGGTGCGGCTTTCGTTGTCGAGGGCGGTGATGGCGGTTCGAGCTTCGGGCGTGAGGGCGGCACCGGTACGGGCGTACACACGGTCGACGACGCCAAGGGGGTCGGTGCGGAGATCGTCGAAGTCGATGTCGATGAAGGTGGCTTCGGGGTGTCGGGTGCGGGCGGCGGTGAATTCGTGGAGGCCGCGCGACCACAGGTCGAGCTGGGTGCGGCCGATGGTTTCGCCGGTGAAGGTGGTTGACCAGCCTCGGGTGGCGTGTTCGTTGAGGCTGCAGACCGAGGGGATGATGGTGGCGGGGTCGCGGTGGGTCTGGATGACGATGGCGTCGGGGTAGGTCGCCAGGAGGGCATCGAGGCAGAAGAGATGGCTGGGATTCTTGAGGACCCAGCGGCGGGTGTCGTTCATGCCGATCAGCTGCAGGTTGCGGCGGTGGCGGGCGTAGGCGGGCGTCCAGTCCTGGCCGGACAGCCATTGCGAGTAGCCCGGCACGTAGGCGAGGCATTCGTAGGAATGCGACATGCCCGACTGGCGCAGTAGCTGCCAGCATTCCTCCACGTCGGAGGCGCTCATGTAGTGCAGGCCCATGAACTCGGGGTTCTGCACCTGATGCTGTCGCAAGCCCGCGTCGATCTGCTGGTAGGCGGGATTGTCGCCCCAGGTCTCGCGCGGTGGTCGCGGCTGCGGGAAGTCGGTCAGCCACATCTCCAGCCCCTGGTTGGCCGGATCGGCGGCCAGCAGCCGGTGCAGCGCGGTGGTGCCGGTGCGAGGGAGACCCGTGACGAAAATCGGCCGCGTGACCGGGGTATCGACATAGCCGGGATTCGCCGCCCACGCCGCTTCGCTCAGCGCGCGGGCGACCAGCGTGCCGCGCAGGAAGAAGCGCGACATCTTGGAGCCGAGCTCGGTGAGCCCGGCCTCGTCGCGATACGAGTCGAGCAGAACCTGCAACGCCTCGGTGTAGTCGTCGGCCCCGAAATCGGTGAGACCGGTGAGTTTGGTGGCTGAGGCGTGCAGGTCGGCCACGGTGCCGACATCGGTGCGCACAGTCATCTTCTACAAGCTCCTAGTTGTGGTATTCGCCGCAGTTGACGTCGAGGGTCTGACCGGTGATCGCCGACGACCAGTCGGAGGCGAGAAACACCACGGCACGGGCGATCTCGTCGGGTTCGGGCAACCGCTTCAGATCGGATTTCGACGCGGTCTGCTCGTAGACCTGCTCGACGGTGATGCCGTACTTCTCGGCGACCTGACCGAAATACCACTTCAGCTGATCGGTCCAGATGTAGCCGGGCAGCACGCTGTTGACCCGCACGCCCTTGTCGCCGAGTTCGGTGGCCAGGGTCTGCGACATGGCCAGCAGCGCGGCCTTGGTGAGTTTGTAGCTGCCGTAGCGCGGCTCCGAGTGGCGCACCACCATCGAATTGATCATCACCACAGCGCCTTTGGCCTCGGCGAGCGCGGGCGCGAACGCCTGCGTCATCCGCAAGCCGCCGAGCACCGTCATATCCAGGCTCGACCGGATGTGGTCGAAATCGGTGCGGTCGAGGGGCTTCATCGACGGCACCGAGAACGCGTTGTTCACGAGCGCGTCGACCCGGCCGAAGGTGTCGACCGTGCGCGCCACGAGATTCTGGACCGCCGCCTCGTCGGTGATGTCGGTGGGCACGCTCAGCGTGGCGCCCCCCGCGGCCTCGATTTCGGCGGCTACCTCGAGCAGTCGGGATTCGGTGCGCGCCGCGAGCACGACCGTCGCCCCTGCCGCGGCCGCCTCCAGACAGATCGACCGGCCCAGACCCGGTCCGACCCCGGAAACGACGACGACCTTGCCGTCCAACAGTGCCCCGCTCATCCCAGCATCCTTTCGGCGAAAGCCCGCTGCCGGGCCGAGATCCGGTCGCGCCAGCCGGCGGCATCGATCCGGTTGTGTTCGAAATACGGAAGGTGTTGTGCGACTGCGTCGATCGGTACGACCTCGACCGTCGGCCCGTCGGCCTCGGTCATCGGCCGATCGGTGCGCTGCCACCGGAACTGCAGGATTCCGCGCGTGCGGCCGGTGGTCTCGATCCAATTCGCGATGCCCGGATCCTGCTTGCTCACCACCATCCGGATCAGACCGTCCGAATCCACCTGGGCCTGAGTGTGATTGAGGCTGGTCTGGTGGTTGACGTAGTCCAGGGAGATGTACCAGAGACTGCCCAGCTGGAATCCCTGATACGGCGCATCGGATTTCGGGACGGTGATCACCAGCGCCTGATCGTCGGCGAGATCGAAATGCCCCACCGAGGAGTACTGGGTGCTCAGTCCACCGGGCGTCAGCCGGGGCGCGGTGAGGGTGTTCACCGGCAGATCGAGGTAGAACCACTTCGGGAAGTTGAACCAGGTGTGCACGCGGGTGAGCAGCATCTTCGCCGCCGCGCCGTACCGTTTGCGCAGACGGGCCAGATCCGGTTCGACCGGTGCGGTGCCGATGGTGTCGACCCGCTCGATCCGGATCGAGCCCTTGCGCTCGGTCCAGTCGCTGTAGACCTCGCGCACGGCCAGCATGGACGCGCCTTCCCCGAGTGGGAAGTAGTCCGGCCCGGCGTCGGCCTTCGGCGGTCCGAAGCGCAGCGAGAAGCTGCCGTCGGCGGCGATCGGAATGCGCCGGTCGTCGAAGGCGTCGGCGCCACCGGGCACGTCGGTCGCGGTGTAGTCGCCTTTGAGTACCTGGAAACTCAGATCGACGGTGCTGCCGCGCACCCCGCTCACGAGGTACTCGGCGGTCGGCTCGATGGTCGCGTGGTAGTAGAGGGTGTCCGGGTTGTCCAGGCCCATCTTGGCGTACGGGCCGGTCGAGGACACGAAATAGGGATGCGAAGTGCCGTGGGCGCCCGAAAGGCGCAGGCAGGCAGCGACGCTGGCGGCGAGATAGTCGTAGCCCTCGGCGAGGTCCTGATCGCTGCGGACGAATTCCGCCCCGGCGATGAGCGTTTCGGCCTGGGCCACCGCGGCGAGGAACGGCGCGGTGAGTGGTTCCGGTGGCGCGCTGCTACCGGATTCGGTGGCGGTACTGGAGTGGGTCAACGGTCTGTGATTCCTAGCTCTCGGAGGATGTGGGCGGCGATCTCGGCAGGTGAGCCGAGCTCGGGAGTGATGACCAGGTCAGCATGGTCGGGTCGTTCGTAGGGGGAGCCGATTCCGGTGAAGCCGGGCAGTTCGCCCGCACGGGCCTTCGCGTAGAGGCCCTTGGAGTCGCGGCGCTCGCATTCCGCGAGCGGGGTGTCGACGAAGACTTCGTGGAACGGCAGTTCGCGGTCGGCGTGGACGGTCCGTGCGGCGGTGCGCTGTGCGGCGAACGGGCTGATCACCGACACGATCGCCACTGCACCCGAATCGGCGAACAGCGCGGCGACTTCGGCGACCCGGCGGACGTTCTCGTCCCGGTCGGCGGGGGAGAAGCCGAGGCCGGCGTTGAGACCGTGCCGCAGATTGTCACCGTCGAGCAGGTAGGCGGGCCGGCCTGCCGCGACCAACAGTCGCTCGAGCTCGACCGCCAGGGTGGACTTCCCCGACCCGGACAGGCCGGTCAACCACACCGTCGCGCCCGCATGGCCGCGCTCGGCGCGACTGACTGCCGACCGATGCCAGACCACGGCCGGGGCCGAGCGTTCGGTGCCGGCGTTCGCGGAATCGGCCCCGGATTCGCGGCCGGTCACCATTCCCGCGGCGACCGTTTGATCGGTCACCGGATCGATCAGGATGAAGCTGCCCGTGCGCCGATTCTCCCGATACGGGTCCGACAGCAGCGGACGACGGCTGCGCAACCGGATGCGCGCGATGTCGTTGAGCGACAACGTGGTGACGTCCTCGACCCGGTGCAGCGTGTTCACATCGAGTCGGTAGTCGATAGCCGTGACTTCGGCGGACGAGGTCTGCGCCGCGGTGCGCACCAAGTACTGGGCACCCTCGCGCAACTGAGCACTCTCGGAGAACCAGCACACCATCGCGTCCAGGTCGGTGCCGATGTGTGGACGGTTACCCGGCCGGGCGAGCAGGTCCCCGCGCCCGACATCGATGTCGTCGTCCAGCGTCAGCGAGACCGCCATGCCGGTGAACGCCTCGTCGACCTTCGTGCCACCCGGGCCCCAGATCTCCTTGACGTGGGAGGACCGCCCGCCGGGCAGCACCACCACTTCGTCGCCGGGTTTGAAGATGCCGCCCGCGATGCTACCCGCGTAGCTGCGGTGGTCGAGTCCTTCCTGCGCCCGGATGACGTACTGGATCGGCAGCCGGGCATCGATGAGGTTGCGGTCCGAGGCGATGTGCACGTCCTCGAGGTGGCGCAGCAACGGCGGTCCCGGATACCAGTCCATGTGCTCCGAGCCGTCGACCACGTTGTCGCCGAGCAGCGCCGACACCGGCACGAAGCTCAGATCGCCCACCGTCAACTTGGCGGCGAACGCGGCGAACTCGGTGCGGATCTCCTCGAAACGCTCCTGCGACCAGTCGACCAGGTCCATCTTGTTCACGCACACCACCAGGTGCGGCACGCCGAGCAGCGTCGCGAGGAACGCGTGTCTGCGGGTCTGTTCGGAAACGCCGGTGCGGGCGTCGACCAGGATCAGCGCGAGGTCCGCGGTGGACGCGCCGGTCACCATGTTGCGGGTGTACTGCACGTGCCCGGGGGTATCGGCGATGACGAACTTGCGGCGTGGTGTCGTCACGTAGCGATAGGCGACGTCGATGGTGATGCCCTGCTCGCGTTCGGCGCGCAGGCCATCGGTGACCAGCGCGAGATCGGCCGCCGCGCCGCCGCGTTCGGTGCTGACTCGTTCGATGGCGGCGAGTTGATCGTCGAACAGGGACTTGGAGTCGTAGAGCAGCCGGCCGATGAGGGTGGATTTGCCGTCGTCGACGCTGCCCGCGGTCGCCAGTCGTAACAGGTTGCGGCGCATCAGAAGTAGCCCTCTCGCTTGCGGTCTTCCATGCCGGTCTCGGAGATCCGGTCGTCGGCACGGGTGGCGCCGCGTTCGGTGAGCCGGGTGGCGGCGGTCTCGGCGATCACCTTCGCCGCGGTGTCGGCGCCGCTCTCGACGCAACCGGTACAGGTGGCGTCGCCGACCGTGCGGAATCGGACGGTCGCCTCGAACGTGCGCTCACCGGCCTTCGGTGTGATGAATCGGCCGGCCGACAACAGCATGCCGTCGCGTTCGATGACCTGACGCCGGTGCGCGTAGTACAGCGACGGCAGCTCGACGGCCTCGCGGTCGATGTACTCCCAGATGTCGAGCTCGGTCCAGTTCGACAGCGGGAACACCCGGATGTGCTCGCCGGGCTGATGGCGGCCGTTGTAGAGGTTCCACACCTCGGGTCGCTGTGCTCGCGGGTCCCATTCGCCGAAGCTGTTGCGGAAGCTGAACACTCGCTCCTTGGCGCGCGCCTTCTCCTCGTCACGGCGTGCGCCGCCGAATGCCGCGTCGAATCGGTGCTCACCGATCGCGCGCAGCAACGTGGTGGTCTGCAGCGGGTTGCGGGTGCCGCCGGGGCGTTCCACCGCGCGACCCGTGTCGATGTCGTCCTGGACCCGAGCGATCTCGAGGCGCGCGCCGGTGCGTTCGGCGGTGCGGTCGCGGAACTCGATCACCTCGTCGAAGTTGTGGCCGGTGTCCACGTGCAGCAGCGGAAAAGGCAGCGGCGCGGGCCAGAATGCGCGTCGCGCCAAGTGCAGCAGCACGGCGGAATCCTTGCCGCCGGAAAAGAGCAGGGCCGGTCGCGCGAGTGTGGCCGCGACCTCCCGGAAGATGTGCACCGACTCGGCCTCCAAGGCCGCCAGATGCGATAACTCGTACCCCGCCTGCACTGTTCACCCACTTCGTTCGCGCGGTTCGCCGGGGAACTTTCCCCGACGGGTTGCGATGTCGAATATTCGACGCTATTGTTCGGTATTGTGACACCGACGATAAGCCGGGCCGAGCGCGCCGGTCAAGAGGTGACCCCGGATTCGATGGGTGATGCCGAGATTCCTGGCGCCGCGTCGCCGCCGACACAGCGCGTGGTGAAGGTGCTCGAGCTGCTGTCACGACATGCCACCGACCGTTTGTCGCTGGCTCGGATAGTGCGCGAAGCGGGGCTGTCACGCGCCACCGCGCACGCCGTACTCACCCAGCTCACCGCCGATGGCTGGACCGTGCGCGACGACGACGGCTGCTACGGCATCGGGCTGCGGCTGCTGACCGTCGCCCGGCGTGCCGAAGCGGCGTTTCCGCTGCGTCGTACCGCGGTGCCGCACCTGCGAGACCTGTCCGAGAAGGTGGGTGTACCGGTGTTTCTCGCCGAGCGCGCCGGGGACAGCATTGTGGTCACCGAGGTCGTCGGGCATCCCTCGGCCGGTTGGATCCGTCCGGGCAGGCGCCTGCCGCTCGCGCCTCCCGTCTGCCGCGAATTCATCGCCTGGGCGCCCGAACCCGTCCAGCAGGCCTGGCTGGCCACCGCCGACCCGACCCACCGCGACCGCCTCGCGCGCGTCCTCGCCGAGATCCGCACCCGCGGCTACTCGGTCGAACGGCTGGTCGACGATTCGACACCGATGCTGGAAGTGCTGGCGGGCCTGCGTGATTCACCGATCACGGCCGCACTGCGCGCCCAGCTCGGTTCCGTCATCACCGAACTGATCACCATCGATTACCTGCCCGACGAACTCGGCCCCGAGAACGCCGTCGTCACGCTGTCCGCCCCGATTCGCGACCGCGCCGGTGCGGTCGTCGCCGCGGTCGTGAGCTGCCCCGACAGTCGGTTGTCCGCCCTCGCCTTGAGTGAGCTCGGCGCGGCGACGGTGAGCGCCGCCGACCGAATCACCTCCGGCGGGCTGACGGACTGATCCCGCGGTCGGTGTCCAGTGACACCCGAGTAACCCCGAACGGCCGTGAACGCACGATTTCGAGTTCTCGGCGACGGTGGTTCGCCACTACTCTGAGTGGGGATCTGACCGGACGCGACCCGCTCGATGGTCGTGGAGGCAGATGGCGAGGAAGGACGGGCCGTGGCAAACGACAGTGATCGGTGGTGGGAGGCGCCCGGAATGTCAGGCCCCACCCCTGACCCGGCCGCACAACCCCCCGCCGACCCCACCATCCTGCGCTCGCCCGGCAACCCGGCCGAGCAGTCGACTCCCCGACCGCAAGACGGCCCGCAACCCACCGCCACCCCGCAGCCGGGAGCGAATCACCTTGGAAGCGGACAGCATCCGATAGCGCCCCCCACCGTGTTCGGACAGCAATTCGCACCACCGGGGACGGGCGAGCAGCCGTACGGGCAGCAACACGGGACCGGGCAGCAGTGGCAGCAGCCCGGAGTGGGACAGCCGGGGAGCGGGCAGCACCCGTTCGCGCCGCCGACAGTGGTCGGACAACCGTGGACCGGGCAGCAGGCCTACGGGCAGCAACCCGGGGCGGGCCACGATCCGTATGCGGCCCAGCCGGGGAGCGGACAGCAGGCGTATGGGCAGCAACCCGGGGCGGGTCACAACCCGTATGCGGCGCAGTCCGGTGGCGGACAGTCTTATGCGTCTCAGCCCGGAATCGGTCAGCAGCCGTACGGGTCCCAGTTCGGACCGGGTCAGTTCGCCCAGCAGCCGCCGTACGGCCAGCAGCCGTACGGCCAGCAGCCGTACGGCTATGCGCCACAGCAGTATTCGCCTCCACCGCGGCGCAATGGCGGTTCGGGCGCGATCATCGCGGCGATCGCGGTGGTCGTCGTGCTGGTGATCGGGGTCGCCGTCGCCGTCGGGTTCGCTGCCAGCTCCTCGGACGAGTCCACCACCTCGGCGAGCACGTCCACCACCACGACGAAATCAGGACCACTGTCGGGCACCAGTACCGCACCGCTCGCGCCGGGCTCGAAGGGCGTGCTCATCGCCTCCTATCGCGTCGCCTACGACGTGCCGTCGGCCTGGACCCTCCACTCCGAGAGCGACACCATGTCGTTCTCCAATGCGACGGGCGCGATCGACGGTCGCGGTCAGGCGACCGAGGGCGCCAACTATTGCCCCGGCTCGGTGTATCGCGCCATGGCCGCGGTGACCTCGACCACCGAGACCGATGCGGCGGCCGCGGCGAAGAGTGTCGCGAAAATAGCCGCGGCAGGGGGATATTCGGACCCGACCGGCGGAAAGATCAGCGCGCCGACGTCGTTGAAGACCCAGAGCGGAATCAGCGGCCAATTCGTCGAGACCTCGGGCCCGTGGACCCCGCAGATCCCGGGCTGCACCGCGAATGCCTACTCCGTCTACACCTTCGGCTTTCGCAATGCCGCGAATACAACTCTCGTCCTGACCATCCTCGTCGACCGCGGCACCACCGGCGAACTCACCGCCGAACAGGCCAAGAAGATGATCGACAGCCTGCGCCTGGTCTAGCGGCGTCGGCACCACCCCGGTCGCTGTTCGTAGACTCGACTCATGACGGCAGCCGCATCGAATTCGACCGATCTCCCGGCGAGTCTGGTGGAGATGACCGCTGAGCACGTGCGCGCGCAGGTTCTCAGCGGCGCGTTGGCGCCGGGGGAGCGGGTAGGCGAGGAAGCCCTGTGCGCGCGGCTCGGGATCAGTCGGGCGCCGGTGCGGGAGGCGCTGCGGCGCCTGGCGGAGCAGGGCCTCGTCGAGCATCTGCCGCGGCGTGGGTATCGGGTCGTGGTGTGGTCGGCGCGCGACATCGTCGAGTTGTTCGAGGTGCGGCGGGCGCTGGAACAGCACGCGGTGACCGTCGCCCTGCCGAGTACGGACCTGCGGCTGGGGCGGGTGCGTGCGGCGCTCGCGGAACTGACCGCGGCGGACCGGCGCAAAGACTGGGTCGCCCGCGACGACGCCCACCGCCGCTTCCACGCCGAAATCGTCGCGCTGGCGGGCAATCGGCAACTGGACCTCGTGTACGAGCAGATCCTGGTGAAACTACAGCTCGCGATGGCACGCAATCTCCGTGAGGAAACCGAGGTGGGCGCCCGGCGCGAAGGTGTGCGCCGACATGAGGAACTGCTCGCCGCGCTGGAGACCAACGACCCGCTGCGGGCCGAGACCGCGCTCCGCAGGCACGGCGAGCAAACATACCTGAAACTCGGTATCTGCTAACACATCCGATACAGACCGAGTCTCCCGTCGTCACACTTTCTGTCGACAATCGACAACATGACAGGCTCTACGGTCACGGAAATCCTCGCCCAGCACCAGGGCGGCAACGGCTCCCCGACCAGAACCGCGGCGCGAGTGGCCGACGCGATCGCCGCGCGCGGCGACGACGGCACCTGGATCACCCCGGTACCCCGTGACGAATTGCTCGCTGCCGCAGCGGCTGTCGAGCGCATGCCTGGCGCACGCACGCTGCCGCTGTACGGTGTTCCCTTCGGGGTGAAGGACAGTATCGACGTCGCCGGCTATCCGACAACGCTGGCCTGCCCCGACTACGCCTACCTCGCCACCCGCACCGCACCCGCCGTGCAGCGCCTGCTCGACGCGGGCGCGCTGTTCGTCGGCAAGACCAATCTCGACCAGTTCGCCACCGGCCTCAACGGCACCCGAACCCCGTACCCGGTGCCGCGCAGCGTCTTCGGCGGCGATCTGATCTCCGGCGGTTCGAGTTCTGGATCGGCGCTCGCGGTGGCACTCGGCCAGGTGCCGTTCTGTGTGGCGACTGATACGGCGGGTTCGGGCCGCGTGCCC
The DNA here is from genome assembly GCF_042794235.1 of Nocardia sp. NPDC056541. NCBI lineage: Bacteria > Bacillati > Actinomycetota > Actinomycetes > Mycobacteriales > Nocardiaceae > Nocardia > Nocardia sp. NPDC056541. Next base: position 112,215 of record NZ_JBHTUD010000020.1, read on the forward strand.
GCCGCACTCAACGGCATCGTCGGCTGGAAGCCGTCGCGCGGCCTGATCAGCACCGTCGGGCTGGTGCCCGCGTGTAAGTCGCTGGACTGCCTCACCCTCATGGCGACCACTGTCGAGGACCTGGACCTGGTCGCCGAGGTGATCATGGCGGTCGATCACGACGATCCGTGGACCCGCGCCAGGGGAGGGCGATTCCCCAGTGGCCCGATCCGGCTCGGTCTACCGGCACCGCAGGAGCTCGAGTTCTTCGGCGACGACGCCATGCGCGCGGCACACCTCGGTGCGCGAGACAGGTTGCCGGGTATGGGGTTCAGCTGCGTCGACACGACACTCGCACCGTTCCTCGCCGCGGGCGCGCTGCTCTACCAGGGTCCGTGGGTCGCGGAACGTCTGGTCGAATTCGAGGAGTTCCTGACCGATCGGCCCGACTCGATCCTGCCCGTGATCCGGGAAATCCTCGACAGCGGACGCCGATTCAGCGCCGTGGACGTGTTCCGCGCACAGCAGCGGTTGCAGGAACTGCGCGCCGAGGTCGCCCGGATATGGGACGAGGTCGACGCGGTAGTGGTGCCGACCATCGGCACCACTTTCACTGTCCCCGAGGTGCTGGCCGACCCCATCGCGACCAACACCGTGCTCGGCCACTACACCCATTTCGGCAATCTCCTCGATCTGACCGCGATCGCGGTTCCGGCCGGCACCACCCGCGACGGCAGGCCGGTCTCGCTCATGGTGTTCGGCCCGGCACTCGCCGACGACCTCGTTCTCGCCGCCGCCGCACGGCTGCTGGACGAACCGCGCACCACCGCACTGCCCCACCACCTCGGCCCGGTATCCCTCCAGGAGCGACGATGACCGAAATCCCCGCCACCCCGAGCCCGTTCACCTTCGATCCCACCACGACCGCGCTCGTCATCATCGACATGCAGCGAGACTTCCTGCTCCCCGGTGGCTTCGGCGAAAGCCTCGGCAACGACGTGACGCTGTTGCGCACCGTCATCGAACCCCTCTCCGGTGTGCTCGCCTCGGCCAGGGCCGCGGGTGTCACGGTGATCCACACCCGAGAGGGCCACCTGCCGGACCTGTCCGATTGCCCACCGTCGAAACTTCGGCGCGGCAACCCCTCGCAGCGCATCGGTGATCCGGGGCGATTCGGGCGCATCCTGATCCGCGGTGAGTACGGCCACGACATCATCGACGAACTGGCGCCGCTCGACGGCGAGACCGTCATCGACAAGCCTGGCAAGGGCGCGTTCTACGCGACCGAACTGGCCTCTGTGCTGCAACAGCATTCGATCACCACCCTGCTCGTCGCCGGGGTAACCACCGAGGTCTGCGTCCACACCACCGTCCGCGAGGCCAATGACCGCGGCTACGAATGCCTCGTGGTCGCGGACTGCGTCGGCTCCTATTTCCCGGAATTCCAGCGCGTCGGACTGGCGATGATCGCGGCTCAGGGCGCGATCTTCGGCTGGGTTGCCGGCGCCGCGGATGTCATCGCCGCACTCGGCACCACCGCCCCCGTCACGGCCTAGCGAACAGGATCCACCATGTCCGTCGACACCTCGAAAACAACAGTCACACCGGAACAACCTGCGCCACCGGCACTTCCGTGGTGGACCAGGGGAGACACGAACGCCTTCTTCGGGCTGGCGTTCAACATTTTGGTCAACGTCCTCACCCTGACCACACTCACCATCGCGGTGGTGAAGATTCCCAGCACCGATGTCCTCGGGACGGTGCTGCCCGCCCTCGGCGTCGCGCTCGTGCTGGGCAACCTGTACTACATGGTGCTGGCGCGGCGCCTGGCCCGCCGCGAAGGACGCGCCGATGTCACCGCACTGCCCTACGGGCCGAGTGTTCCGCACATGTTCATCGTCGTGTTCGTGGTGATGCTGCCGATCTACCTGGCCACCGGAGATCCCTTGCAGGCGTGGGCGGCCGGTCTGGCCTGGGCGTTCATGATCGGCGTGATCGTGATGATCGGCGCTTTCGTCGGCCCCTACATCCGCAAGGTCACTCCGCGTGCCGCGATGCTCGGCACCCTGGCCGGCATCTCGATCACCTTCATCGCCATGCGCCCCGCCGCGCAGATGTGGGAGGTGGCCTGGATCGGACTGCCGGTGCTGGCCATCATCCTGATCGGCTTCTTCACCGACATCAAGCTGCCGGGCAATATCCCGGTCGGACTGGTCGCGCTGCTGGCCGGCACGGCGATCGGCTGGATCGGCGGGTACATGTCGGCACCCGATGTCGCCCAGGCCGCGCACGACATCGCCCTCGGGCTGCCCGACCTGCGCCTGGACCTGCTCTTCGACGGACTCGGCAACCTCGCTCCGCTGCTGGCCACCGCCATCCCGCTGGGCATCTACAACTTCACCGAAGCCATGAGCAACGTGGAAAGCGCCGCCGCCGCGGGCGACAACTACAACCTGCGCAGCGTGCTGCTGGCCGACGGTTTCGGCGCGGTGATCGGCGCGGGCTTCGGCTCACCCTTCCCACCCGCCGTCTACATCGGTCACCCGGGATGGAAGGACGCGGGCGGGCGCACCGGCTATTCCCTCGCCAGCGGCCTGACCATCGGCATCATGTGCCTGCTGGGGCTTTTCGGCATCCTCGCGACCCTGCTGCCCATCCCGGCGATCGTCCCGATCCTGCTCTACATCGGCCTGCTGATCGGCGCGCAAGCATTCCAGGCGGTGCCGCGGATCCACGCGGTGGCGGTCGTGGCCGCGCTGCTTCCCAACCTGGCGGAGTGGGCCGTCACCCAGATCGACAACGCGCTGTCCGCGGCGGGGACGTCGGCGGCGAAGGTCGGCTCGGACGCGCTCGGTCAAGCGGGCGTGGTCTATGACGGGCTGAAGGTGTTCGGGTCCGGTGCGGTACTGGCCGGTCTCGTGCTCGGCGCTATCGTCACGTTCATCCTCGACAAACGTTTCCGTGCGGCAGGAGTGGCGGCGGTCATCGGCGCCGGATTGAGCTGGATCGGACTGATTCACGCACACGCGGTCGAATGGGCCGCCGCGCCCGGCGTGGCACTCGGTTACGTGTTCTTCGCGCTCGTCTGCCTGGCGTACTCGCTGTTGCCGGCGACGGAGCCCGCTGCCGAGGAGACCACCGGGTGAGTCGCTCGGCGCGACTCACCAGAGTTCAGGAGTTCTTCGGCACTGTCGCGAGGAAATCGCGGAAGTCGATGGCCGGGTGGCCCGTCAGGTGTGGGACCGCGTCGGTGACCTGCGCGAGGTCGCCCTGGGCGATCGCGGTGTAGGTGCTGACCCAGCCGTCGACCTCCCATTGCGGCGCGTTGTACTTCGCGCGGGAGGCGTAAGCCTCGTCGACGGTCTGCTCGACGTAGCGGAACGGTCGGCCGAGGACTTCGGTCATGTCGGCGGTGGCGGTGGTCAGGCTGAAAGCTCGCGGGCCGGTGAGGTCGAAGGTCGCGCCGTCGTGCGCGTCCGAACCGAGCACCGCCACAGCACAATCCGCCACATCGGCGCGGGTGACCGCAGCGACTTCGCCGTCTCCGGCCGGACCTTCGATCACCCCGTCCCCGTCGGCGAAATGCGGGATGATGTCCTGGTACTGGTTGTCGCGCAGGAAAGTGAACGCGAGGCCGGAGGCGCGGATGGCCTGTTCGGTGTACCAGTGGTCACGGCCGAACGTGAACGTCGCATCGGGCGCGGCCCCGACGAACGACAGATACACGATCCGTTGCACGCCCACGTCTTTCGCGGCGTTCACCACCGCCGTCTGCTGAGCCGCGCGGTCGGCGCTCTCGGTGGCCGAGACGAAGAAGAAGGTCTGCACGCCGTCGAGCGCGGCCGCCACGGTGGCCGGATCGCCGAAGTCGATGGTGGCCGTGGTGGCGCCGTCGATCGGCGCGATGTGCTCGACGTGGCGTCCCAGCAGTCGCAGGCGGGCGCCCGAGGGGGCGAGCAGACGGGCAACGCGGCCGCCGATTTGTCCACTGGCCCCTGAAATCGCAATCGTCTCCGGCATCGGTCCAGGGTAGGGGCCCCTCGCGGCACGGTGGGCCGACACGCCCATCGGGTGCGACGACGCGCGCGTCGATGCGCGAATCGCGCCGAGAGATGGTGGAATCGGCGCGTGCGCGTATCGAGTGCAATAGCCGCCTGTGTCGCCGCCGCGGCACTGATTCTGCCCGCAAACCCGGCCGCAGGCGCGGCCGGGGACACGGCCTGTGGGTCCACCCTGTCCCAAAACGACATCGACGAGATCGCGCGGTTGTCAAACACGTCGGCGATCTCCGGCGCCGACAGCCTGGGCCGGCTCGAGGACGCGGTGGCCCGCCATCATCGGATCACCGAGATCCTCGTCGAGCATCGCGACCTCCGCGGGCTGTTCGCGATCGGGCTCGACGGCGTCGAATACGCCGCGGTGATGCCGATGCAGCGCGACCCGGCCGCGTTCGCGAACCGCGAGTACGCGCACGCGATCAGCTCGGAACTGCTGCGCCGATTTCTCGACAATCTGCATGCCGAATTCACCGGTGGCATCGCGGAACCACACTGGGCACACTATTTCGCACTCGCCCGCGACTGCGGGGCGTCGCGCGCCCGCACCGCTATGGCCGGCTACAACGCACACCTCACCGTCGACCTGACCTACTCGGTGGCAGCCGTGGGCAGCAGGCCGGAGAACGCGCCGGACTACTTCAAGATCGTGGCCGGCATCGCCTCGGTCGGCGACGTGATCATCGACCGCACCAAAGCGGCCTACGGCGCCGACCTCGGCCCGCTGTGGCGGTTCTATTTCGTCGGTGAGGGATTGGACCAGCTGTTCGGCGCGGGCGTCGCCACCGAACAGATGCTCATCGCCGCGGACCTCGGCGCGAACACGGTGATCTTCACCAACGGCCTCGCCCTGCAAGACCCCGCTCTCGCGCCCGCCATCCGCACCGAGATCACGGCGTTGTGGCAGGCCGCCGATCTGGCTTTCGAAGCACTGGCCCGGATCAACGCACTCTGAACAAGTCTGCGAAGCCAATTCGAGACGGCCCCGGCGTGGCGGTGGGTTACCGCGAACACCGGGGCGGGGTCGGTCGAATAAGCCCGCGGTCTTCTCCGAGGTGCGGATATCGACGATCGGCCGGTCTAGTAATAACAACATAAG